>JBKPMZ010000257.1:0-10913 GCA_046732415.1 Vulcanimicrobiota bacterium
GTTGTATTCGTTGAATGTGCGAGGGAACACCTGACGCGCGGGGTTGGACTGCACGCCGTACAGCGCATTTTTTACCGGCGATTCGTGCGGTTCGAAGTACGTCGGCAGCGGTCCATCGACGACGCCGTTCGGAACGAAGAGCCATCCTAAGCCGTCGTCTTGCATGATGAACGGATGCCAGCCCGCGATCGCTTCTTCGCGTTTCGCGCCGGACGGCGGCACATATCCCGGTTTCTTGGTCTTCTCGAAATCCGGAACGTCGTAACCGGTCCACTGTTCCTTGACCGAATCCCACCACACGTACGCCTTGCGCGCACTCCACGGCTTGCCGTCGGGATCCGCCGAGGCGCGATTATACAGCAGGCGCCGATCCGCAGGCCACGCCCAGCCCCATTCCGGCGCCACCCATGTTTGCTGCGAGTGCGGTTTACGCCGCGCTGTTTGGTTCAGTTCGTCTTTGTAGCAGCCGCAGTAGATCCAGCAGCCGCAAACCGTGCTGCCGTCGGCTTTGAGCTGCGTATACGACGAGAGCGCTTTGCCTTCGCTATCCCAGCCATTGATTTCACGCAGCACCATATGCGCATCGGGTTCGTCGATCTCGCCTTTGGTCGGATAATCCCACGTAAGCCAGCGGATCGCATCGGCCCACGGCTCGTCCTGCGCTTCGATTTTTTGCTTGATGCGTTTGCCGAGATGATAGTAGAACCACAGCTCCGAGCGCGCATCGCCTTGCGGTTCGACGGCTTTGTGATGCCACTGCAGCAAGCGCTGCGTATTGGTGAAAGATCCGTCCTTCTCGGTGTGGGCCGCCGCCGGCATCCAAAACACTTCGGTGGCGATTTCTTCGGTTTTGAGTTCGCCCGATTCGATCTCGGGCGAGTCGTACCAGAACGCGGCCGACTCAATTTCGTGAAAATCGCGAACGACCAGCCATTCCAAACTCGCGAGCGCGCGGCGATGCAGACCGGCGTTCGCATTGCCGACAGCCGGGTTTTCCCCGCAGATGAAGTAGCCTTTGAGTTTGCCGTCCAGCGCGGCCATCGCGCTGCGGTACGCGGAATGATCGCCGCTGATGCGCGGCAGCAATTTGAAGCAGTACTCATTGTCTTCGGTGGCGTGCTCGCCGTACCACGCTTTGAGCAAACTGATCGTGTACTTGTCGAGGTTGCCCCAGAAACCGGTCTTCGCGCCTTCCGATTCGATGAAGTGGTTGAGGTCGTGATGCGCCTTCGCATGCGGCATCGGAATGTAGCCCGGCAAGATATTGAACAGCGTTGGAATATCCGTGGAGCCTTGAATCGACGCGTGTCCGCGAAGCGCCATGATGCCGCCGCCGGGCCGGCCGATATTGCCGAGAAGCAATTGAATGATCGCGGCCGAGCGGATCATCTGCACGCCGAACGTGTGCTGCGTCCACGCCACGGAGTACGCGATGGAGCTCGTGCGATCGCGCCCGCTATTGCTGCACAGCGCCTCCGCCACTTCGATGAGCTGTTCGGGATGAATGCCGCAGATTTTCGCCACGGTTTCGGGCGTATAGCGCGAGTAGTGACGCTTGATGACCTGATAGATACAGCGCGGATGTTCGAGCGTCTTGTCCATGTTCGGAGGCTCGCCGTGCTTGAGCGCGTCCTCGCGTTGCTGGAATGCTTCGTGCTTTGCCAGTGCGCTTTCACCTTCGCGCTGTCCGGCGGCGCCGTGCAAATCCATGCCTTTATACTGCCAGCTCTCGAACGTGTAGCCGCCTTTTTCTTCATTCCAGCCCGAGAACAGCCCGTCGAGTTCTTCCGGATCTTGGTATTCGTCTTTCAAAACGACCGGCGCGTTGGTGTAGTTCACGACGTAGTCTTTGAACGCGCGGTCGTTTTGCAGAATGTAGTTGATGATGCCGCCCAGGAATGCGATGTCCGTTCCTGCGCGAATCGGAACGTGCAGATCGGCCATGGCGCTGGTTCGTGTGAACCGCGGATCGACATGAATGAGTCTTGCCCCGCGCTCGCGTGCTTCCATGACCCATTGGAATCCGACCGGATGATTTTCGGCCATATTGGATCCCATGATCATGATGCAGTCCGAGTTCTGCAGATCTTGCTGGAACGTGGTGGCGCCGCCGCGGCCGAACGAGGTTCCCAAACTGGGAACCGTCGAGCTATGTCATATTCGCGCTTGGTTCTCTACCTGCACGACGCCGAGCGCAGTGTAGAGTTTTTTCATGAGATAGTTTTCTTCGTTGTCGAGCGTCGCGCCGCCGAGGCTTGCGATGCCCTCGCAGCGGTTGACGTCCTTGCCTTCTTCTTGGCTCAGCCACGTTTCGCGCCGCGTCTTGAGCACGCGATCGGCGATCATCTCCATCGCCTGATCGAGCGACAATTCTTCCCACGTCGTTCCGTACGGACGGCGGTACTTCACTTTATACTCGCGCGTCGGACTTTGCACCATCGTGCGCGTTGCCGCGCCTTTGGGGCACAAGCGCCCGCGTGAGATCGGACTGTCCGGATCGCCTTCGACTTGGATGAGTTTGTCGTCTTTCACGTACAGCAACTGGCCGCACCCCACGGCGCAATACGGGCAGACCGACTTCACGGCTTTCACGCCCTTGATGCGGGCGTGCCATTCGCGATTCGTATCGGACTGCGCGGCGGCACCGAGAGCAAGCGGATCGCGCTGGAGCTGGCGCATAACGGGCCACATTGGACGGCTGTCTCGCATATGCTCAAGGTTCCGTGTTGCGGCGCCGCCTAAACGAGTATAGGCGGGCGCAGCGCCGACGTACGCCCGCTCGCTGCGTGTGTCACGCTGAGGCATCGAAGCGTCGCCGAGGTTTCGGGCGCTAATCGTCCAGCTTTTTGCGATCCGGCAAAAGCGATAGTGCAGCACGTGACAAGCGTGGCCACCACACCGTGGCGTTTGTTCTGTACAACATCGCGCCGTAGCCCTTATATGTTTGCCAGCCGATGAGAAACGTAATCGAGCTCGCGACCAGCCAGTATATCCACCCGGGCCGGTGGTGCATCGTTGCGATATCGAAAAAGTATGAAAACGGAAAGACGACTACAGCGGCGGCAAGGCACGCTTTCCAAAGCTTCGGCTGCGGCGGTTCTTGACCGAGCATGCGGATGGCTTTCGCCGCGGTAGCGGGAAGTCTGCTTGATGCACGCTCCGCCCCTTCGCCGCGTTCTTGGAACGTGGGCCGTCGTCGCGTTCGGCGTAACGAATGAAATTGCGGCCGGGTTGTTCTTCGTTTCCACGCAGATACAGCAGACGGTGATTGGCGTCGGCGATCTGGTGCCGTGGCTCATGCTTGCGGGCGGTGCCATCACGCTGCTCACCGTTGCCGCCTACCGCTACTTCTTCGCTTCGGGCCTCATCGGCGCAGGCGGCGAGTACGTTATTATCCGGGACGTGCTCGGCCTGCGCTGGGGATTCGTGGCGACGCTGCTTGCGTGGTTCGGCGTGACGGGTTCGCTCGGTACGCTCGCGTACGTGGCGCCGCGGTTTTTGGCAAATGCGTGCAGTTCGATCGGCTGGTCCGCCGCGGCAGCTGCGCTGACGTCGACGCCGGGAACGCTGGCGTGCGGCCTGGTGCTGCTGTGGGGCGTGTGGCTGATTCATGTGCGCGGCATCCGTCTGGCCGCTGGACTCACCGTAGCCGCGATGATCTTCGTCGTCGCCGTCGCGGTGACGCTGATGGCGTACGGATTCGGCGCCGACCATGCCCAGTTCACCGCAGCGTTGACGGCGCGGCTGCATCTGCCCGCGGGCGAACTCACGCACTACACGCACGCGACGAACGCGTTCGGCGGAATCGCGACCGCGCTGCCGGTGCTGTTCTTCGGCTACCTCGGGCTTTCGACCGCAACGCAAACCGGCGGCGAGGCGGTGGACGCACGCCGTTCGCTTTCGCGCGGCGTGCTGATCGCCGTGGTACTGGTCACGGTCGTGTACACGCTGTTCACGTTCGCGGTGTACCATGCAGTGCCGTGGCAAGCGATTCCCGCATTGAGTGCGCGCGGGCTTACGACGTACACCACCTCCACGGGACTGCTCGGTCTGGTGATGCCGCGGTGGTTGTCTTCGGTCATGAACGTGTTCGTCGCGGTGATCGTCGTGAAGACATTCCTGCCGCTGTTTCTCGCGCAATCGCGGTGGATCTATGCGTGGGGTGTGGACGGCATCATTCCGGAGCGTTTCGCCCACACGCATGCGCGATATCAAACGCCGGTCGCCGCACTCACGCTCAGCGCCGTTCTGGGTTCGTTCAGTTTGCTCGAATCCACCGCACTCGGCTACGTCTTCGGGGTAAACTTGCGCGTACTCTCGGTGATGATCGTGTTCTTCCTGATGGGTGCCGCGATGCTGGCGATGCCCAAAGCCGCGCCGCAGTTGTATCGCGAGAACGACTCGGCGATTCGCTCAAACCGTGCGGTGCAAGTTGCCATCGGCAGCGGCATTCTCATTTTTTCGACGTGGTTTTCGGTGTCGATTATCTATGGCGCACGTGCGCAAGCGCCGTGGCTGCAGCCGGCGGTTCAGGCCGCGATCGTTGCCGCGATCGGCGTGCTTATCGTGCGATCAGCAGATCGCCGTCGCGCTGCAGCAGCGGCGGCTGCGGATACGGCACCGCCGGGTATTTGAGGCCCGTTCCGGTGTTGATCGCGAGCACGCGTTCGCCGCTTGCGATCCACCCCTGTTCGCGCAACTGCTTCGCCGCCGCGAGCGTCGCTGCACCTTCGGGGCAAATCAGCAGTCCTTCCGCTGCCGCCAGACGCTGCTGCATCTGCGATATGGATGCGTCGTCGACGGCGATTGCCGTACCGCGCGTTTCGTAGAGTGCGTCGAGCACCAGAAAATCACCAAGCGCTTTGGGAACGGTGATGCCGAACGCGATCGTGTGCGCATTTTGCCACGGCTGCGACTCGCGCTTTCCTTGCGCGAACGCCTGCACGATCGGCGCGCAGCCTTCGGCTTGCACCGCAACCATGCGGGGCATCTTTTCGCCGAGCAAGCCCAGCGCTTGCAATTCACGCAGCGCTTTGTAAATACCGATGAGCCCGACGCCCCCGCCGGTGGGGTAAAGCAGCACGTCGGGAACCGTCCATTGCAGTTGGTCTGCGATCTCGAAGCCCAGCGTCTTCTTGCCTTCGATGCGGTACGGTTCTTTGAGCGTCGAGGCATCGAAAATGCCGTGTTGCGCGACCGCTTTGCCGACGATGCGTCCCGCATCGCCAATGAGCCCGTCGACGAGCCAGACATGCGCGCCGTACATCGCGCATTCTAGCCGGTTGATTTCGGGCGCGCTCTCCGGCATGACGACGTATGCTTCTACGCCCGCTCGAGCGCCATACGCCGACCACGCGCCGCCCGCATTGCCATTCGTCGGCATGGCGAAGCGCGTGATGCCGAGTTCTTTCGCACGCGAGATCCCAACGGCCGCGCCGCGCGCTTTAAAGCTGCCCGTCGGCAGCGCGCCTTCGTCTTTTACGTACAGGTTGCGCAGGCCGATTTCGCCGCCGAAGGCGTGCAGCGGCGCAAGGGGTGTGAAAGATTCGTTCAGACTTACACGCATGGCGCGATCGCGTACGGGCAGCAGTTCTTCGTAACGCCAGAGCGATTGCTCGCGCGTCGCGAGGTTCGCGGCGGTAAACGTTGCCGCCGCGGCCTGCAGATCGTAGCGTGCTAAAAGCGGACCGCCGCAACGGCAAAGCTGTTGCGGCGTATCTGCGTCATACGTGGAGCCGCACTTCGAACATTCGAGGTGCGAGAGCGCGGACACTTATCCTTTGAACTGGGGAATGCAGCGCGCCATCTGCTCGAGCGCGTAGTCGATGTCTTCGAGTGAGGCCGCGTAGGAAAAGCGCAGATAGCCCTTTCCGGCGCTTCCGAACGCGGAACCGCCCAAGCATGCGACGCCGCCTTCCGAGAGCAGAAACGTCGCAAGCGCCTTGTCGTCCGCGGCAACCTGCTTCACGTTGGGAAACGCGTAGAACGCGCCTTCGGGCATCGTGCACGAGACGCCCGGCAATGTGTTCAGACCGTTCACTAGCCGGTCGCGCCGCGCGCGGAACGTTTCATTCATCTCGCGCACCGGTTCGTCGGGACCGAGCAGCGCTGCGATACCGGCTTGCTGCACGAACGTCGCGACGCACGAAAACGTGTTGTTGTTGAACAGCGTCACGATCTTCGCCAGGCTCGGCGGCATGATGGCGTAGCCCAGGCGCCAGCCCGTCATCGCGTACGCTTTCGAAAATCCGTCGACGATGATCGTACGTTCGCGCATGCCGGGTACGGCGACGATCGACGAGAACGTGCTCTCGTAAAAATTGCGGCTGTAAATTTCGTCGGCGATCACGAGGAAATCGTGTTTGATCGCCAGCTGCGCGATGCGTTCGAGATCGCCCTTGGTCAGCACGCCGCCCGTCGGATTGTGCGGCGAGTTGATCATGATTGCGCGCGTCTTATCGGAAACGCGGCGTTCGAGTTCGTCCAAGTCCATGCGCCAATTTTTTTCTTCGTAGAGCGGAATCGCCACGACTTTGGCGCCCAGGTAATTTGCGCACGACGCATACGCCGGATACGCGGGATCGAAATACACGAACTCATCGCCGGGGCTGAGAATTGCGCTGAGGATGTTCCAAATGACAGGCTTTGCGCCCGGCGAGACGACCACGTTGTCCGCCGCGAACGGCTCGACGCCGCGGAACTTGGCCGCATAGCCGGCAATCACGTCGCGCAGTTGAATGATGCCCGCCGAAGGCGAATAGTGCGTGTAGTTGTCGCGGATCGCTTGGATGCCCGCTTCTTTGATGTGCGCCGGCGTGTCGAAATCGGGTTCGCCGATCTCCATGTGCACGACTCGCTTGCCCTCCGCTTCAAGCGCTTTGGCGCGGGCGAGCACTTCGAATGCGCTTTCCGATCCAAGACGCGAAACCGCATCGGCGACGCGATCCACCTTCGTTGCGAGCATGTGGCGTAAACCTTTCGTGATGTCAGAAGTTTGTCAAGGTGCCGCTTGCGTTGCGGCGAAAAATGTTCTCTAGTCATGCGCACCCTGACGGACGTTTTCACGCCGGGAGCTCCGACCATACCCGAGGGACTTCGAACCCTCGTCGTTTCGCCTGAGCGCGAGTTGGAACCTGGAATGACGGTGCGCGCCACCTTCACGTTCCGCAATCAAGGCGGTGCGACTGCGACAGGTGTGCGCGTACGATTCAACTTACCCGATGGTTTAGTCTATCTCGTCGGCAGCGGCCAACTCGACGGCACCGAGCTCGACGACGAACACGGAAATTCTCCACTGCTTGCACGCGCCGGTGCCGACATCGGCGACGTCGCACCGGGCCAAGAACGCCGCATCGACATCGCGTACAGCGTTGCAGGCGCCATCGAGAACGGCTCGACGGTCGAACTGCAGGCCGCGGTCGCGGCGTTCGAACTTGCTCCGGTCGGTTCGAACATCGTGCGCCTGGTTGCCCGCAGCCGTCCTGCGCTCGACAACGCGCTCACGAACGTCGCGATCGAATCGCGCCAGCACGATCCGCGGCCGGGCGGCGAGGCAACCGTAACGGTCAAGGTGCACAACGCGGGCGAATCGAGCGCACACGACGTGGTAGCCGTCGTTCCGATTCCGGAACATACGAGTTACATTCCGAATTCGGCGCGCGTGAACGGCCGCGAACTCGAACGCGACCTGCTCGCACCGTTCGACCGCGTGCACGCGCCGGTGATTGCGCAAACGCTTCCGGCGAGCGCAACGGTGACGCTGCAATACCGCGTTCGCATCGACGATCCGCTCGACGATCAAACCAGCATCGTCGCGCGCGCACAGATCGCTTCGCAAGAGACGCCGGGTTTTACGCTCGAGCCGGCGGCGCTCACGGTTGCCGCGCAGCCGGACTTCGAAAACGAGCGCACGGTTTTCGCCATCGAGCCGACTGAAGCGGCGCCCGGATCGCGCGTTACTTTGAAGTTGCAGGCGTACAACAGCGGTACGACGGCGGCGCACAACGTCGTCGTCTCCTACACGCTGCCCGAAGGTCTGATTCACGTGCGCGGTTCGGTTCGCATCGACGGCAGGCCGATCCGCGAGCGCAAAAAGGACGCGCTCTCATTTGACGCCGGGACGATTCCCGCGCGACAGAACGTCGACGTGCTCGCGGAAGCAACACTCGCATCGCCGATGGCCGACATGAGCGTGCTGCGCGTGCATCCGGTTCTGCAATGGCAAGGCGGAGAGCGTTCGTTCGAAGCCAGCCTCACCGCGCGCTCGACGCCGTTCTTCGCACCGCGGCGCAACGGAGTGGAGCGCGTCGGCGCCCTCGCAGTGCGTCCGTCGGACGAGTGCGAGGCGGTCGTAACGATCACGAACGACGGCAGCGCGCCCGCGACCGACGCCGTGCTGCACCTGCACGTCGACGCAGGCCTGGACGACGTGCGCGTGTTCGACAAAAGCGCGCGTCTGGAAGTGGAGAACGAGAGCGTCGATCTCGGCACGATAGATGCGTACGGCTCGCGCAAGATCACCGTTCGCGCACGCGTGCGTACGCCGTATCCCGACCGCAGCGAATTGCGTTTGGGTGCGAGCCTGCACACGCGCGAGCTCGGCGA
The DNA here is from genome assembly GCA_046732415.1 of Vulcanimicrobiota bacterium. Taxonomy (GTDB): domain Bacteria; phylum Vulcanimicrobiota; class Vulcanimicrobiia; order Vulcanimicrobiales; family Vulcanimicrobiaceae; genus DATGJX01. The sequence continues at coordinate 8,605 of JBKPMZ010000257.1, forward strand.
GGTGCCGCTGGACGAAGTGCAGTGGCGCGTGGAATCGCATCCGGCGTTTTCCGCGCAGAGTTCGGGGCTCTCGCTCGTGCAAGACGACGTCTTCCGGCCCAATCAACTGGTCGACGTGTTCGTGCGCGTACGCAACGAAGGTACGGATGCCGCGCAAAACGTGCGCCTGCGCATGTACGTATCGCCGGAAGCGCGTCTGGAGACCGTCGAAGGCGCAACGCGCGAACGCTCGACGCTGCTTTTCGGCGAGATCGCACCGGGCGCAAGTGCCGAAGCGCGTCTGGGCGTACGGCTGCTGCGCAGTCTTGCGAAGGCGCATCCGGTCTCCATCGAATCGGTGCTCACCGCAGACGCGATGCTTCCGGTGCAGCTTGGCGCGCTGACGATCGTCACGACGGCCGAACCCAGTTTTGCCATCGGCACGCTGCGCTGCGAACCCGACGAGATCGTCGACGCGGGCGCCGAAGTCGAATTTATTCTGCACGTGCGCAACAGCGGCGACGGTCCCGCGCGCAAGGTCAGCGTGACGGTACCGGCGCTCGATTCGCTGATTTACGTTCCGAACACGACCGCCGTCAACGATCTGCCCGTGCGCGACGTCGGCGCGCTTTCACCGCTGATGAGCGAACGAGGTATCGTGCTCAGCGACGTCGATCCGGGAGTCGAGGCGACGATTCGCTGGCGCGAGGTCGTGCACAACGGTCTTGCCTCCGGCGAGGCGATTATCCGAACCGCGCGCGTCGCCTACGACGGCGATCGCCAGGACGAGATCTCCGCCGCGGAGGTGAAGGTTCGCTGCGCTCCCGCGTTCGCGAACACGATCTCCGGCTTGCCGTTCGGCTTGGACGGCATGCTTGGTCCGTCGTTCGGTAACGGATCGCAGCGCGCGCTCACCGGCGGTGACGATCGCTTCATGGAATTGCCCCCGGCGACGCCCGTCGCGCGTCAGGAACTGCCCGGCGGACCCGTTCTCTCGCTTCCGGAAGCGCCTGCCGTGATGACCGCGGCGCCGCCAACCGCGGGAGGCGTGCAAACCGTCATCGCGTTCGATCGCGATCGCCTCGCGCGTACGCTGCGTTTCCTCGGAGAAGCGCGCTTTACGGGTCTGGTGACGCATCTGTTTGCGATTCGCGCGTTTTTCCCCGACGCGCTGTCGGCCGCCGACGATGCGTGCGTGCACGACGTGCGCGAACATTTGCGCGAGACGCTCGATCGCGTGTTCATCAAACTGCGTATGCCGACGTACGTCATCGCGCCTCGCGACTTGGAAACGGCGGCGTCCCGCGATGCGCTCGATGCGCTCTTGCACGATCTGCATACCGACGTACCGTTGCCCGAGCTCTCCGGCTCGCTGCTGCTGCACGGCAGTATCGCGCCCGAGCAGATCGAACAGTTGCGCCGTGGATTGAACGACGCACCGATCGGCACGGCGTCGCCCTGGGCAGTGCTTGCGCGGTTTTTGCCGTCCGAAGGTGACGGATTGCGCAACTACCGCGATCTGGCTATCGCCGCGTTCGACGAACTGACGGGCGCGGACGAAACCGCGTTCATCGACGCGCTGCAGCGCAAACCGTATCCGGTGCTGGACGCCGCGCTCGACGTGGTGCGCACGCAACTCACGCATCTGCCGGCATGACGATCGTTCTCGCGGTTTTGGCGCTCATCTTTATCGCGGGACTGATCGTGGGCGGATACGCGCTGCTGGCACCGCGTGCTCCGGCTCGCAAGGAAGAACCGGCAAAACCGCTGGAGCCGTGGACTGCGACGACGGATTGGACGCAGGAGGCGGGCGATGAATTCGCCGGTCTGTCCGAATCCGCGCGTTGCGATCTCATTTTCGCCGTTGCCGATCTCGCGGACGAGCGTTCGCAGCGGCTCCTCGTGCACGCGCTGGACGATCCGTCCGATGCAGTGGCGCTTGCGGCCGCGCACGCGCTCGCACGACGCGGCGAGAGCGCGCAGGTGGAGGCGTACGCGCAGCGCCATCCCGGCGAGCGTTCCGAGCGTCTTGCCAGGACGCTCGAACTGCTCAACTGAACACCATAAACCGTGGCAGGCAATGATCGGCCCCAGACCAGCGCGCTGACCGGCGTCTTCGCACCTGGCTCTCCTGCGCTTATGGAGAGTCTGCGTACGCTCGTGGTAACGCCGCGCCGCACCGTGACGCCCGGCGAAACGATTCGCGTCGAATTCGCCTTTTCGAATCTGGGCGGTGCGCCCGCGACGGGCGTGCGCGTGCGTTTTGCCGCTCCTTCCGGCGTGAGTGCGATCGAAGGGAGCGACACGCTCGACGACGCGCCGCTCGAGAG
>JBKPMZ010000258.1:0-1212 GCA_046732415.1 Vulcanimicrobiota bacterium
TGCTTCGGTGCGCAAAGCGGCCGTTGCGGCGCTTGTCGATCTGCAGGATTGGTCTGCCATCAAGAAGCTACTGGCGAGTAGTTCAATTGCCGAGGACGCGCGAGCGGAGATCGTCCAGCGGATGATGTCTTCGACGGGCGGCGCTTTGGTGTTGCTGAAATCCATCGAGGAAAAGTCCATTCCCGAGCCCGCCGCCAAGTCGGCCATCGCCTTGGCCACGAAACATCCCGATTCGAATATTCGCGTGCTCTACGAGCGGTTCATTCCCGAGGGCGAGCGGCCGCAGCGGCTGGGGACGGCTATCAAGCCGGCCGAGTTGCTGGCGATGAAGGCCGACGCCAAGCGGGGCGAGCAGATCTTCTTTCAAAGTTCCGCCGCACAGTGCAAGAACTGCCATCGCGTGCGTGGCGCGGGCGCGACGATCGGACCCGATCTGAGCCAGATCGGCAAGAAGTACGAGCGGGGCACGCTGCTCGAAACGATTCTCGATCCGTCCAAGGCTATCGCGCCGGAGTACATCCCTTATTTGCTCGAAACCCAAGGGGGTCAGGTCTACGTCGGGTTTCTGGTTGAGAAAACCAACCAGCACCTCGTCCTCAAAGACGCTCAGGGCAAGTTAATCGGCGTGAAGGCCAGCGAGGTAGAAACGCTCGAGCCGCAGCAAAAATCGCTGATGCCTGAGTTGGTGCTGCGAGACGTCACCGCGCAGGACGCCGCCGATTTGCTGGCCTTCCTGACGTCGCTCAAAGAATCGGTGCAACCAGTCACCCAATTCCGCGTGCTCGGGCCCTTTGCCAGCCCTGACTTGAAAGGGGTGGACAAGGACTACGGCATTGAGCAGCAACTGGCTCAGCCCGATCTGAACGTAACGCTGACCGGCGCCGACAATAAGCCCGTGCGCTGGGAGCTTGTCGAGAACGATCCCACGCTCGGCTTCCCGGGCGTCGATCAGGTGAATTACGCTCGCAAGCGGCGAGTGCGCGGCGAAGCCGTCACCAATTATTTCCTCGTCTACGCCGACAGCGCGGCGGACCAGGAGGCGACGCTCTTACTAGGCAGCGATGACAGTTGCAAGGTTTGGGTCAATGGCCGGCAGGTGCATGAATATCGGGGCAATCGCGCTTTGCAGCCCGCCGTCGATCAATTCAAAGTTCCGCTCAAGAGCGGCCGCAATGCAATTATCGTCAAGGTCGAAAACCATCAGGGCCCGGG
>JBKPMZ010000259.1:0-4616 GCA_046732415.1 Vulcanimicrobiota bacterium
ACGTGGAACCGGCGCGCATACGCGTCGAGTTCGCGCAGTTGCGCGGGCGTAATGCCGTCGAGCGGCGCGGGCAGCGGGTCGTGCGGATCGGCGAACACGTGCTCCATGTACGGAGAGTACCCGTTGAATTTGAACGCCGCGATGGTGCGAATGCGTTCCTTGAAATACCGCATGTTCGGCAGCGGGCCGCGCGAGACGTCATCGGAAAGGATGCGCCAGCGCAGCGCGGGAGCGTCGGCGATACGCACGCACGGCATCGCCCAGCCCTTTGCGGTATGCTCCGGCAGTTGCGCGAGCGTCATCGCGGCGTAGAACGCGCCGTCCGCATCGCCGGCAGCGATCGTCACGGTGCCGTCGGCGCGCGTCTGCAAGCGATACGCCTGCGCCGGAAGATTCGCATGCTGCACGCGGATGTCGGCGCCGCTTCGGCTTTTCACGAGCGAGGGAATGCCGAGCGCGCGCCAACGTTCGTCGATCTCTTCCGTTGCGCCCTGATCGAAGTTCGCCGAAACGCGCAGCGAACGCGTGAGCGGAAAGGAACAGGACTGTACGGAGAAATGTTGCGGACGCGGGAGCACGTGCAGCGTGAGAGCCGCCAGAAGCATCATTCGATTTGCATGGCGGCGTCGCGGCTATCGAACGCGTCGTTCAGCTTCACCAGTGCGCCGTTGAGTGTAACGGTCCGCACTTCACGCAGCGCGGCGGCGGCCTCGAGCACGTGCACGTCCGCGGCAAGCGTTGCTTCGATGCGCTGCGCCGTCGGATCGCGCTCGAAAATGCGAAACACGTCCTGATTGATGAATTCGCAGCGCAGCAGGACGCGATCGTAGTACGAGCGCTCCTGCGCCGGAAGATTGTCGATCTCGACGGCGGGCAACTGTGCCAGCACCTCGCCGACGAAGGCGCGGATCTGCTCGTCCGAAACGCGGCGGTGTTCGGCCGCGTCATAGCCGGCAAACCCGCCGATAAACGACTGTATTCGCGCGAGGGCGTCCATCGGCAGCGAGCTACGACGGTAAGCCCGCCAGGCCTCCCGGCCGAAAACCCGATCACATGGTAGTGGCGGTGATCGTGGGCCTGCTGGCGGCGGGAGGTCTTGCCGGGCTCACCGTCCTGGGGGTGCGATACGTCAGCGAGCGCGAGGAATTACAGCGGCTGCGCTCGCTCTTTTCGCGTTATGTGCCCGAGCACGTCGTTGACGAAATCTTAGCACGGCGCGATCTGCGCTTGCTCTGGGCGCAGCGCCACTATGCCACCGTCTTATGTTGCCGCATCCGCAACTTCGGCTTCTTCTCCGAAGAACTCAGCGCGGAAGACACGCTGCGCCACCTGAACGAATTTTATGCGGTCGCCGGCCGCGCAATCGTGCGCCACGGCGGTGTCATCGAACGGCTGCACGCCGACGGCATCACCGCAGTGTTCGGCGTGCTGACGGAAGACACGTTTCAGGAAGACCGGGCGCTGCGTGCGGCGCTGCGCATCATTCGTCTGGCGAACGCGATGAATTCGCGCTGGCAGGCGCAAGGAAGACGTCCGTTTCAAGTGTATGCCGGCGTGAACTCCGGGCCGGTCGTTGCCGGGGAAGTCGGCTTCGCACAGCGCCGCGAATTCGCGATCGTGGGGCATCCCGCACACGTTGCTTCGCGCCTGCAGCAAGCGGCGGAAGAGATCAACGCATACATTCTTGCGGCGGCGGCAACGTACGAACCGGTGGCGGAACAGTTCGTCGCGGTGCCCGCCAACACGCTCGCACTCCCCGGACTGCGCCGGCTGCAAAAAGCGTACATTATTCGCGGCCTGGCCAAGCGCAGCGAGGAAGAGTTGCTGCACTTGCCGCCGGAGATCGCCGCGCTGCAAACCGTGATCGAAACACCCGATACGCCCGCACCGCCGGTCGTGGTTCCGGAGCCGGTGCCGGCGGCCCCGCACTTTTCCGGCCTCGATAACGCGCTGCCCGCACTGCCCGAGCTGCCGCCGGTCACCGGCGAATACGAGGCGCCGCAAACCTTTTGACCGCCCGCTTTCTCCCGCGCTCGGCAATCCGCAAGCGCGCTCCCGCCGTTACGACACCGGGGGAAGCTCCCAATGAAGCGAAGCACCGGATCGTGGAAGACGCAACCCGGCTCATGGCGCGCGTGCGTAACCGAGACGCCGCGGCCTTCGAGACCTTGTACGACGAGTATCACCGTCTCGTCTACGGTGTGGCAATGCGCATGCTTGGCGACGTCGCCGCCTCGGAAGACGTCACGCAAGCGATCTTCCTTAAGATTTGGAGCGCGCCGGGGCTTTTCGAATCGGGAAACTTTGCAGGCTGGCTCGTCCGCATGACGCGCAATCGCGCACTGGACTTGCTGCGCAGCAAGTCCTACCGGCACGAAGAACTTTCGGAAGCTCAACCCGCAGACGACATGCTCGAAGAAACCGCATTTGCTCACATCGACGCCGATCGCGTACGCGCCGCTCTCGCGCAATTGCCGCACGAGCAGCGCGATCTCATCGAGCTCGGATTTTTCGGCGGCGTCACGCATGATGAACTCGCGCGCCGGACCGGTATTCCGCTGGGAACGGTGAAAACGCGTATCCGCGCGGGACTGCGCAAGCTGCGAGCGTCGCTCGAGGGAACGGTAACGGTATGACGCCGCACGAAGCGATCCTCGACGACGTTGCCGTCTACGCGCTCGGCTCGCTGCCCCCCGGTGACGCGCAGCGCGTACGCGCGCATTTGCAAACGTGCAGCGAGTGCCGCGAGGAATACGAGCAGTTGCGTCCCGCCGTCAATGCGCTTGCGTATTCCGCGGAATCGTGCCCGGACTTGGAGCACGGCGCCGTGGTCGCAAGCCCGCTGCTCAAAACGCGCATCATGCAGCAGGTTCGCCGGGAAGCCGCCGCGCCGCCGCGTTCCAACGTCGCGGAAATGCGCGCCGTTCGGCCGATCGTCTGGCCCGCGTACGCGGTCGCAGCAGCGTGCATCATCGTGGCGCTCATCACCGGCGTGTTTAACATCTCGCTGGGCGACCAGGTGCGGCAAAAGAACGCCGAACTCGCGCAAACGCAGGCGCGCAGCAGACTGCTGGCCAGGGATTTGGCGAATCAGCGTACGGCACTTGCGGATATCGTCGCGGCCGATTCAGAGCACTACACTGTCGCGCACGGTGAAGTGATCGTGCATGGCAAGCGGCTGTATCTGGCAATGGATGCATTGCCGCCGGCGCCCAAGGGTAAGGTGTATCAGGCCTGGACGCTGCGCAGCGGCGCGGCACGTATGTCGCCGTCGGTGACGTTCGTGCCGAACGTGGGCGGCGTCGCGGTCGTGCCGGTTCCGGCGGATGCTTCGAAACTTGCGGCGGTTGCCGTGAGCGTCGAGCCGGACGGCGGGAGCAAACAGCCGACCAGTACACCGACATTCGTACTCAAACTGAACTAATGCAATCCGGAGTGCAGCGCCTCGTGCGTGCGCACGAGCGCGCGGCACTCGCGTATCTTGCGCAAGCGCCGTACGACAACGTGTTTCTCGCGTGGCTTATCGCGAGCGATCGTTCAATCGCCACACGGTCTTTGCTGTACGTGTACGTGGACGCGCGGCATACGATACGCGGGGTTGCGTTTTTCGGACGGCAGGTCGTGCTCGCTTGCGATGACGACGAGGTGACCGACGCCTTCGCCGACGTCGCCCCGGGCTACCGCTTCGAACGGATGATCGTCGGCCCGCGCCCTGTGGTCGAGCGCTATTGGGAGCGGGTGCGGAAGTGGCACACGCCGGCGCGGCGCGTTCGGAAAAGCCAGCCCGTTTTGGCCGTCGATCGCGCATCGCTGATCCCCCATGCGGGAGCGGTGCGCGTACGCCATGCGCATCCCAACGAATGGGAAACGGTTGCGCACAACTCCGCCAAGATGATCGAGCACGAACTCGAGTACGATCCGCGCAGCCTGAGCGCCGAGTTCAACGCGAACGTGCGCATGATGATCGACCGCGGCCTGTGGTGGGTGGGCGTGCACGAGAACGAGTTATGCTTCTTCTGCAACGCCGGGCCGCGCAGCGACTACACGCTGCAACTCCAGGGAATCTGGACGCCGGAACAGTTCCGCGGGCGCGGCCTTGCAACGCAGTCGCTCGCCGGCATCTGCCGTGAATTGCTCGACGAGGTTCCGTCGCTCAGCCTATACGTCAACGGGTTCAATACACCGGCGCTGCGCTTGTACGAGCGGATCGGTTTCAGGCGAACGGGCGAGTTCGCTACGTTCCTGTTTTAACCGGCTGCTCGCGGGTTACTTCATGCGTGAACGCGGTGATCGCGCGCTGGAACCGCAGCGTTACCGTGGTGCCTTGGCCCACTTCACTCTCCACGCGAATGCTGCCGTTATGCGCTTCCATGATTTGCTTGACGATGAACAGGCCCACGCCGCTGCCGCGCTTGCTCCACTGCAAATTCTCCGCGCGCCAGAACTCTTCGAAAATATGCGGCAAGTCGTCAGCGCCAATTCCCACGCCGCGATCCGTCACGCTCACGCGGATCCGGTTATGCTCTTCGCCGATACGCACTTCGATGGGGTGATCGGAGTACTTCACGGCGTTGCCGATGATGTTGTCCATCACACGCGTCACGTAGGAGCGATCT
>JBKPMZ010000260.1:0-3118 GCA_046732415.1 Vulcanimicrobiota bacterium
AAATTACGCTTGGCGACGTTTATCAGCGCGCCTTTCATGAAGCGCGCCCAAATGCGCGCTGGAATGTCGCCGCCGTACGACTCGTTCATCGGATGATAGTTGTCGTTGCCGATCCATACAGCCGCAACGAGATCGGGCGTGAAGCCGACGAACCACGCATCGCGAAAGTCCGACGTCGTGCCGGTTTTGCCCGCGGCCGGACGCCCGATGATGGCGTTCGGGTAGCCGGTTCCGTGATTGATCACGTCCTCCATCATCGTCGTCATCACGTAGGCGGTGCCGGCGCTCACGACTTCCGTTTGCTCGGGATATTCGTTGTCGAGCACGGTGTTGCCGAGTGAATCCTTGACGATGCGGAAGGGCGAGGCCGGAATGTGTACGCCTTGATTGGCGAGCGTGGCGTAGCCCGTTGCCTGATCGAGCGGCGTGACGACCGACGTTCCGAGGGCGAGTGAAAGATTCGGTTCGAGCGTCGATTGCACACCCATGCGATGCGCGTACTGAATGACGCGGTCGACGCCGAGCATCTCGAGCAGCTTCACCGCCACGATGTTACGGCTTTGCGCCAGGCCGACTCGCAGCGTGACCGGCCCCATGTAACTGTGATCGTCGTCCTCCGGCGACCACGTCGTACCGTCACCCATCGGGTAACTTACGGGTGAGTCGTCGATGATCGTCGTCGGCGGCATGCCGCTGTCTATTGCGGCGGTGTAGACGTACACTTTGAACGACGAACCGGGCTGGCGGTGCGCCTGCCACGCGCGGTTGAATTGATTATCGAGCGAAAAATGCGTACCGCCGACCATCGCGACGATCTCGCCGGTCGACGGGCGAATCGCGACCAGCGCAGCCTGATCGGCGCCGATGCCTTCGAGTTTGCCTTCGTTGATGCCCCAGTCGACCGCTTCTTGTGCAAGTTTTTCCATGCGCGGATCCACGGTCGTATAGACTTGTAAGCCGCCCTCGTATGCGGCCTGTTTGCCGAACTCGTGCTCGAGCTGCGCGACGGCATACGTCGTAAACCACGGATCGCGATAACCTTGCAGGCCGGCGGGACGTTCGCCGACCAGTTCGAGCGGCGCGTGGCGCGCGTCGTCGGCTTGCGTTCGCGTAATGTACCCGCTATCGGCCATGCGATCGAGCACGTGAGATTGGCGCTCTTTGGCGAGCTGCAAATTCACGTATGGCGAATAATCCGACGGTGCGGCGACCAGCCCCGCCAGCATCGCCGCCTGCCCGAGGGTGAGCGTGTCGACGCTGCGCCCGAAATACGTGTGCGCGGCGGCATCCACTCCATACGCGCCCGAACCCAGGTAAATCAGATTGAGGTACCGTTCGAGAATTTCGTCTTTCGTGTAGTACCGCTCGATTTCGATCGCGAGCAGTGCTTCCTGAATCTTGCGAGAGATCGTCTGTTTATCGGTCAGAAACAGGCCGCGTGCGAGCTGCTGCGTGATCGTCGAGGCCCCTTGCTCGATGTGATGGTGCGTAAGATCGGCCAGACCGGCGCGAACGATGCCCACGAAATCGACGCCGTGGTGATGATAGAAATTGTGATCTTCGTTCGCTATGAACGCATCGCGGACGATTGGCGGAATCTTCGCGATGGGCACCCAGATGCGGTTTTCTTTGTACAGCGTCGCGAGCAGCGAGCCGTCACGCGCGTAGACGCGCGTCGAACGCGCCGGCTGATAATCGGCCATGCGGCTGATGTCGGGCAGATTGCGCGAGTACGCGCTCACGATGCCTGCGACCGAGCCCGCCACGAATAACACGACGAGAAGCAGCGTTATCGCCGCAACCCGTAAGAATCTACGCATGCCCGTTCGCGGGCCCGAGCGCCGAGAGCACGCCGTTCACGAACCGGCCCGAGTCTTCGGTCGAAAAGCGCTTTGCCAGTTCCACGGCTTCGTTGATGATGACAGGACGCGGCGTTTCAGGACGGTGCCGCAATTCGAAAGCCGCCATACGAAGCAATAAACGGTCGATGGTCGGTAAACGTTCGATTGTCCAGCCCTCCAAGAGCGGCGAGATGTGATCGTCGCTCTCCTGGGCATGTTCGAGCGTACCGAGCACCAAGTCTTTCACGAATAGGCGTTGTGCGCTCTCGCTGAAACTGGAAAGATACTCGTCGAGGACTTCGGCGGCATCGCGATGCCCGATCTCGACGGAGAACAGGGCTTGCAGCGCGAGCTCGCGCGCCATACGGCGGGAAGGCAAGAGAAACTCCTAGGCTGGGACGGTGGACTGCATGAGGCTGGGCAAAAAATCGATGGAGTAGCGGCCGGTGCGGAACGGCTCCGTACGCAAAATTTCCAAACACTGTTCGATCGTTGTGTTCACGCCTTCGATCACGGTTTCGCTCAGCGCGCGCTCCATGCGTGCAATCGCGGCATCGCGCGTTTCGCCCGCAGCAACGATCTTGGCGATCATCGAATCGTAGAACGGCGGCACCATCGCGCCGGAATAGACGTGCGTATCGACGCGAATGCCGGGACCGCCCGGAAAGACGACGTTCGTGAGCGTGCCGGCGGCGGGCGCGAAGTTGTTTCGCGGGTCCTCGGCATTTATGCGGCATTCGATCGCGTGACCCGACGCTTTGAGTTCGCTTTGCGAATAGCCGAGCTGTTCGCCGGCCGCGACGCGAATCTGTTCCTTGACGAGATCGATGTTGTAGACCATCTCGGTAACCGGATGCTCGACTTGAATGCGCGTGTTCATCTCCATGAAATACACGTGCTCGCCGCTCACCAAGAATTCGAGCGTGCCCGCGTTGCTGTAGTTCACGGCTTTGGCGGCACGCACGGCCATGTCGTGCAGCGCGCCGCGCGCTTGTGGCGAAAGGTTGGGCGCCGGTGCTTCTTCGATGAGCTTTTGGTGCGACGGTTTTTGCACCGAGCAATCGCGCTCGCCCAAATGCACGACGTTGCCGAAGCTGTCGCCGAGAACCTGCACTTCGATGTGCCGCGGCTTGACGATGAGTTTTTCCATGTAGAGACGGCCGTCTTTGAAGCCCGCCTCCGCTTCGGCAGTCGCCGATGCGTACGCACGCTCGAGTTCCTCGGGCGCGTTCACGACGCGCATGCCTTTGCCGCCGCCGCCGGCCGTCGCCTTGAGC
>JBKPMZ010000261.1:0-5480 GCA_046732415.1 Vulcanimicrobiota bacterium
CACATACGCACGCTCGACCGCGAATGGTACGTACGACGATGCGAACGGATTGTAGAGTATGTGCCGCAGGGAATCGACGAACACTTCTTTTGAAAGCCCGACCGTTTGCTTGCGTTTCGTCGCCATGTTCGTGACCGGCACCGGGATAGGGCCGGCGTCGAAGCGGCGCATCAACGCCTCGAAATGTGCCTGGAAATGCGGAAAGCGCGCGTTGCATGCGGCATCGCGGCGGCATTTTACGAAGAGATCGTCCAAGGCTTTTTGCGCACCCGCGGGCTCGCCCGGCAGCGGTTGAAATCCGGGCGGCGCGACGGCGTCGAGAATGGCGCTTTCAACGTGCTGCGGATGACGGCGCATGTAGACGAGCGAGAAAAAAGTTCCGTACGAACCGCCGTCGAGCACGATCCGATCGTATCCGAGTGCCGCGCGAATATCGTCCAAATCGTCGACGGCGTTATTCGTGTCGTACTCAGTCATGTCGTGCGTTGCAGCGCTGGTTTCGTAGCATTGCGATACGAGTGCCGGAGGATACAAGTAGCGCAAATATGCCGCGGGATCGTTCGCAGGTACGAAATCGCAAGGAAACGGATTCGATTTGCCCATCCCGCGGTCGTCCATGAACACGTAGTCGTACGTGTCGTGCAGTTTCGCTTGAGCGGGACCAAATTCGCCGTCGATGATCGGCCGCGCCATATCGGTGGATGCCTCTCCCGGGCCGCCGCCGATTTCCGCGATGGCACGATGCGATGGGTGTTTCGCCGGTATGACGATGAGATTGAGCGCGATAACGCGCCCGCTGCCGCTTTCGCGGTTCTCGTAGACGCCGAACGTGCCGCATCGCGCCGGCGCTTTGGTTTTACCGATCGTACAAGGGGAGAGATGCAGACCCAACTGCGGCTGCGTTCCGGCAGCCGGCGCGGTGCCAACGAGGGCGAGGGCGGAAAGCAGTGCGACAATGACCCGGCGCATAGACACGCTCCTTCGTTCGAAAACGAAACGTTGCTGGAGATACGGAATTGCCGAAGGTCTGGCTTCATCCTGCCGAAATTCAAGGCGTATCATGACGCAAGCAGAAAAGGCCGAGCGCTTTCGCGCGCTCCATGATGGAACGGGCGCGTTCGTTATTCCGAATCCGTGGGATGCCGGTACCGCTAGAATCTTGACGCAGATGGGCTTCGCGGCGTTGACGACGACGAGCGCCGGACTGGCGTTCGCGCTCGGGCGCCGCGACGGTGCAGGGCGCATCTCGCGCGACGAAACGCTGGCGAATGCAAAACAGATTGCCGATGCGACGGACCTGCCGGTAGCGGCCGACCTCGAAAACGGCTTCGGCGACGCGCCGCAAGCAGTTGCCGAAACGATTCGCCTGGCCGCCGAATCGGCCGGACTCGTGGGCGCGTCCATTGAGGACGCGACGGGCGATCCCGCGCACCCTATCTACGATTTCGATCGTGCAGTCGAACGCATTGCGGCTGCGGCGCGGGCCGCACGGGCGTTACCGTTCCCGTTCGTACTCGTCGCGCGCGCGGAGAATTTCTTGCACGGCCGCCCGGACCTGGACGACACGATACGCCGCCTGCAAGCGTTTGAGGCGGCCGGTGCGGATGCGCTGTACGCACCCGGGCTGTCGAGTGCGGACGACATACGCACGGTGTGCCAAAGCGTGCGTAAGCCCGTCAATATGGTGATGGGCCTGAAGAATGCACCGTTCACCGTGGAACAACTTGCGGCGCTGGGCGTGCGGCGTATCAGTGTCGGTTCAGCGCTCAGCCGCGCCGCCCTCGGTGCGTTCATGCGCGCCGCGCGGGAAATTCAAGAATGCGGGACGTTCACGTTTGCGGACGACGCCGCACCGTACGCGCAACTCAACGCGATTATGACGTAGACGCCAAAACATCGCGCGCAAGCGCTAGCGCACGTTCTTCGGATAGAGCGGCACCGTGCGCAAGGGCGCGCGAGAGACCCGACGCGTCGAGCACCCCCTGCAAGTGTGCCATCGTCCTGCGATGCATGACGTCCTCGCACATGCCGTCGTGGCGCGGCGCGTGCAGCGTACCGAAGCGCGTATCGCAGAAGGCGAAGAGTTGCGCGGCAACGTCCGGAGCGCCTAACCCATCGGCGATGCAAGCGATACCGTTGAGTGCGTAGGTCACAAACTCGCCGGCCCGCGATTCCTCCGCCCATGCCAGGGTGCGGGCTGCGGTCGTACGCGCGGTATCCCAATCGCATACCGCCGCGGCATAATGCATGAGGTTGATGCCGGCACAAAGCATCGTATTGCGGGAACCTGATTGCTCCGCGAGGCGAAGCGCGTCGCGTCCGTATCGAAGCGCTGCGTCGTTGTCGCCCTCGGTGAAGGCGCCTTCGCTGAGATCGGTGAGCACGACCGCGAGTTGCCGATCGTTTCCGTGTTCGCGCAGCAACTCGTACGCGCGCTCTTTGAGTGCCTTGCGCGTGGCGGTGTTCGATGCATCGACGACCTGGCTGCGCGCTTGCAGCACGAGTGCCGTTGCAATTGCATCGCCCAGTTGGGATGCGATATCGCCCGCTTCGGAAATATACGCATCGGCGCTAGCGCGATCGCTCGGAAAATACCATGCCAGCGTCAGTCCGAGCATACGCAATGCATGCGAAAGATGCAAACGGTCGCCGACGCGTCGATAGAGTGCGACTGCGCGTTCACCGGCCTCACGCTTTTCCGCCGGGGGCAGACCGTACAGCGGCGTGAGCGCGAGATGGAGACGCCCTTCGATTGCGGGTTCGTCGCGTTCGCGCAGCGCGGCAAGGGCCGCACGAATCCATCGCACGCCCTCCGCAGGCGAAAGATAGTAGAAATACCAAGAGAGCGCACCGGCCGCAATCGCACCGGTGAGGGCATCGTTTCCGCCGCTGATGCTCCAGTGCAACGCCGCGCGGTAATTCGCCAAATCACCTTGTACGCCCGTAAACCATGCCTGTGACGGCGTGGTGTAAAACGCTGCGTCCGCATCCTGCGCGCGGCGCGCAAAATATGCCGCATGGCGCCGCGCCGCGTCGTCGAATTCGACGCTTTCCTCTAACTGTTCGCGAGCGTATTCGCGAATCGGTTCCAGCAAGCGAAAGCGTGTTTGCGCGGTCGATACGTCGTCGGCGACGATCGATTTGTCGAGCAGCGCAGCGTGCAGGTCGAAGAGTTCGAATGCATCGAGATCGTCGTCCGCGCATACGGCAGCGGCAGCGTCCAGCGTCCATCCGCCGGAAAATATGGCCAACCGGCGGAAGAGACGGCGCTCGGCGCCGGAAAGCAAGTCGTGGCTCCAGTCGATGAGCGCGCGCATCGTCTGATGCCGCGCGAGCGCGCCGCGCCGGCCGCTGGTCAGGATGCGGAAGTTCTCGCGCAAACGCGCTGCAATCTGATCCACGCTCGCAACCGCAACGCGCGCTGCAGTGAGCTCCACGCACAGGGCGATACCGTCGACCAGTGCGCACACTTCCGCAATGGCAGCTTGATTTTCAGGCGTTTTGCAAAAGCCGGGCTTCACCGCCTTGGCGCGTTCCACGAACAGCGCCGCTCCGTCGTCCGGCGAGAGCAGTGGAAGGCGGTACACCACTTCGCTTTCTACGCCAAGTGTGGAACGGCTCGTCGCCAAGATGCGAACGCCGGGACAGTGCGGTAACACCAGCCCGAGGAGCGGTGTCACGGCATCGGCGACGTGTTCGCAATTGTCGAGCACCAGCAAGAGCGAGCGGCGGCGCAATGCGTGCACGAGCGCTTCGGCACCGCTCTCGTCGCCGGCGATCGGTACCGACAGTGCGGTGCCGATGCTCGCAGCGGCGTGCGCCGCATCCGTGAGCGACGAAAAGTCCACGAACCATACGCCGTCTTCATAGTCGTCGAGCTGCTCGCTGGCAATGTGCACCGCGATGCGCGTTTTCCCGCTTCCGCCGACGCCGACAATGGAAACCAAGCGATGTGCCGCAATCAGTTCTCGCAGGTGCGCACGTTCTGCAGTCCGGCCGATGAGCGGCGATCCGTGCGCAGGCATATTCGTTTTACGGAGTTGTGCCGCGCGCTGGACGGCTTTTGCGTCGGACTCGTATTCCTGCGCCACGACGCGATTGCGCCCGGCTTCCTTCGCGCGGTAGAGCGCTGCGTCGGCGTGTTGTATCAACGCCTGCGGGTCTCCGCCGCTGCCGGGCGCCACCGACGCAACGCCGATGCTCAAACTCACCGTGCCGAGCGAAGAACCGGCGTGCGGCATTGCTTCCCTTGCGACCGCCGTGCGAAATGCTTCGGCAAGGACGATGCCGCCAGAGAGCGGTGTGGAAGGAAGAAGCGCGACGAATTCCTCGCCGCCGTATCGCGCGATCAGATCGCCCGGTCGCGAAACGCAGCCGCGCAGCGCGCGTGCGACCGATTGCAAACACCTATCGCCGGCTTGATGGCCGTACGTGTCGTTGAAGACCTTGAAGAAATCGACGTCGATCATGACGAGCGTGAGCGGCTGCTGGGCGCGCGCGGCGCGTTTCCATTCCTCTCCCAGCGCATCGTCGAACCTGCGGCGGTTCGCAATGCGGGTGAGTGCGTCGGTGTATGCGAGCTCCTGATAAAGCCGTGCGGCAACGAACAGCGCGCACGATTCCAATAACGTCGCCTGCCACGATGCATACCGCTGCCGTCCTTCAACCGCAATTGCGCCGGCGGTCTCCGTGCCGACGAGCAGGGGTGCGCCGATGAGCGTGCCCAAATGCACGGCGCGTTTGGATGAAAGCATCGTGTCGAGCGCCTTCTCGTGGTTCTCGTGCGGCGCGCTTTCGGACGTGCGATCCTGGACAACAAAGGCGATCGATCCGTCGCCGTCGCGGCGCACCGCGAGGGTGACGCGAGTTGCCTCGAACACGTCGGCCAGCAGCGAGCAGAGATCGCGCCACGTGTTTTCGGCGGGTCGATCGCCGCTGAAAATCTCGGACACACGCCGCGCGAGATCGGTGCTGCGCGTGGACGAACGCCGCGAGTCTTCACGGTGCGTTCGAGTGCGCGGGTCGCGACCGGTCATGCGTCGTACGGATTCGGCAGCGGCATGGGCAGGTTCCCGCGCTCGGTTGACGTGCCCGCGCGCTCAGCGTACGATGACCACGCGATTGGAGGGTAACCAGGGTGACCACCGTTCCGCAAGACGGTACGATTCGCGCGCTCGATTTGCTGGGCGCACTCTCGTTCATGGCGGACATGGCGCTCGGGCTTTCAGCGGGCCACGGTGTGCGAACCACCTACATCAGCATGTGGATCGGGCGCCAACTGGATTTGCCCGATGACGATCTCGCGGATATCTTCTACGCCGGGTTGCTCACGGACGCGGGGTGCACGGCGTGGGCGAGCCACACGGCCGCCACGCTGCTCGACGACGACAGAGCCTCGCGGCGCGATCTGTTTTTCTTCACCGATCCCGCCGATCCGCGCGACATGCTCAAGTGGATGGTGCGGTATCTTGCCACGGGAC
>JBKPMZ010000262.1:0-3451 GCA_046732415.1 Vulcanimicrobiota bacterium
GAACCAACCCGCAAATAACTCTCATGCCCCTGCCCCCTGCGACGCTTATCACGGCTGCATTACGTCGGAAACGTGTTTCCAGACGCCTTGTTAGCCAGATTCGTGTTAAACGCCGGGTTGCACTCGGAACAGGGATCGCAAGAGACCGTCCTGGTCGCACCTAAGGGCTGGACGAGAATGGTGGTCTTGCAGTCTGTGCATGTGGGGTTGGTCCACGTGGAGTTGATGTGGTTCCACGTATCGAAGCCCACATCGCAATTATCCGCGGTGCAATCGGTGTACGTCGTACTAAGCGCCGGTGTGTTAGCGAACTCGGGCCGCGGGTCGGGCGCCCAACCGAAGCCTTCACCGAGCGCACCGGTATGAAAGTCGTCGACGACCTTCACGTTTGTGGCCGTGCACCGTGCAAATTGGTTTCCAAGCCCCCACGCGCTGAAGCCGGTGGCTTGCAGGTCTTGCGGATTGATCGCGGTGATGTTGCTCACGCTGGAGTCCGTCACCACCACTCCCGTACCGTAAACCTCAAGACCTGTAGCCTTTGCTCCGGAGTTGGACGGCGAAACGCCGTCCGTGACGGTGTCTGCCGTGAATCCACTAACCAAAACAGCTCCGTCCAGAAACACGGACATGCCGTGGCAGTCATCGCAGCATCCGGTCAATGTCGATGCGGAACAATTGTAATAGCCCAGATTCGAGCAAAAGATCGGACAGAATCCTAGAACCGTGTGGCCGGTCGTCTTCACGTTTCCGTTGAAGTGCGTTTGAAGAGACTGCGCCGTGCAGCCGGTGGTCGTTATCCACGTGCAGCTGATGTAGCCGAAGCCTTGCACGGCGCCATCGTTGTTCACAAGCGAACTGACGCTGCAACCGCTTACCGTACCGGTGTTGGTATTGAGCAGCATGATGCCGGCGGACGAGTCGGTCGTGACGTTCAATTGCGTGACGCTGCAGTCCGAAATCGTAACATTCGTCGACCCGCTGACTTTGATTCCAGCCGGGGTCAAGTACCGGGTGCAGAGGTTTTGCATGCACACGCCGGTGACCGTGATGCCCGAAATGGTCAAACCGCCGACATTCGCTACCAGGATGCCTTGTTCGGGAGCGTTTGCCACGGTGCCGTTCTTGATCGTGACGTTGGTAATTGCTGGATCATTGGCTGATCCGGCAACGATGCCGCTGATCTGCTGGGTTTTATCGGCGCCGGAGACCGTTAGCGTGAAACCCGCCAAGTCGAGTGTTACGTCGCTGGACAGGATCGTGATCGCCGAACACTGCGCATCGAGCGGACTCCACGCAATGTCGCCGCTAAGCGTGTACGTTCCGGGTGATTGGATCACGATGCCGGCGCTCGGGATGCTCGCAATCGCGCTGCTGTCCTGCGGCCGCTGCCCGGTTTGAGCGAAATACCCCTGAAAGAGCGTTTTGAGCTGGGGCGATGGATCGAAGGTCTTTGCGAGCGCGTCTTTGTCTAAGGTATTGAAGGCCGGGTCAGAAAAGATGTCGTGTACGGGGTGGTTTGCGATAACCCGGCTCGCTGACGCGGCGCCGCACTGCGGGGCGATGGACGGCGAAGCGCTGGGGGTTGCGCTGGGGGTTGCACCGCGGCCGCATGCGGCGAGCGCGCCCGTCGCGATAAGGCCGCCAATGAGTTCCGCCCGCGTGAGTATACGCTGTGACATCCGCCATCCTCCGTGATAAGGCAAACGGCCCACTGCAATAATGCAGCGATGTGCGTTTCCTATTCGCTACGACTTCGCATCGCACATTCGCGCCATCATAGCCGCACGAAATCTTATCCGGCCTCGGCAGGCGGTTAATGGGCGCAGGAACCGGCCGCGTTCGGCGAACCAGTACACAATGAGCGCATTATTTATGGTGCCGAGCCCCGTCATTGACGCAGCAATTGCAGTTTTGGCGGACGGCAAGGCGCGGACCGCGGACGAGATACTCGCAATCGGCGTGAAGCGCGGATTGTTCGCCGGCGATATGACGCGCAAGCGAGTTTATACGGCGCTCTCACAATACGTTGAACGCGCGGCGGGGCGTGGCCGTAAACCGCGGATTGTCGAGGACGTGCAGCATCGCTTCCGGCTCAACCATACGCCGGACGATTGGCCCGATCTGGATGAAACCGGATTGCCCACACTAGCAGAGCCCGCGACACTATCCGCGGATACGCAAAAGGCCATCGATTCGCTGCAGCAGGCCGCACAGCAAACGGATCCCACCGCGTTCGAAATCGCGGTGTGCGAGGCGTTTAATCACCTCGGCTTTATCGCGACGCATGTCGGCGGGACTGGGCAGCCCGACGGATATGCGGACGCTGTGCTAGGACCGCTCGCATATCGCATCATGATCGAGTGCAAGCTTTCCGCCGACATTGGCGACTCGCACAGTGCTTCGGCCGCGGAAGCGACGAAATTTAAGGATTCCTATCACGGCCAGTATTGCATCCTTGTGGCGCCATCGTACGAAGGCGAGGTGACCTTCGCTAGCGAGTTGCAAGTCCACAACGTGAGCGCGTGGACCGTGGACGACATGACACGCGCATTGCGTGCCGGCTGCAACGCGCTCCAACTGCAAGGCTTGCTAAGCGCAGGTTTCGCGGAAGATACGCTGGACGATTTTCTTTGGGACCGCGTGCACGGACGCGCGAAACGTCTGCGGGTCATTGCATCCGTCCTCATTCAGGAGGGTCTTCGCCAGCAGCGTTTGGATCACGCGTTAGCGGACGGTTCGCAGGCGCCGCACTTTAACGTGGATGTCGCAATGAGCGTTGTCAACACGTTCCTCGCAGCAGACGGTGCGACCGCCGGCTGCGATCGCGAGGACGTGCAAGCCGCGTTCCAGTGGCTGACCAGCCCGTACGTTGAGCGCGCGGTGTGGCTAAGCGACTCGCACGACGCTATTGTTTTTTGCTAATAAAACGCTAGCAGCGGCCTTTGAAACGAGGACGTTGCGTTCACGGGAGGTGAAAATGATGAGCGACATCTACGTGGTTGGTCATTGGAACGTTAAACCGGGGCAGGAAGACGCGTTCAAAAAGGCTTGGGCGGATATCGCGCGACCGACCTTTGAACGGTTTTCCGGCTCGACTTCGGTTGTGCTGCTGCAGGACACCACAAGTCCGCTTCGGTTCATGAGCATGGGTGCGTGGCGCGGCCCGGTTTCCATCGAGGCTTGGCGTGCATCGCCGGAGTTCGCCGACGCGGTCGAACGAATTAAGCCAATGCTCGAATCATTCGAGGCGGGAACGCTTGCACCGGTGTTCTCCTACGGCCAATTCGCCACGCCAAGCTAGAAGTACCACGACGCTATCGTTTCTTGCTAGCGGCCCTTAGGAACTATTCATAGCGCAATGCTATGACTGGATCGGACCGCATCGCGCGCATTGCGGGGACAAGCGTTGCGATGGCGGCGCAGCCGAAGAACAGCACCACAACGACTGAGA
>JBKPMZ010000263.1:0-3508 GCA_046732415.1 Vulcanimicrobiota bacterium
CGTGACTCGGCCGTCGAGAACCTCAAAGAGTTCTTTGACCGCTTCAAGACGCTCAACGTCCGTTCCAACGAGCAGTTGGACGAACTGGTCGAACAAGCGCAGCGAGTCGTCCGGGGCGTGGAACCGCAGACGTTGCGGGAAAGCGCCGATCTGCGTCAGCGAGTCGCCACGCAGTTGTCCGGCGTACAGTCGGTGCTCGATGGGTTGCTGGTCGATCGGCCGCGCAGAAACATTCTGCGCCGGCCGGCCAAGTAAAATCAGGTGCAAGCCATGCAACTAGTCATTCATCCCGATGGCGCCGCGAGCTGCCTTTACGACGAAGCAATTGACCTGACGGCCTTGGGCAACGTGACAATTGATCGCGGCAGCCAGGTCGAGCCCGATGAGTTCGGCCGTTGGTTCGCCGACCTGGCGCCCGTCTCCGGTCCGAAGCTCGGGCCATTCATTCGCCGCAGCGAAGCCTTGGATGCTGAGCGGGCCTGGTTAGAAGCCAACTGGCTCGTCGGCTAGGCCCGCGCCGACTCGCGGCTGCGCCTTTTTATCTTGTTCCCCGTAGCCGAGGTGCGCGCTTGCGCCGCGGCCTTTTGTGTTCCGAAGCTAAAGGATTCAATTCTTATGACCCGTTCCCACATCGAACTTGCCGTGGCCCGCGCCACAGGCGAAGCGATTTCCACCATCAAACGGCTTGGCTTTAGTAAAGTTGAGACGACTGCGATCGGCTGCGATGCCCCGCCCATGTGCCCAAATGTCGTTGATTGGGATGCGTTGGAGCAGCGGCGCGTCGGTTTGTTTCCGAATCGGAAGCGAGCTGAACTCGTCGCCTGATTGAACCAGCCAGTGCACTTGGTCGCCGGGGAATGGAATCCCCTGCCGGCCTTGGGCGGTTGGCCAACCTCTGTGCCTTCGAGGGACTCCTGTGCCTGCGGCATTCCGTGGCGCAAGAGATTCACGCTCGCTTCATAATGCGGGCGACGTTTGCCGATCGCTCGTGCACGTCTGCGTCCTGGTCGATTTGGGCTGGGACGCAGGCACGCACCTTGCCGGTTAGCGGGTCGAGGGGCGGCTTTTTTCTTAGCCATCAGCACAGCACATGGCCTTAGCAACGCCTCGCGGCGAATCTAGTACGGACTTTCGGATCGTTGAGAGCAGATCGGCTGATCGCTGAGTTCGAACTCACTCCGGGCGAAAAGCCAGAGACGGCCTGGAAATTCTGGTTTCCGGTCCCAAACCGCCGGTGGGTTTGCGCGCAGTTTCACACGCGGGTCTGCCGGACCTCCGCACGTTACCTGCAGCAATTCGCCGTGCGTTTTGTTGATCTTTGAAATGCCTTAGGACGCGGCCTCCTGCACGAACCTGCAAACACTGGCAGAGAAATAAAAGCCGGTCCCACACGTACCGGCCAGATCTCACTCAGCTCGTCTCCCGCAGCCCCGCGATCGGCGTCCCGGACACGATATGCAAAAGATGATGATCGCTGCGCAACTGATGATGTCGCAGCAACTCAGCGGCACGACCACTTACGGCGATATGGGCTACAACTGGCAGCAGGAGCAGAAGCAGCTGGCCGACGAGGCCCGCTTCCAGTCGGAACTCCAGTCCAGGACTCGGGAAGAGATGCAGCAGGCCGGCACCGCCGGTCCCGTGGCGAAGGGGCAGCAATAGGGTCAACAGCAGGGTTGCCAGGCGCGCAAGTCGGTCAACCGGGCGGTCCCTCGGCCGGGGGCCAGGGCGACGCGCAGTCGGGCGCGCAGACCGGCATAATGCAACCGCAAGGCCTCGTTAGTTCGTACCTGTCCAGCCTCGGTCAAAACACCCCGACCACCTCACAGGAGATGCTGCAGACGGCCAACTTTATGGCCGACGAGTTGCTCGGGCTGCCGAACTCGTTCAAGAACTCCGATCAGCGGAAGCTCAAGAACCTATAATCCCGGTTTGCACGGCATGGGCGAGCCCGCATGGACGCCGAGCGGGAGGAGATGGCCCAGGCTTTCCAGCACCACGGCGCGTGCTTGATGACTTGCATCGCGGGCAGTTTGCGTTCATCAAGCAGCCGCTTGATTACCGTAGTGCTGACCCGCAGTTCCTTGGCCGCTTGCTGCATCGTCAGCCAGTCGCTTCGCTTCTCGAAGCTCGGGAGACGATAATGGCAACGCACATCGGCTACGCGAGAGGCTTGCCATGAATTGCCGCGTCCGGTGCGATAGCCTAAGCGGTTGAGGAGGCGGGCGATTTCTCGGTCGTCATACACTTTAGATAGTTCACGGATCAAATCGATCGCCTCGGCGCTGGTAGCTCGGCTGTGTTTGCCGCGAGGATTGCGGGCGACGATCAGCTCGGTATGAACGCCTCCCTTCCAATGCACCCGAAGCCTGTTTCTCGGCGGGTCGTCTTGTACATCGATTACGATCTCATGGATAACGGTTCGCAGGATCCGTTTCTTTAAATCGGCGGTCGCAGCGGGATGTTTCCACAGGTTGCTCAAATCGCCACCCAGTTTCAAGAGACGCAGCTTTTCCGCTTCGGCGAGCGGCATATGGCGGCCATCCAACTCTTCGAGCCGACGCTCCAAGTCCGCCGCTTGCTCGATAGCATCGTTCCAACGCCGTTCCAGTTCGCCAGCGACCAGTCGGTTCTCAGGATCGACGTTGTCGTACTGTCGGCGCGCGCGACCGACTTCATAGCGAGCCTTCTCCAGTGCCAATCGCATCGCCCGGAGTTGTTCGTCGTCTTTCGCTTCGAATTGTTCAGCAACCTGAAGGGCCGCTTGAACGCCCGCCGGTTGAATCGCTTCGAGCACGGCGTGCACGACCGCATCGTCGATCCGCAGTCCGCCGACTGCCATGCATTGCGGATCTGGATAATTTCGCCGCTCGCCGCGGCAGACGTAACGCGGCACGTCGCCGCCCGCGCCGCCGTAGCGAGTGAATAGCTTATGACCACAACGCCCGCAGCGCAGTAGGCCGGTCAGCAATGCCGAACCGTTTTTGGCCGCGCCTGTGCCCGGTTCCTTCATGGTCCGGTTGTCCTCCAGCATCCGTTGATTCTCAAGGAATTCCTCCCAAGTAATGTACCCGGGATGATGATCGAGAATCAGCACAGTCCATTGGTTCATCGGCTTTTTGCGTCGTCCGCCTTGTTTGGCCCGGCCATCGCAGACAGTGGTCGTTCCCTTGGATCGCCCCCACGCGAACGCACCGGCGTAACACGGGTTCTTGAGTAGCTGCAAGATGCGCATGCGATTCGGCAGCCGCCACTGTATATCCTGCCCGTTGCTGCCCTGTCGAGCTTCGGGCAGCGGCACATTCTCCGTGCAGTACCAGAGCATCGTCTGTCGAGCCGTCCCGACTTCGCGAAACTTGCGGAACACGCCGGCAATCGCATCTTGCACTTGGCGGTCGGGGATCTTCTCGATCTGATGTCGCTCGTTCCGCATGTAACCGACAACCAAGCTCCACACGGCCTCGCCGCGGCGGATTTTTTGCTCTAACGCTTCGCGTGCTCGCTGCCG
>JBKPMZ010000264.1:0-8630 GCA_046732415.1 Vulcanimicrobiota bacterium
GCAGTTGCCGCGGCTCATCTCGTTCGAGCCGGCGTATCGCTATGCGCTTTTGCCTTTTCGCACGCGCGGCTAGCACAAGGGTCGATTACGTCGTCGAATGGGACGGTCGCCGAATAGTCGGAGTAGGGGTAGATGGCTCAAAGCATTTCGGCGTCACACTTCGCCGGCTTGCATGCGCTGCAGAGCGCGGCCGGCGAAACGTTTCACGCCGGCATCGCTCTGAAGAGGTCAGCGCATGGTTCCGTTCGGCAAAGGCTTTTTGGCTGTGCCGGTCAGCGCTCTGTGGGACTTAAAGAAAAGGTGAGCTACTTCGTGGTAAACGTCTTGACGTTTTTCTGGCCGGCGTCTTTGAACTGTTGTTCGACCGCCGGCGCTTCCGTGGGTTCGGCTTTGTATACGACGACGCTGCGGCCCGCTTCAATCGCGTCGTTGTAGTTTTGCACCTGATCTTGCGGAATCGCGTAGTCGGCCAAGTGGTCGATGATGTGCGGCTCCGCGAAGAAACCGACGTAACGCGTGTCCGCGCTAATGTTCGGAACCTGCGGATCTCCGAAGTTCGTGAGAATCGACGCACCGCCGGAAATGACTTCGTGCTGGACATCGGACGTCGGATGGTCTTGGCCGACGTGCATGAACGTCAGCACGGATTCGTGATGCATGTCCGTGGGCGAATCTTTGGTGATGACGGCGACTTTTTCGGGTTGGACGGGCGGATTGGTCAGCGCCGTTTCCAGATGTTCCGGGTCCGACGATTGGGCGATACCGGTGACCAGATGTTCAGCCATTATTCTCCTTCGGTTTAAACACTTTGACGTTGCGCAGTCCGGCGCCGCGGAAAGCGGCTTCCACGTTCGGTGCTTCCTCGGATGTCGCCTTGTACATCACCAACGCCCGGCCTTCGGCGATTGCGACATTGAAGTGTTCGGCTTGATGAGCTGGGATGAGCGGTATGCCGCCCAAATAGTCGGCCGCGGCTGCGTGGCCGCCGAACGACGACAACGAAGCGTGCGAGCCGCCAACTCCCGGAACGCCGGTCCCGCTCGAGCCGGTCATGATGGTGCTGGCCGCGTTGAACGACGGCGCGCCGTGGCCGGCCGCTGCCGCCGTGCTCGTCTGGGCCGACGACTTGGTCACGACCGAGAGATTCGCCTCCGCCAAGCCGCTGCCGGCCAGCATCTGAGCTACCTGCGCCGCGTTGCCCGTGGGCGCGATCCCGGTGATCAAGTACTCTGGCATGTCCACCTCCGTCCTTCGACAGGCTCAGGATGACATAGTCCGCACGGCGCGGGCAAGGCGTTCGATGCCGATGCGGATTTTTTCCGGTGTGGAATGCGAGAAGTTCAGGCGCATACCGTCGGTCACGTCGCGCTCGGGATAGAACGAAATGCCTGGGACGAACGCTACTTTTTGCTCGGTCGATGCGCGCAGCAGCTCGGTGGTGTCGACGCCGCGTGCGCGAGCCCACATGAACATCCCGCCCTCGGGATGATTGAACTGTACGTTCGAGGGCATGAATTCGCGCAGTGCGTCGTGCATGACGTCGCGGCGTTCGCCGTAGACTTGCACGATCGTTTTGACGTGGCGTTCGAACGTTTCACGCTTGGAGACGAATTGCGTGAAGATATACTGCGCGAGCGTTCCGCTTTGCAAATCCGCGCCTTGTTTGGCGAGAATCAGTTTTTCACGCACTTCGCGATCGTGCATCGCCAGCCACGCCACGCGCATGCCCGGCGCCATGATCTTGCTGCCCGTGCCGCTGTAAATGACCGTGCCTTCGCGCGAGTACGACGAGAGCGACGGAAGGCGTGCGCCGGCGAAGCGCAATTCGCCGTACGGGTCGTCTTCTACGAGCGGAACGCCGTAGTGTTCGCAAATGCGCACAATGCGTTCGCGCCGGTCTGCAGCGAGCGTCCTGCCGGTCGGATTTTGAAAGTTCGGAATGACGTACACGAACTTGGGCAGTGGCTGCGCGTGCGCCAAAACGTGTTCGAGCGATTCCGGGATCATGCCGTCTTCGTCGGTATCCGCTGTGATGTAGCGCGCCTGATACGCGTCGAACGCCTGAATCGCGCCCAAATATGACGGCTTTTCGAGCACGATGTGATCGCCCGGATCGATGAGGATCTTCGCCAGCAGGTCCAAGCCCTGCTGCGATCCGTTGACAATCAGCACGTCGTCGGGCTCGAAACTCGCACCGATATGATGCGTGAGCCGATCCGCGACCCACGTGCGCAGTTCGGGAATGCCGTCGGTCACACTGTATTGAAGCGCGAGCGGACCGACCTCGCGCATTACTTCGCGCGTGCAGTCCGCAATGGCTTCGGTGGGAAACAGTTCGGGTGCCGGCAGGCCGCCGCCGAACGATATCACGTCCGGCTGCTGCGTTACCTTGAGCATCTCACGAATGGTCGAGGCGCGCATGCGCGCGGTGCGCGCCGCGAATCGAGCGGTGCGCGATACGGTTGCCATACGTTAGCCGTATATTCCCCGAAATCGGCTAGGGGCCCGCTTATCTCGGTCTCACGGTCGAAATTGGAGTACGGAAACCGTGGACCGCACCGGTAGTGTAAATGTACCGGTTGTCCCGGTCAGGGTGCTCGTCGCGACGGCGCCGTTGTCGCCGAACTCGGTTAACGCAGCCGATGCGGTGCTTGCGGGCACGCTCACCGTAACGTTCTCCTGCGCGATGGGTAGTACGCTGCGAGTGTTCGGATCGTACACCGGCCGCGCGAGCCACAGCGCCAGCAAATAGGTGCCGTCGGAGCGCTCGAAGAGTACGTGATCCAGCGTGCCGCTCGTATCACCCGTTAACGAATACGCCAGCGGCGTTTGCGTTGCAGCGGTGCTGTCCGCAAAGAGCTGCATCAGTTGCGTCAAGCGCGTCCATGCGGGTTTGGGTGTGTAGTTCGCGCTCAGCAATCCCATGTTGCTGCCGCCGTCCGGGCCGAAGTCGAACAGTTGATAGATGTACGTGCGCATGACCCCAAGGCGCAGATGTTCGAACAGGATGCGCGGCAGATACCGCTCCTGCACGACTTGCGGCACGCCGTTGTTGGCGTAGGTCGGATCGGTGTTGTAACCGTCCTCGGTGCACCACACGGGATCGCTGCCCGTCATGTATGCGGCCCATTGCAGATGCAACTGCGTCGCAAAACTGCTTTCCGGCTCGTCGGTGGCGGGAAAGTCGTGAATGTTGCCGGCGTCGGCGTATGCCGAGATATCCCCGAGCGCCGAATAGCCTTGCGCGCTCGTCATCGACGGCGCGACGATCGTCACGCCGGGCGCTTTCAAGGTGTAAAGTTCTTCTTGCCAGTGCGGTTCGGCCGCCGGCCAGTTGCGCGGACAATCCGTGCTGACGTCGCACTCGTTCGGGCCTTCGTACGCCTCTATTGCGGGCCCCGCTGCGAGCGTATCTGCATACGCCGCGACGTAGGAAAACGGATCGTTCATCGACGTCACGAGGTCGAACGTGATGCCGGCACTCGCGAGTTCGTTCATGCGCGGCGCGAGTGTGCCGATGCACCACGCCACGGCGACGAAGGTGGGGCACACGCCATCGCGCACGTGTTTGATGCCCGACGCTTTTAGCAGCGGAGACCACCGTGCGAAATCGGTGTTGTAACCACCCACGACATACGACATGTGCGTGTTCACGCCGATGGCGTCGCCGAACGCCGACGCGTTCAGCGGTGTTTCGGAAAGCGGGCCACGCGCGCCAATCGGTCCGATTGGCGGCAGCACCGTCTGCGTTGAAGTGCCGGAACCGCCTCCACCGCACCCTGAGAGTATCGCGCCGGCAAGTAGCAAGGTAAGAAAAGCGCGCATGGCCGCATGGTATGCGACCAGCGCGAGGGCGTTGCGTACGAGCTATATCGTCGAGAAGAAAAAGCTGCGAAGTGCGATCGGCAAACGACCTAACGCTAGGGCGAAAGTCTACACGTGCATCGGCGGGCCGCCAATCGGCGGACGCGCGCTGCCCGGTGCAGCACCTGCGTGCGCAGCCGGACCCATGAAGTGCGTTTCGCGCACGAATGCGAGAATCGCCGCACCCAAACCGACGAGCCACACCAAACACATGACCAGCGGTCCGAGCACCGGAACGATACCGGCAGCGCTCACGACGATAAGGCCGAGAATCAGCGCGGCAATCGGTGAAGGCGTCGTGTGCGGAAGAACCAGTTCGTACAAACGGCGGCCGATGAGCATGCTGAGTGCCGCGTGACCGATAAGAATCATCGCGAAGACCGCCAGTATTTCCACCGGAATGAGCGGCCAGCCGATGAAACTGACCAGCAGCAGAATCATAATCGGAAAAACTGCGACCAGTGCGAGCACGCCGACTGCCGCGGACAAGCCGGGATGGTGTTCCACGCGATCGAGCGCCGCGCGCACGCGCACCGGAAAGAGCAGAAACGCGAGCAGAACGATGACGCTGTACGCTAGCCACAGTGTGAGCTCATGGCGTTCGTGCGCCATTCGTGAACTTTCCATAAATGGGACGTAGGCGGCGACGTTTCCGCCGACATCGTTTACTTTACCGGTGATGACGGAATCCGGACCCCGGTAAAGCGTTCCGCCGATGATGTTCAAATCGCCGTCGATACGGCCGTCGATCTCTGCGTCACCGCCGATGACGGTGACGTCGCCCTTGACCTCTTCATTTTCTGGTACCGTGACGTTCGTTACGAAATACGTGCCGCTGTTCGAGATAGTCTTCGCCGATGCGGGTGCGATCATCGCGAACAGGACGGCGGCAAAAACGCCTAGCGCGATCAGAATGCGGTGGTTTTTCATAGCGACGACTCCGGGATCGAGGCGAGCCGCGCCGCCAGGCGCGGACGGATGACGAAATAGAGCAGAGCGAACGCACACCCGATCGCAAAATCGATGACGAGCACACCCGCGCCGAACGCGGCCAGCGTTGGCGTGAAAGCGGACATGCCGTGCGAGACGCTCGACGACACGGCACTGGAGAGCAAACCGGCGCGCGCGAGCGCACCCGAAATTGCGGCGATAACGGCGCTCGGACTCGTACCGGTCAGCACCATTGCAACGACGGCGGCTACCCAGGCTGCCGCGGAATAGAGCGCAAGGAAACTCCAAAACGGATGCTGATGTGCGCGCGGCGCGGGCAGCGTGCGCGCTTCGGCCATGACGGCGAACGTGAAGTTTTCAGGCAGTTCGGGCGCGCGCGTCGTGAACAGCAGCGCGTCGACGGCTTTTACTTCTTCGAGCAATTCGCGACAAGAGGCGCAGCCGCGCAAGTGCGCGCCGACGTCGATCATCTGACGTCGCGTCAGCGTACCTTCGACGAAGCGATCCAGCAGTGGTTCACACGATGAGCATCGCACGAGCGGCACCTCCTCTTTTATCGTTGTTGTGGCCGGGCTCGCCGTGGTGCGCCTGTCGAACCATGGCGTCGCGCTCTTTGTCGCGCATCTTTTGCGCGAGCGCGATCTTCCCACGGTGAATCAGCGTCTTCACGTTGCCGAGCGAAAGCCCGAGCGTGCTCGCGATGGTGTGGTATTCCATGTTGTTGTAGTACCGCAGCGTCAGCACGGTTCTCGTCCGTTCCGGGAGTTCGGCGAGGGCTTCTCGGAGCTCGCGCTCAGCTTCTTCACGAAGGACGCCGCCGGACGGATCGCCTTCACGCGAGAGATCGGGCAAGGCGTTTTCGAGCGTTTGATCTTCCGGCAGTTCTTGCGTCGGGACTCGGCGCTGTGACTTGCCGAGATGCGTGCGCACGACGTTGCGCGCGATCTGGTAAATCCACGTGGAAAATTTTCCGAGCGCGGGATTGAACGTGTCCAGGTGCGCGTACGCTCGCAGAAACGTCTCCTGCGAGAGGTCTGCGACGTCCGCGGGGCTCCGGACTCCGGCGCTGATGAAACTTGCGATTCCACGTTTGTAACGGTCCACCAAGACGGAGAACAGCTCGCGCTCGCCGCTACGGACCCGCCGCACCAGAGCCTCGTCGCTCTGCTCTCCGATCTCCATGCTCCTTAAGATTCGGGTTCTTGGTGGCTTCTACCGCCGGGGGCGGCGTTTGTTACAACACATGCACGGGGACGAAGGCGCCCGAGGCAATGCCCTGCGCGCCGGTCGCAATGACCTCCACCTTATACGTACGGTTGCGGTATATCGCCGGAATCGCCGGCACCACGTAATCGCGTTCGAACAACTCGTAGCGCTGACCGGGGTAGTCGGGGTCGTTCTGCGGCAGCCGGAACGTCCCGACGGGCGGCACGCCGACCTCCCAGACGATGAAGCGGATGTACACGCCCTCGGCGCCGCCCATGACATTCGCCGCCGTGAGCACCTTGATGTGCATGACCGATTTCTGATGCACGACGCCTGGACGAATATCGACGCGGAGAATGTGAGGCGCGCGGCTGGGCGCTCCGTTGCCTTGCCGGGCGGCCAAGACGACGATCTGCTCGTCCGCCGGCGTCAGCCGCACGTTTTTCACCATGCTGCGGTCGAGTTGCGTCCACTTCGGCGTCGGCGTCGGATCGGGCGTCGGCAGCGGCGGCGGCTTCCATTTCGTGATCTCGGAGTGCACCGTCACCGTTTCGCTCACCGCCGGAATATCGAAACCGACGCGCTGCGCTTGCGTTGCGAAGGCGATATGGAGGGCGAACGAGAGCGCCAGCGCGATAAGAAATCGCCGGCGTGAACTATCGGCCATGAGCAGGAAGACTTCCAACTACGCTGGAGAGTAGCATCGTGCCTTTACCGCATCGCGTGTTAATTTTTGGCGGCTCCGGTCAACTCGGCGGCGAGATTCGCCGCACGTGGAGCGGCGTCGAGTTCGTTGCGCCCTCGCACGCAGACGTCGATATTACGGACGCGACCGCAGTGCAGCATGCGATTGAGACTGCAGAAGCGGATACCGTGATCAATTGCGCGGCGTTTCACAACGTTGAGCGCTGCGAGAGCGAACCGCAGAACGCGCTTGCGGCAAATGCGGTCGCCGTGAATGCAATGGCGGAAGCGTGCGCACAGCGTGAGCGCGTTTTCGTGACCATCAGCACCGATTACGTCTTCGATGGTGAACTCGCACGGCCGTATACCGAAGACGACGAGCCGCGCCCTATCAGCGCGTACGGCATTTCGAAGTACGCGGGCGAATTACTCGTTTTGCGGCTGCAATCGCGCGCATATGTCGTGCGCACGTGCGGCGTCTATGCAACGCGCGCGAGTACCAGCAAAGGGCACACGTTCATCGACCGCATCGTCACGCAAGCGAAAAACGGCGAGCCGGTCCGCATCGTTCGCGACCAAACGGTTTCACCGACGTATGCGCCGCATCTCGCGCAGGGGCTGCTGCAACTGCTGCAAGCGAACGTGCCGTATGGTTTATATCACATGGTGAACGAAGGCCCGGTCACGTGGTACGACTACGCCGCGGAAGCGCTGCGCATCGCCGGCATCGATCATCCCATCGAGCCGGTGTCGTACAAGGACTGGCCCTCGCGCGTGCGGCGTCCGCCGTTCTCCGCGCTCGATAACGCGAAGCTTCACGAACTCGGATTGCATATGCCGTCGTGGCGCGAGGGAATTGCCGCGTACATGCGCGACCGCGCGCGGGACGTGCCTGCTACGCTGCGATGATGTTGAGCGGGTACTTTTGAACGACGGGGTCGCGTGTAACCAGATGCAGCCCTTCGATCTGCGCTTGAGCGATCATCACGCGATCGAAGGGATCGCGGTGGATCTCCGGTAGCGAAACGATTGCAAGCGCATGTTCGACGGTTATCGCCAGGGATTGAAATCCAAGCGAACGCACGCGCGCCGGAAACCATACTACCGGGTCTGCAGGTATCACGAGTTTCCCGAGACCAGCCTTGATTGCGATCTCCCACGCAGCAGCCGAAGACACGAATACCTCGTTCGAGGCGTCTTCAATGGCGTCGCGGGCCGCCGGCGAGAACTGGTCGGGATCGCCTGCGGCCCACAGAAATGCATGCGTATCGAGCAGCAGCCGCATCTATGCGCCTTCAAACAGTGCGGTAATTTCCGGATTCACGGCATCAAAGTCATCCGCAATCGAAATCAGGCCGCGGTCTGGCCCCAGGCGGCGAGCGGCGGGGCGCCCTAGGGGCACGATTTTTGCCACGGGCTCGCCTGCAACCGCAATGACGATCTCGGCTTCCGTCCCTTTCCGCACGTCGCGGACGAGTTGCGAGAGCGTGCTTTTCGCCTCGTGCATGTTCACGGTCTTCATGGACTTAGTCTACTAGACTTAGGCTAGCGCCGCAAGCGTGACGCTTCCCTACACCTGGTCCAGCGGAATTGCGAGTATCGCCGGGCCGTTCGCGATGAAGAGCGTTTGTCCGACGATCACCGGCGGTGACGTGGAAAACGGCTGCAAATACGATGACGTGTGGATGAGGCGGCCGGTCTTGCGATCGATCTGATACAGGATGCCGGCGGTATCGCCGAAGTACACGACGTCGCCGCGCACCACCGGACTCATCTTCACGTTTCCCGACGTATGCACCGTCCACAACTCTTTACCGTTGCGTTCATTCAGCGCGACGACGCGGTTCGCGTTGCCGATCGGCTGATACAGTACGCCGTCGTACGAGACGCCCGCGATCTGCCGTTCCGCTGAAGCGATATACGTG
>JBKPMZ010000265.1:0-1695 GCA_046732415.1 Vulcanimicrobiota bacterium
CTCGGTGCTCGAGCGTTCGGGGCTCGATGAGCAGGTTTCCAAAGTAATCGGCCATCATCCACTCCGAGCGATGCTTGGCTGGATCGACGCAGACGATGGCGAACCGCTCGCCGCCTACTTTCTGGACGCGGGGACCGAGCATGCCGTTGGGTTTTTGCAGCGTCCGATTGTTGCGCGGCTTGCGATTGCGCTGGGAACGACCGTTTCGCTTTACGCGGTAAGGCATTTGGATGCTCCTTAGTTGGGGAAAAGGCTGAGGCATTGACCTGACCTCATCCCCCAACAGCAATCCAAGCTGCCGGCTCTTCAAGAGAGCTTTTTTTAGCACGAAAGCATCATACCGGGGCATCGCCCCGCGTAGGAAAATGCCCGAACGCCGGCTTCGGCTGAGGGACGTGCAGAGCGTCAAATAGTGCTCAGGCGGGCGCGTCCTTGGGCAGGTGAGGGAGATGGTGGCCGGTGTTGCGATTGTGCGGCCAAGATGTATCCGCCCGGCGTCTCCGCAACGCCCTTCGCTAACTGCTTCCCCATGGTCGGCAACCTGGCAAGTAATTCCAGTGCCCCCGCAGCGATTGCCAGCCGCCTCACAACAGCAGATTGCACCGACTGCTTTCGAAAGTAAGCGGGGCTGCCGGGGTGCGCCGGCCTCATAGCCAGAAACTGATGAACGCCGGCAGCGCGCTTGCCGAGCCGCGTCATCCCGCGACTCGGCGCAGATGCCGAGCGCCGCGGGAATCGGCGTTCATGTGGGGTCTGCTAAGCGGTCGGCCGGTTTAACAGAATCTGAGCCTGGATGGCGTTCTGGCTGGCGCCTAAGTGGAACAATTGCAGCGAGTTGATAATTTCGCTCGAAGTCGCTGGCCGGCCCAGATAGGCCTGATACCAGTCGTTGATCAGCATCGAGCGATATTCGTCGCTCGCAGCGAATCCGAGCACGACGTCGGCCCGAGCTTGCTGCGGACCGCGAGTGGAGGCTGCGAGCACTGCAATCCAGTAGTCAATTTCGGGCTGCGAGGGGGGCGTCGTACGGTGCAGCACGTCGCGATAGACGGCTCGCACGAAGGAGTCCGAAGTCCCGCCGTTGGTCACAAAGTATTCGTTCGAGCCGACAATGGCCGACAAGACCTGGTCTTCCGTCATGCCCGCCGCCATTGCGTTCAGCCAGAAGTTCAAGCCGGAAGGGTCGAGACTGCGGTGCAAGTAGGCTTGGTAGTAGCCCTGCAAGATTTGAGCGCGGTGCTCGGGCGAAGCCAGGATTGTTTCGGCGATCTGCTCGTTGCTGACGCCGAAGTTCGCATGCACATTGATCCAGAAGGAAATGTCATCGTTACTGGCGGGCCGACCGAGCACGCTTTGGTAAACTCCGCCAATGAAGCCCACCTCGCCGGCATTGTGAGTAACCACATAGTTGTAGTAGTTGCCGTTGCTCGCTGAGATGAGCTGCGCGACCTGTTCCATCCGCATGCCGGAGGCCAGATCGGCCTGAATCGCCAGCGAGTCGGCCTGGCTTGGCGAGCCATTCGGCACCAGATTCTGGTACATCTGGTTGATTTCAGAGAGCGTGCCATTCT
Organism: Vulcanimicrobiota bacterium; assembly: GCA_046732415.1. GTDB lineage: Bacteria > Vulcanimicrobiota > Vulcanimicrobiia > Vulcanimicrobiales > Vulcanimicrobiaceae > DATGJX01. The sequence continues at coordinate 1,572 of JBKPMZ010000265.1, forward strand.
GGCTCGTGAGCAATTGCAAAGCCAATTGGTAGCGCAAAGCGTTCGTATCATTGCCGATCAGGGGCGCCAGATAAGCATTGATTTCTGTGGGCGACGGCTCGCGATGCAACACGGTTTCGAACAG
>JBKPMZ010000266.1:0-2721 GCA_046732415.1 Vulcanimicrobiota bacterium
GCCAGACGGCAGAAGCGATCCCAGATGGAGTCACTGCGGCCGTCCTCGTGCGCTGCGCCCTCGATTTGATACGCCGACGTCGCGGCACCCCACCAGAAATCGCGCTCCATGCGCGCCGTGTTCAGTACGCGAACAGCAAAGCCATGTTCAACGTATGATGATCCGTGATCTGATCTTCGATCGTGAAGCGCATGTTGCGTGCAGGACGCGTCACGAGCGAGAACACGGTTTGCTGCTGCGCGCCCTGCAGCGAATCGAAAATGCGATCGTAACGGGCCACTGCGGTCAGCGCCGGCGAGAACGCATAGTGCGCTTCCGCGAATCCCCCGGTTGAATTCGCGCCCGGGTCTTTGCCGCGTTGCAGCACCGCGGCCAGATCGAACTTGCCGATGCGCTGCCGCGCTCCGGCTCCCTGCCGAAAGAAACCGCGCCCTTGGTACCGGTAACCGTACAGCGTGAAATCGCCGAACGTTTTGGCGCCGTACGCCATCGCTTGCCCTTTGGTGAACGCAGCGAGGTGCAGTTCGTCTCCGTTCGGCGCCAGCACGTAGGCTTCGGCGCCCGGACGCGCATCGAAGAATGTGAAAGGATTATCGCCGACCGTTTGATCGTACACGAGATAGTGGGCTTCCGTATCGCGCTCCGTTTCCGGGTCCACCGGCAAGGGCAGCGTGAACTGTCCCGCGCGCACGTGCATGATTCCGCCGGTGTTGTACTGCACCCACGCATCGCGCGGCGAGCCCGCGACGCCGCCGTCGAGGGTGTACTGTTCGATGAAGTAATTCACGTGCGATCCGATGGCGCCGCCCGTTAGCAGCTCGACCTCGTCGACGACCGCTTTCGGCAAACCGTCGGGATCCGGATCGCTCGTGTACGCGAGGTTCACTTTCACCGCGATCGGCACCACGCCGCGCGCAGCTTTAGGCAACTGAAATCCATTGCGAAGAAATGCCTGGCCAAACTCGTTCAAGTGCGGAACGGTCGTGTGGCAGGCTTGACACGTCAAGCCGTAGCGGTGGGCGAAAACCGGGAGAGCCTGTGCTTGTGCGGGTAAGAGAAGAACCGCAAGGCCGATGGCGAAGGTCAAAATCAACCGCATTGTTAGGGCTTTCTACAAGACGAGTTAGGCTGCCCTAATAATATCGTAAAGATTTTATGAAATTAGCGTACTTTTCTCGCAGGGAGGCCCTGGTTGCGTGCCAAATGTCCCTGGCCAACGTCTCGGACATGTTCCTGTCATAGGGCCCATGGACTATGCGCAGTCTGCGCCCCGGATCGGCCGAGCGGCAACTTAGAGAGAAAAAAAGACGGCGCGCCGCGCGCAACGGATGTGTGCATGAAACTCGTGGAGCCGGGGGGAGCGCTCAGCGCTCCTTGCAGAGATGCAGGCCTTCCCCCGAGAGGGACACCGAAAAATTATCTCATGGCTTGGCTGCTGGTTATGCTGAAAGAGCATAACTTGCACGGTTACGAGATCATGAAAGAGCTCAAGATGAGGTTCGACGTGATCTCGGATCCCGGTACAGTCTACCGGGCGCTGCGTCAGATGGAACGCGACGGATACATCTCGTCGTGGTGGGACCCGAAAGAGCAAGGTCCAGCTCGCCGGATCTACACGCTGACCGAAGAAGGCCATCAAGCACTCGTGCTGTGGAGCGTCGCGCTCGAGCAATACCGCTCGAATCTCGACGCTTTTTTCAATCTCTACAGCGGTCAGTGGCGCATCGCCGGGGAGTAACCGCGCAAACGCGGGTTGAACCCGCGAACCCGTGATAGAGATTCTGTTCCTGGGCACCGGCGGCGCGCGTTTTGTCGTCGCGCGGCAGATACGCGCGTCCGGCGGAATGTGGATGCGCTTCGGCAGCACGCAAGTGCACGTCGACCCGGGACCCGGCGCGCTCGTACGCGCGCTCTCATACGTGCCTCCGTGCAATCCGCGCGAACTGGACGGCATCGTGCTCTCCCACAAACACTTGGATCATTCCGGCGACGTCAACGTGATGATCGAGGCGATGACGTCGGGCGGTTTTCGGCGACGCGGCGTCTTGCTCGCACCGCGCGATGCCGTCGAAGGCGAACACGTCGTGCTTCCGTACGCGCAGCGGTTCGTCGAGCGCGTCGAGATTGCGAGCGAACGCGGCGGACCGTACCGCATCGGCGAAGTGGACGTGCGCACGTCCGTCAAACACGTGCATGCGGTGGAAACGTACGGCCTGCATTTTTCGTACGGCGGCCGTACGGTTTCGTATTTGCCCTGTGGGCGCTATTTCGATGGGCTCGCGATTGATTACGCGGCGCACCAACCCGATGTGCTCATCATCAACGTGCTGCGCTTCCGCGACAGCATGGACGTGGACCACATGACGTTCGACCAGGCGCGCTCGGTGATCGCGCAGGTTCGTCCGCGCGTGGCCGTCATGCAGCACTTCGGCACGAAGATGCTCGAACAAGACCCCGCGCGGCTCGCACGTGAAGTCGAGGACGATCTCGGCATCCGCACGATCGCCGCATACGACAATATGCGTTTGGACGTGGACACCGAGGTTGCCGCGCTTGCCGGTTGAGATCGTACGCGTGCAGCCAGAGGACGTGCTGGAGTTCGTGCGCCGCGGCGAGCGCGAAGCGCTCAAAACGTTTTACGATTTCAGCGTGATCTGGCACGAGCAGACGCACGACTTTGCCGCGATGGACGGCGAGCAAACGGTGGGCGTCGCGCAGATT
>JBKPMZ010000267.1:0-5036 GCA_046732415.1 Vulcanimicrobiota bacterium
GTGCTGTACTGTGTGACTTTTACATACACACCGGGTTGGCCCAACGGCGTTCCGAACGTCGGATCGGTCGGGTTATCGCTGTATCCCGTGACTTGAACTTGGATCATGCCGGCGACGAATCCGGTCGATTCGTATTGCACGTCGTACATCAATGGCCCCGGATTCGAAATGAGCGGTGCTTGCTGCGCAAACACGTCCGATGTCGGCGTGCTGCCGTCAGCATTCATTACGGGGGCGATTTGCGTTGCCGCAGCTTGCGTGTAGAGGCCAAGCGTCTCATCATGCGAGCCGTCAAAGAGCGTGATGCCATTGAACTTAGCCGTTGAAGCGATCTTGTTGATCTCTTGCAGAAGACTATTAATCTCGCTTTGGATTCCGCTTAACTGCGAATCGCTATTCAAGTCACTGGCGGCTTCAATAATCAGGCCGTGGATTCGAGTGAGGATTTTTTGAATCGTGTCCATGACACCGTCGGCAACGCTGAGGAGATTGCCGGCGGTTTGTACGTTCTGGATACCTTGCTGCAGGCCGAGGACTTGCCCTTGGATGCGTTCGCCGATTGCAAGGCCGCTGGGGTCATCAGAAGCGGAAACAACGCGAAGGCCGCTGGCCAGCGCGCGTGTTTGGCGTTCCTCGTCCATTTGAGTCCGGAATAGGTTGAGCTCTACCCATCCCGTGCTCCCCAGCACATCCATGAGAGAGAAGGCTTCCTCCGTGAAACTTCCCTGTGATCCTCATATCGGCGGATGGGCGAAAAAATTGCGAAAAAGAAGCCCCTTTTTCATTAAGCCATCGAGCCGCCATTCCGAAACACCCTAGGACAGGGATGGCAAACCGGCAGAAGCGCCGGCGGCTCGCGCTCGCGCTGCGTGCCGCCGGTTTGGCATTGATCGCGTTCTCGATGAGCGGGGCTGTACTGGGCAGCAGCCTCGAGCCCAGCCTTGCCGCGCCGGTGGCGGCGCTCGCCCGAGCCGTCGCAGCGGGCGTCAGTAGCGCGGTCCAAGGGGCCCATCCAGCTCCCGCGTCAGCGACACCGTCTCCAACTCCGGGTCCGCGGCTCAGCCGCGGCGGCCCGATCACTTTTTCGCTGTCGGGGGCGCTCTCGCTCGGCCAACGCCTCCAAAATAGTTCGCACGGGGATGGCTCGAGCGATCGAATTTCTACAAGTACCTCCACCGCCACCGATACGGCGGGCCTTTTGGCAAACATCCAGCGCCGTACCGCTACTACCACACTTCAGCTCGCGCTGCCGTTGGGGCTCGCTCTGCACAACGCAAGCTTCGGCGATCTTACGGTCGGGTACTATACGCCGAAATATGGGCTAGAGTACGGGCCGCAGCCTCTTTCTTTCTTGGGCGGAGTGCCGCTTGGGCAAACACTGCGATCATTCGCAGCCGTAACACCGCTGCATAACGGCGATCTCACCTTTTATAGCGGTCCGGCGTTCGGCTCGAATTCGCAGATGCTCGACGTGATGGGGCTGCGCGGCCGCATAATGGCCGGCGGCACGCTCTTCGAGTTTGGGGCCGACCGGGGACGCAGTAATCAAGGGTTCAATGTGGACGCGCTCCTTGTGGGCGCGGCTCGAACTTCCGGAATATTGAACGAGGCGCTGGAGGCGTCCGCGGAACGGATTCGGCCGGGAGACGGCACCTCGCAGCGCGCATTCGCGTATCAGTACCGCGCCGACTATGGTTCCGGTGCGCTGTATGGAAGCTTCACTTCTCGGCATATCGGGAATGGCTTTCTCGCCTTCGGGAGCGGCGCGCTGCAGAGAGATAATTTCGTCGATGCCGCGGTGCGATATTCAACCGGAACGAATTCGTTCGACGTCGATCAATCGTTCGAAACCTCCGGCGTGTCCGACCAAGAAGTCACCACTAGACGCGGTGCGCTGTCGTACACGCACTTGTTTTCTCGAAGCAACATTGAAACGTCCCTCGGCCTTACGGACCAGCGCCGGAATAGTGCGCAAGGTATCGATTGGACCGGTGGAGTTTCCGGGCAAATCGGGTTCGACTTCGCGAATATCTCCGCGCTCATCGGTGCGCAGTTTCAGCGCGCGACGCTCAACTACGGGGCTCCGCAGGGTCTTATCACTTACAGCGCCTCGCTGCAACGCCAGTTTGGCTTATACTCCGCGTCCGCGGTGTATCAAAACACGCGTCAAACCGGCGACGAAGGCGGTCTGCAGGCCCTAGGAACGTTGACGCTGGCAAGAGTGTTTGGTGCGACGGGCGTTGCGCTGAACGTCACGCAGGCGCATACTTTAAACGGCGCAGACAATCTCGTGCAAACCGCGCCGACCATAACGGTCTCGCGGCGTATTTCGCCTGCGGTTTCCATTGGCGTGACGTATGGGGAACAGCGAACGCGAGACCTCACGAACCCGGCGAACAACGGGCGTAACCGCATTTTCAGCGTACAAATCTCCGCGCCGTTTGCGATAGGAAGCGGCGTCGTGCAAGGTCGCAGTGATCCGCGGCTTCCAGCTACGATTAGCGGGAGCGTCCTCAACGACGTCGATAGTCAAAATCAATATGGCTTCACCTCACCGCTGAGCGATGGTATGGCGAACGTCGTCGTCGTCCTCGATAATGATACCGTGCAGCGCACGGATCTCACTGGGCATTACCAGTTCAATTTCGTCGCACCGGGAGTGCACCAAGTACGTTTGGAAAGTTCGTCGCTTCCGCGTGGTGTCACCGTCGACCAGCCGTACGCGTCAGTAACCGTACAAGGTGGCCAGTCGGCCCAGATATTCTTCCGGGTCGGCACGTATGGTGCGATTGCCGGTCACATCTACGGTCGCGATGCCAGTGGCCAGCCGGCGCCGCTGGAAAACGTCGGCGTCAAACTGGACGGAACGATATACTCGCGCACCGATCAACTTGGAGCCTACAGTTTTGGGCGGTTGAGCGCCGGCAAACACACGATCTCCGTTGATGAAACATCGCTGCCTGCTACCGTAACGTTTCCGAAATCTTTGGAAAACCAGACGATCGACGTCAAGAACGGAGAAGTCGCTACTCTCGATTTCACAGCGAATCCCTTGGGATCCATTGCCGGATTCGTGACGTACGCGCCGGAGCTAGCGCCAGGCCACAAGGGCGGCGTGTTCAACGCGTACGTCGTCGCCGAACCCGGCGACTTCGCTGCAATCACGAACGAAGACGGATCGTACCTGCTGGACAATCTGCCGGCTGGCACGTATACGCTCGATGTGGATCCGGAGACGGTGCCGGAAAATACTGGGAATAACCGCGGAGCGCAGACCGTTACCCTTGCGGGCGATCAAAACATGCAGGGCGTGAATTTCGTTGTCGGCCGCAAATTAAAACAAGTCATTTTTTCGCTCAAGAGCACTGAAACCGTTGCGGCCGCCAGTATGACGCTTACGGAGCCGGCGCTTCCGCCCAATGGAGCGACCGAGGCCGTCGTGGATGCAGGTGGACCCGCAGAATCCGTAACAGCGCACGCATTTGGGAAGACGGTTCGCTTCAAGTATGTCGGTACGCGCAAGCGTTGGGTCGCGACCATTATCGTACCGCCCGTCGTCAAAGCCGGCAAAACGACAATTGTCGCAACGATCAGGGCCGCCAACGGCAAGTCCGAAACGAACGCATACGCCGACCTCACAATTGATCCGGCAATCCCGCTCGTTTCCTTTAAGATAACGCCGGCGCGGGCGCACGTCGGCCAATATGTCACGGTACGCGCGCGCTTCCTTGCAGACGTGCAACCCGGCGATACTATACGCTGGCCTAACGGTCAAATTACAAAACTTTCACATCCGGTTACCGGCCGCGTGTACGTTTTCAGTGTAAAGATATCTGAACCGCTGATGCGCGGACTGCTGCTAACTCGCCAAGGGGAGCTGCCGATAACGCTTAGGTAACGCTTTTCGCATTCTGCCAAGGACGGCTTAGATATTGCGCATCGTGAAAGGACCGAACGTGAAAAAGCTCCTAACCCTTGTTTCGCTGGCAGCGTTGCTGTTGCCGGCGGCTCCCGTGTCGGCAGCGACTACCTTTGGTAGTCCGACAGTCGACGTAAACTGGAATGTCACTGCAAGCGGCAGTATCACGCTGTACGCTGATTACGCCACCGGCGCAACCCTTTGCGGTTCCGAAGCAACGGGCTGCGGTACGCCGGCCGTACTGACGAACGCCGGCGCAGGCACCGGCACTTGTACCGCCGCTCCTACTGCGCCGACCGCACTGACGGGCGCTGCGGGCAGCACCACGGGTGTGTTCTTCGGGTCTATCGCCCCGGATCTCACCACGAATAATACGGAGTGCTACTATAAGGATGCCGTGGATGCGTTGATCTCGACCAACGATGGTACCGGGTATACGCTGACCGAACAAGCCACGGCCTCGACCAATGCTACGGGCGTTTGGCTCTGCTACGCGGCGAACGGCACGCTGCCGACGGCGACCGCAACAGGCTCCGCCGTTGCAGCGGCTCCGAGCGGCTTTACTGCGACTGGCGCCGTTGCCGCATGCCCGACAGGCATGACGCAAATCCCCACTGCCAGCGCTGCAACGGTGCTCAACACGAGCGCGACGGTTTCCAGTGGACACGCGGGCGAGGATTATGCACTGATCGTTCCCGCGCTTGCGACTGCGGGCGCGTCGCAATTCGTGGTTACGTACACGTTCGTCGGCAAGTAACTCTTAACGCTTTGGACGTGAGTTTGCTGCGGGGCGTTCCTGCCCCGCAGCGAACATGGAGACCATGAAGAACTATCGCGCCTTTCGGACGTTGTGTCTCTTCGCGTTGTGCTTCGCGGTCGCTGGGATTACCGCGGCGACGCCCCAGAACTTGGGCATCGAAGTCACACCGGCGAAGTTTGAACTCGCGATCCCGCCAGGAACGCCGCCGTACAACATCCCGATTACAATTCGGAATTCCAGCGGTGGTACGGTGCACATCGTTTCAACGATGACGGATTTCGGTCTAACGAAAGGTGGAGAATACGCATTCGGCAAGCCCGGTACTCGCCCGTATTCGCTTCTCCGATGGGCTACGAT
>JBKPMZ010000268.1:0-19813 GCA_046732415.1 Vulcanimicrobiota bacterium
CGCCGCAACGGCGGAAGACTTATCGTATCGCCTTCGATTCACGTGCGCTATCACGTCCGGCGTTCGCTTCGCTCGCTCTGGAAGCAGATGTTCTGTTACGGCTATTGGCGCAGATGTTCGCAGTTGAAGAACGGGGCAGCCGTACCCGCGCGCGTCTTTGCGCCGGCGTTCCTCGTCGCTGGCCTTGCGCTTTCCGCTGCACTTGCGTGCACGCCGCTGCGTATAGCGGCGGCCGGTATCCCGCTGCTGTACGCAACGTTCTTGCTTGGGGCTTGCGCAGTCGCCGTCCGCAGGAGCGGTCTTGCGGCGCTGCTCGTCCCCGTCGCCCTTGCGACGATGCACGCAGCGTATGGCGTTGGCTGGTGGCGCGCGTTTCTTACGCGCCGTCACCGCGTTCGCGTCGCCCCCGCGGTGTAACCTATGTGCGGAATCGCAGGATACGTCGGACACGATGCCGTTCGCTCGCAGGGCGCCGTTTATGCGATGCTCGAGTCACTTTCGCGCAGAGGTCCCGATGGCGAGGGTGTACACGCGTGGGACGGCGCGGTGCTCGGACATCGCCGGCTTGCGATTTTCGATCTCACGGACGCCGGGAAACAGCCAATGCTCTCGCCGGACGGCACGATCGGCATAAGCTTCAACGGCGCAATCTACAACTTCCCGCAATTGCGCGAGCAGTTACGCGAGCTCGGATACGTGTTTACGAGCCGAACCGATACGGAAGTTCTCGTTCACGGGTATGATGCGTGGGGCGTCGACGCGCTTGTCGACAAACTTCACGGCATGTTCGCGTTCGCAATCTGGGACGGCCGTAGTTCCACGCTGCATCTGGTGCGAGACCGGCTAGGCGTAAAGCCGCTCTATTATGCCGCTCGGGGTGCCAGCCTGGCGTTTGCGTCTTCCGCGGCGGCGCTGAACAGCGCGGGATGCGCGGGAACGGTCGATCCTCGGGCCGTTGCCGAGTTCCTCGAATTCGGCTTCGTAACGGACGAACGATGTATCTATCACGGAATTGAAAAGCTTGGCGCGGGCCATGTAGCGACTTGGCGGGACGGTAGAATTTCGATTCGCCGCTACTGGAATCCGAGCCGTACGCAACACCGCGGCATTTCATTCGAAGACGCGGTGGACGAATGCGAGCGCTTGTTGCTGGACGGCGTGAAAATGCGCCTGGAGGCAGACGTACCAGTTGGCGCGTTGTTAAGCGGCGGCGTCGATTCCAGCCTGGTGTGCTGGGCCATCCGCCGGCTCGGCGGCGACGTTACCGCGTACACGATTGGGACGCCCGGCGATCGGTGGGATGAAACCGCCGATGCGGCGGCTACCGCGAGAGAATTGGGAATCGAGCACCGCGTGCTTGCAATCGATCCCGCTAGTGCCCCGAGCATGACGGACTTGGTGCACGCGTATGGCGAGCCGTTCGCGTGCGCTTCGGCGCTGGGGATGCTCGCAATCTCGAAAACGGTACGCGGCCACGCGAAAGTGCTGCTCACCGGTGACGGTGGGGATGACGCGTTTTTGGGCTATCCACGGGATCTTCACTATTTTACGGCGCAGCGGCTTGCGCGCATGCTGCCGAACGGATTCGACAAAGCCTGGCGCGCGCTGCGATCGTTCGTGCCGAAGACCGGTGCGATTCGGCGCGGCGTTCATTTTCTGGACTACGCCACGGGCGGACTTCCCGCCGTAATCACGGTCAAGGACGGCTGGCCGTTCTACACGCGCCACGCCATTCTCGGCGAACGGCTGCGAGCGCAACAGCTGCCTCACCGGCTGCTCGTGCCATCTATGAGCGCAGCGCGCCGCGTGCTCGACGATCATCTGCGTTTCGAGCACGACACTCGGTTCGTCGGCGAGTACTTGCCGAAGGTCGACGGTGCGACGATGTACTATGGCGTCGAAGCGCGCTCGCCCATGCTCGACCAGCAGCTGTGGGAATTTGCCTCGGCGCTGCCGTACGACGTGCGGCTACACCGGATGAACCTGAAAGCGATTCTTCGCGAAATTGCGCGCCGACGCATCGGCGATCGCGTTGCATGCGGCGAGAAACGGGGATTCGGCGTCCCGGTGCAGCGCTGGCTTACCAGCCGGTGGCGCACCGATTTTGAAAGAACGTTTGCGGATTCAGTCTTGCAACGCGAAGGCTGGGTCAATGCCTCGAACGTTTTGCGCACGATGCGGTCGCTGCGCGACGGCGAAACGGCACCCGAGCCGCTGTGGTACCTCTATGTTTTGGAGCACTGGATGCGAAGCGTCAAGCCCCAGCAGGTTCGGTCATCGGCTCCCACGGCGGCGTAGCGGCTCGCAAGAGGCGGCCTCGAAGAACCTCGTAAAGCCATACGGCGCTATCCACCCACACGCGTGCGCGCACGTCGTTGCGCTGCAGCCCGAGGCGCCACTTCGCGGACATCCGCTCGAACTCGTTTCGTCCCGTCATTGCAGCGTATACGAGCAGCAAATTGACGTGTGCCTGATGGTAGGTAATCGGCGCATAGTGCCGTTTTCCGTTTCGCAGCGCCAGTTGGTAATACGACCATCCAGCGGCGTCATAACTCGGCAGCCAGCGTGTCAGTGTGTGAACCGATGCAGCATGCAACTCGTCAAGATCCCGGTTCGAGAAGCCGTACTGCGCGGCTTCCCACAGCGCGAATGCGGCGCTGATATGACCGTTCAAAATGTGGACGGGGCAGCCGGCCACCTCTTCGAAAAAGACGTCGCGGCCACGGATGAATGAAACGCCTCCATCACCTACGTCGCGCAGGTACGGCGATAAAGCGCGCCGTGCTGCGTCCACGTACGTGCCGTCTTTCGTCAGCGCATAAGCGCGGAACAGTACGGATGCTGCTTCGCCTTGAGCGAGGCCGGAAAGCCATCCGGCCCGCAGCCCGTAAGGTGGATGCGCAAACCCGTAAACGTATGTGCCGTTCGGCGTCTGCGCATCACGCAGATAGTCTGCATGCGCGAGAAACCTACGCCGGAACTGGTCTTCGCCGGACGCCAGACGGTCGTAGCAGTAAAGCGCGTACTGCGCAATGCTTACTGGATTATACGTGCCCTTGCATAGGATGCCGGATGCATCGAAGCTCTCCCACTGCTCGCCGAAAACGCCGCCGCCCGGGTTAAACGAAACGTAGTACGGCTCGCCCAAACGGCCGGACGGCAGACGGCACCGGCGTACCATGCGCCACGAGAGCGGAAAATGGCGCTGCAGGTCGAGCAGCATACTCATGAAGTCACTGCCGGCCGCGCGGACACGTCCGGGGTGTGCGTGTATCCGGCCGCGCGATTCAGAGACGCGGCAAATGCCTGCGCGAGTTCGGCGGCCGAGGGCACGAATGCGCCGTCGGGCGTAAATGCACAGCTGCCGGCCAGGTAGCACTGGTAAAGGGCTACCAGCGCGCCTTTCGCGCCTTCGGCGTCACTGGCGAACCAGCCGAGACGACCGCGTTCGACCGTATCGCGCATCACGCTCGACGTCGGGCCAAAGACGAGCATTCGCCGGCGCGCGCCCATATACTCGAGATACTTGCTTCCGCGTTCCTGCGCGGTTTGCGGATCCATGTTGAGAAAGACGAGCAACCCGGCTGCCCTGCGCTGCGCGCGCATGGCGTCGACGCGCGGCACGACTCCGTGCAAGCGAACGCACTCCTCGACACCGGCTGCAGCAGCTTCGGTGAGAACGTGCTCGTTATTGTGGCCGTAAAAGTGAACGCGAACGACATCGGCAAGCGGATGAGTTTCGGCCCGCAAAGCCGCGATCGCCGCAAAGAGCGCTGCAGCACTGCGCTTGCCGCCGTACATCGTTCCCGTATACACAAGGTCGAAGCCGCGAGGAGCCTCGTCCGGAATCGTTTCCCACTCCACGGCGTCGTATGCATTTTCAATGACGTTCACGGGCTTGCCGTGCAGCTCGCGCAAGTGTGCGGCGATTGGTTGCGATACGGTTGTTACTTCCGTTGAACGCGCGATCAACGCGCGCTCGAGCAAACGCTGGAGTGCGCGCTTGACGCGGCTCCACGGCATGTACGGATTGGCGCTCCACGCATCCCGATAATCCGCGATCCACGGTGTACGCGTGAGTAAAGACAACGCAGCGCCCACGACATGGGCCGACATTGGAAGCGCCGTCGTAACGATTGCATCGAAGCGCTCTTTGCGCATGACGCGAAGGCCGGCGGCGGTTGCGGGAACGATCCACGGTGCAAGTTCGTCGGGAAGCGCGACCGTGTCGCGTACGGCGCGCAGCACCGAACGTACAAAGCTGTTCTTCGGTAACCGGCTACTTTTCGTAAAGACGGGAGAATCGCCGCGGGCGCCTACGTGCACGACATCAGCGTCAAACGGCGCCTCTTGCGCGGTGTGAGTAAGTACGGTGGCTCGCCACCCAAACTTGGGCAAGTAGCGCGCGAGGTATCCTGGACGAAGAGAGCCCGGCAGCGGTTCGGGCGGAAAAGCGTACGCGACGATGAGAACGCGTTTCATGCATAGGCCTCGGCGCGTGCTGCGCCCGAGCGCCGCGCATCCAGCACGTCCTCGTAGAGCGTCTCATAGCGCTGCGCGCTGCGGCGCCATGTCAAATGCGCTTGCGCGAACGCGCGCGCATCGCCGGCAAGAGCGTCGCGCAGTCGCGTGTCGTTGACGCATCGCTCGAGCGCACTTGCGAGCGGCTCTACCGTTCTTGGCGGCACGAGTAGTCCGCTGCGTTCGTTGCGAATGATCTCTGGGATTCCGCCCACGTGCGTCGCGACTACCGCGCGTTCCGAAAGCATCGCTTCACAGACGACATTGGGCAGGCCTTCGTAGTAACTGGGCAGCGTGACCACGTCGGCTGCGCCGAACAAGTCACCGATGCGTGCATGCGCGAGCGCGCCAAGGAAACGCGCTTCCACGCCGTTTCGAGCGGCCGCGCTCTCAAGCGCGTTTTGCGCGGGGCCCTCGCCCGCGAGAACGAGCAGCGGTCTTCGCTCTCGAGGTATGCGTGCGAGCGCTTCCACGAGCTCGAAGAGTCCTTTTTCAACGAGGAGAAAACCAGCGTACACAGCGATGCGGCGTTCCTGCGGCAGCTCGAACTGCGCGCGGCATTGAGCGCGATCTCGAGGAAAGAAATAGCGTTCGTCCGCGCCGTTCCAGATGACGTCGATGTCACGACGGACGAGCTTTTGCAGGCAGTCTGCCAAATAACCGCTTACTGCCGTTACTCGAGTTGCCTTTGAGACCGCTTCCATCGAGGCGCGACGCAGTCCCGGGCGCCGGTACGGCAGATCGTAGGCGTCGTAGCCGTGAGACGTCACGATCGACGGTATGCGTGTCTGGCGCGCGACCAGTTGTCCGCACGGAAGTAAGTAACTTGCGTGAACGACGTCCGGCCGGAAGCGATCGATCTCGCGGTCGAGTGCGCCGCGCAACAGGAGCGGGAGGTACTCTGCGGCGATGAACCGCGGCGGCGTCGCCACACGTACCGACCGCACGTGAATTCCCTCGATCGTTTCATCGCGCGGGATGGCGTTGTACGTCCGCCACTTTTTTCCGATAGGAGGCGCGTAGGGTACGGGTACCAGTACGGATACGTCGTGACCAAGCGCTGCAATCGCTTGAACGCGCCGCAAAATGAAGATGCCCATCTGCGGCCGTGCCGCGCTCGGAAAATCGTTTGGAACGAATAGAATGCGCACGTTTTACTTCACTAAAATTGCCGCGGTACCGGGCAGAAGTTCCCGTTCGGGAGGTCCGTTAAACGCCATGGCCCCGCCGTCCAAAACGCCGTTGCCGCGCAGAGTTGCGCTGTGGTGATAATCGCCTGCAGGTATCGCCTGCGTCGTGTTGCCGGGATTGACCGCGATCTCGCAGCTTCCGAGCAATTTCTTGCGGTAGTAACAATAATGAAACCTTTGTACGTACGCGCCGCCGGGTACGCGCAGATCGTCAATGCTGGCTGGGGTTACAGCCGGAAGTAACGGTACGAATTGCGTTTCCGGGAGTACCTTGAAAGTGGAAGGCGGAGATGCGTAAGCTGTTTGATACACGGAGTATTGTGGATCGTAGGTCAGTAGGAAGGACGCGTACTCGAAGAGCCGCTGTGACGTGACGTCCTCCGCGTCATGCTGCGTCGCTTTGCCGTTGACGTAACACCAGAAGCCGGCTCCTGGCGGTTTGTGAAGACGCCGAAGCGTTTGCAAAGTCAGAATTTGCGCGACCTGCTCGGCCGACCATTGTGTGTCCGTGAAGCACGCCTCGTACATTAAGCCGGTAATCGTACGGCCGTGTAGCGCTTGCACTTTCGAGGGAACGACCCACGGACGAACGGAAAGCGTGTTGATGACGGTCGGGTATGAAACCAACGAGAGCGCGCGTTCGACACCGGCCGTCCACGCACCCTGACTAAAACCGCACGGCATCGGATCGACACCGTAGAACGAATTGGCATTATCAACGAATACGAGATCGACCGGACGGCTACCGGAGCGCGGATTCTGTTTGCGTACCATGTCGACGTAACTGTCAACGATGCCGCGTACGGCCTGCGGCGCGTCGTCATTCAACACGTCGAGCAAGTAGGAAGTTCCCTTATATGCGCGCACCGGATTACCGCTGCAGTCTTTTGCCTGAAGTGCGCGCTGCCCGGTCACTGCGGGAAACTCGAAGCGCTCGCCTGGTTCGGGCATGAGCGGGTTGACATACAGCACCGTCTTAATGCCAGCACGTTGAACCTGTCCGAATTGCTGATAGAGCGGATACGCGTACGTGAGAAAAGGCGCGTACTGCCGTGGGTCGGCATCGCGCTCTTGCGGCGTCCACAGATATTCTGCGGTTTGAACGTGCGCCGGCACGACTCGGGGCGCTGCCTCGTGCCGCAACACCGGCAGCCTTGCCGCTGCTGCCGTGCCACGCCCATCGTTCTGGCAGCCAAGGATCGCCGCAGCCGCTACGATGGCCGCCGACAATTTCGTCGCGAAATGCAGTCGTGCACGCATACCGTGTCGATCATACGACGCCTCACGGGCCCAACGCCAAAGGCCTGCAGCAGTACGCTTGCAGGCCTTTGGACAGGACCGCCGGGTCCTACGGGACCAAGATTGCGGCTGTTCCCGGGGTGAGCAGGCCGGGTGCCGCTCCGGTGAAGCTCATCGTTCCGCCGTCGAGAACGCCTTCGCCGCTCAGTACTGCGCTGTGCTGGAAGCCTCGCGGGTTCGGGATGGAAACGGTCGACGTTCCCGGGTTCACCGCGATCTCGCACGAACCGACCGGCATGCCGCGGTAGTAGCACGCATTGTACTGCTGCACGTACGCGCCGGAGATCGTTTGCAGATCGGCAATGTGCACGGGTTGCGTCACGGGCTGCAGTGGCACGAATCCCGATTCGGGCATGACTTTGAACGTAGACGGCGTTGCGTACGACTCTTGAAAGACAGAGTAGTCCGGGTCATAGGTCAACAGGAACGACGCATACGCGTACAGTCGCTGTGTCGTCATGGTCGCGGCATCGGCCGATGTGTTGTCGAGGTAGCACCAGAAACCCGCCCCGGGGGGCTTGCGTTCGCTTTTCAGCAGTGCGATCGTCTGTAGCTGGGCTTCCTCCTCCGAAGTCCACAATCCGTTCGCAAAACATTCTTCGTACATACCGCCGGAAACGTTCGAACCTTTCAAATATCCAACGTATGTCGGCACAGCCGATACGCTCGTCGAGAGGCTGTTCAGAATGACCGGTTCGCCGCTTGACGCCAATGACGCATCGAGCGCGCTGCCCCACGTGGAGGGATCGTAGCCGCACGGTGTTGCGCTCGCGCCGTACAGCGGCCCGGCGTTATCTACGAACACTAGGTCCCACGGGTGCGCGTACGCCGCATTTTCCGTTCCGACTAGCGACGTGTAGTGATGGATAACGTCGGACATGTAGGATGCGGCGTTCGCAGTACGCGGGTCGGCTAAATACCCTTTGCCGTTGTACGTGGTTATCGTGCTGCCGCCGCATGTTGAAGCACGAACGGAAGAATAACTTCCCGTAATGTCGCTGTATTCGTAGTTCGTTTGCGGCATGAGGGGGTTTACGTACAGAACCGTCTTTATTCCGGACGCTTGGGTAACCCCGAATTTCGTATATAGCGGATACGCCCATGTAAGATACGGCGCGTAGACGGCCGGATTCGTGGAACTTTCCTGCGAGCTCCAAAGATACTCGGCAGTCTGCACGTGCATCGGAACGCTCACGGGCGGTGCGGGTGTCGGCGTTGGTGCGATCGTCGGTACCGGTGTGGGCGTCGGGGCGATCGTCGGTACCGGTGTGGGCGTCGGGGCGACCGTCGGTACCGGTGTGGGCGTCGGGGCGATCGTCGGTACCGGTGTGGGCGTCGGCGCGATCGTGGGTACCGGTGTGGGCGTCGGCGCGATCGTGGGTAGCGGCGTCGGCGTCGGCGCGATCGTCGGTAGCGGCGTCGGCGTCGCGGGGGCGATTGGTGTGTCCGTTGGTGCGGTGCTCGGGTCGACGGTCGGTGTAGCCGCCGGCGCTGCGCTCGGATCGACGGTCGGTGCAACTGTCGGCGCGGCGCTCGGCGAGGGCGCGGCCGTTGCCGCGGGTCCGGTAAGTGCCGTTGCAAATACGGCTGCCGATGCCGAACCGCTTCCTGTTACCGTTACTTGCGATCCGACGACGGGCGATCCGGAAAGCGACGTGTTCGAGACGATCGCCACGTCAATAGGCGCGCCGCTCGAAAGACTCACTTGAATGCCGTATGGCGTCTGTTGTTTGATGGTGCCCGAAATCGAAACGGCGGGCGGCGTTGCGGCAAACAACGCGACGAGTTTCGCCGTAACGCCGGAGGACAGCGATCCCGGTCCGCTCGCTTCCAGATATGAGCCACTCGCGGGACGTCCGTTGGCATACGTCGTCGTGTTGTCGGTTGCTATGCTGACGATGCTCCCCGCATCGGTGCGCAGCGTGAACCCGTTCGGCGTCGACGCAACGTAGGTACCGCTTACCGCAATGGTACTGGTCGGAACGGTAACCGCCGCGCCGTTTTGTTTGACGCTGCGCGCAAGAATCGCAGTCGGCGCGCCTTGCGTCGTTCCTGAAACGTCGACGGACTCGCCGACGAACGGTGCAGGGCCGTCGATCACCGTGTCTTGCGAGAGCGTAACGGTGACGTCGTTGCCGTCGACGGCATGCATTAAAAATGCCGTGGCGGATTGCACCGCGCTCACAGCGCCGGTAACGCTGATCACTTGCTGCACCGGATTGCCCGGTTGCGCCGGAAGGACGCTTGGCGCGCCCCCGCCGCCGCCGCCGCATGCGGTTAAGACGCTGGTCATAAGCACCAGCGCTGTTAGTTGTACTCGCCCGCGCGAGTGGGCCATTAGGACACCCTCTCTTAAGGAGAGGAGGCTCGACCCTTACACTATCGGAGCATTCTGATAATCTTTGAAGTCGCGTTGCTGAGCTGGCAAGCAGCCGAAGTGCGGTGAACGCTTAGGACTATTGACTCCATTTTCATGAAATGCGCACTAAGGGCGCGAGAAAGGTCCCAATGTTGGGAATCTCGTTAGCGACAACGGGACCGCGATCTGCCCACGTGGACTGGAGTCAAACGTCATTACCTGTTCAGGCGAAGGGAACACCGTGATAACGACAGACACCGCACGCATCTACGTGATCGAGGGGCAGGTCCTCTTTGGGAAGGCCCTCTGTCAAGTATTCTCCATGGACCCCACGCTGCAAATCGTTGGGGATTCCGACAGCGTCACGCCTACGGCCTTGGTGAAAGCCAAACCAGACATCATCCTACTGGACGTCGACGGGGGCGCACTCGAACTCGGTGAGGCACTGGCGGCATGCCGCGAAGCCGCACCACAGGCACGCGTTTGCGTGTTGTCCATGCGGCCGCAAGCCGAAATGATGCAATGCTGCTTGGCAGCGGGAGCCGACGGCTACATCATCAAGGACGTCACGCCGGCAGAACTGATTCGCGCCGTGAAGATCGTCGCGAACGGCGAAACGTACGTCGACCCGCGTGTTGCGGGCGGACTGCTGCGCCGCCGCAGCATGAGCAACGGACGCCCGGACATCAACGAATTGTCCGTGCGCGAAACGGAAGTGATCCGGCTCATCGCTGAAGGTCTCTCCAACAAAGAGATCAGCGCGCGCCTCAATCTCTCGGAAAAAACGATCAAGAACCACGTCAGCCGGATTTTCTCGAAGCTGAACATTTACGCGCGCACGCAAGCCGCGGTGCACGCGATAAAGATGGGCTTGGTCTAAGGAAAAAGAGCGCGGACGGCATTCTGTCCGTCCGCGCTCACTTGCGGGCAACGCCGAACATGATGTATCGTGCGTTCCGTGGCGTGACCTTATCGAAGAGCGCGCCATCGATCTTTCCGAGTACGCGTGAGAGCGCCGGCGTGCGCCCGAACAACCCGGAAAAACCGGTCGTCGCATACTCGACGTTGGAAAACGGCTCGAGATATGAGAGCATTTCGTCGATAGTCACGTAGCGCCAGACGGCGTTCCATGTAACGAAGCGGCGGCGTGCAGCCTGATGAAGAAGCGAGCCTCGCAGGTTTTCGGCGAAGAGCAGAAAGCCCCCGGGTTTGAGCGCGCGATGCATTGCACGCACCGCTTGTGCTTGTCGCGACGCATCGCCGTCCCACGCAACGCCGCCAAGCAGCGACTTAAAAACGATGACGTCAAAGAAATTATCGTATGGGATCGCCGTGGCGTCGATTGCGGCGTATGCTATGCGCTCCGCAACGCCGTAGGTGCGGTGAAGCGGCGATGCTATTTCGCGGTTGTCGCTCAAGTCCGAGCACACCACGGTATGTCCCCGCAGAGCCAGCCACAGCGACAGACCGCCGCGGCGGGCACCCAGCTCGAGACACTCCGCGCGCGGGGGCAAGGGTGCTCTCGACCAGAAGCGCAAGGCCCGGGCCCAGTTCTCAACGTCCCACTCGATGACGTCATTGAGTAAGAGCGCGCTCTCCTGCATGCGCGAGTTATACCCAAAGTCAAACGAGCACCGCGTTGCCGCGGTGCTCGTTTGCTGCTGCATTAGTGCCGTTACGGAGTGAGAATGACCCCCGACTTCGGCCCCATGGTCGACGGCACCGAGCCGCCGAACGACACCGCGCCGCCGTCGAGAACGCCAGCACCGCTCAGCGCCATGCTGTGACGCAGACCCCAAGGGTTCGGCACGGCGACCGAGCTGGTCGTACTCGGATTCACGATGATCTCGCAATGGCCCAGGTAGCTGCCGCGATAATAACAGGAGTTATACCGCTGCATGTACGCGCCGGTTGAGGTCTTCAGGCCCGTGACGTTCGTCGGCACGCTCACGGGGCTCATCGGCACGAATCCCGTTTCCGGCATCACCTTGAACGTTGACGGCGTTGCAAAGGACTCCTGGAACACCGAGTAGTTCGGATCGTACGTCAACAGAAACGACGCGTAGATGTACATACGCAGCGGGATCACGGTTGACGCACTGGCGCTGGTATTGTCTGCATAACACCAGAAGCCCGCGCCGCCCGGTTTACCCTGGCTCTTGAGCAGCGCGATCGTTTGCAACTGCGCGTCTTCCTCGGACGCCCAGAGACTGGTCATGAAACACTCTTCGAACTCGCCGCCTGCAATTGCGGAACCTTTGAGGCGGTCCACGTATGTGGCGACGTTGTTATCGGCAACGGAAAGCGAGTTGAGAATGAATTTCTGTCCGGTAGTTGCAAGCGCGTTGTCCTGCGCCGTACCCCACGTCGTCGGACTGAAGTTGCAAGGCGTGCCGCTTGCGCCATAGAGCGGCCCGTCGTTATCGATGAAAATCAGATCCCATGGTTTGGAGGAACCCGGGTTCGAGTTTCTTGCCGTCGCCTCGTAGTGGCTAACGACGTTTTGGAAATACGACGCGGCGGAGCTCTTCGTCGGGTCGGACAGCAATCCGGTACCATTATAGGTTCGGATAACAGTGCCGGTGCACGTCGTTGCCCGGGCTGATGCGTACGATCCGTTCAGTTCGTTGTATTCGTACGTATTCGAGTTTGGCATGATCGGGCTGGAGTAGAGCACCGTGTGGATGCCTGCCGCCTGCGTTGCGGCCATCTTGTTGTACATCGTGTACGCCCAGCTCAGATAGGGCGCATAGTAGCTCGGGCTCGTGTTCGCTTCTGTGGACGTATAGAGGTATTCAGCGGTCTGTACGTGCTTGGGCACACCGCTGCTGGGCGCGGGCGTAGACGACGAACTGGTCGTGGTCGTGCCGCTCGGTTGCGAACTGGTGAGTGTGATGGTTGCCGCGTTCAGTGTTTTCGAATCTTTCCATGTTCCCGTCATGGAAGCCCAGACGCCGGTTTTCAGGGTCAGGCCGTTGTACGTCCACTGCGCCGCCGTGCCGGCATACACCCAATAATAAGCGCCGGACGTAGTTTTGACTTGAAATTCCCGCGTGCTCGAGAAGTAGGTCATGTAATCGATCTGGCCGACGAGCGTAGGCGAGGACGTGCTGCTCGTCGACGTACTTGGCATCGTCGACGTGAGCGTCACGCTCGTTGCCGTAAGCTTCGAGCTGCTGCTCCACGAGCCGCTTGCCGTTACCCACACGCCGACCCTGAGAGACAGTCCGTTATACGTCCACTGCGCCGACGGTGCGTAGATCCAATAGTACGTACCGCTCGACGTCCGAACTTGAAACTCGTGACTGCTCGAATAATACGTCATATAGTCGACTTGGCCGACCACCGTCGGTGATGACGTAGCGGACGTTTGCGTCATGGGTGCGGTCGGCTGCGTCGCGCTGAGCGAAACGCTCGTTGCGTTGAGCGTCGATCCGTTACTCCAACTTCCCGAAGCGGTCGCCCAAACCCCGACTTTCAGCGTTTGACTGTTGTAGGACCATTGCGTTCCAGAAGGAGCATAGATCCAGTAATACGAGCCGGAAGTGGTTTTGATTTGGAACTTGTGGCTGCTTGAGTAGTAGGTCATGTAATCGACCTGGCCGACGAGCGTACTCGAAGACGTGGTCGACATCGTACCGATCGACGAACCGGTGGACGCGGACGCACCGGCCGGCATTCCGGCGACGACCCCGTCGCCGGCGATCGGCGGTGTGGCGTTACCGGACTGACCGCTGCAGCCCACGGCGAATAGCGAAAACCCTAGCACTCCAATGAGTGCAAAGGCGCGCAGAAAATGCATGAAACCTCCCCATGTGCATGGCGCGCGTTGGGCCGAGCATACATCATGGTGCATTTGATTCATGCCATGAGGGGGGTCCGTCGCATCCATAGCGTGCAAGCGTCATCCGAAAACATGAAAAGGCCGAAAACGCCCGATTTCATGCGGAAAAAGCGGCACACCCGGGAATGCTTAACCCTTGAAATTGCTGGCGTAAAGTGTCTGTTAACCGGAGTGGCGCTCGCCTGCGACGCGACCTTTTTCTCAACGCCGAAGGGACTGAGCCATCTAGCGGTTCCGCCGCCAAGCCCGTACCATAACAGCGCTACCGCGCCTTGAGGAGAAGATGCTGCGAGCGGTTTTTATCGGCTACGACAACATGCTCAACCGAGTGTTGGAACACTGGCTTTCCGGGCACACCGAGCTTGCCGGCTGCGTCTGGGTTCCGTCGCAGACCCAATGGCTCACGACGCGACAAGGCAAAATCGACTTTATCAACCGGCGCATCAAACGCCGCGGCGTGTTGAAGGCCTTTGACGAAGCGCTTTTCTACCTGCTTTACCATGCGACCGAGGCGCAATCGCCGAGTACACTCGCATGCGCGCAAATGATTCGAGAGTATCGCGCCACGCAACCGCAGAGGCCGCACGCCCCGTGCATCCGCTCGGCGCGCGTAAACGACGACCGCGTGCTCGACTACTTGCGCGAAGTAAAACCGGACGTCATTTTTTCACATTGCATCAACCAGTACTTCGGAAAGCGCTTGCGCGCTGCTGCTCCCCACGGTGTGATGCTTTGGCACGTTGGGATAACGCCCGAATACAAGGGCGTGTATTCGCCGTTTTGGACGATGCACAACGCGGACTTCGCCAACTTCGGCTATACCTTGCTGCGGCTCAGTGAGGAACTCGACGCAGGCGACATCTTCGTGCAGGGCCGCTTGACCAACGTGGACATACGCCACGATAATCACGAGCTCATAGAACATAAGGCGATCTTTGCGAGCCTGCCCGACGTCGGGCGGTTCATCGAGGAATTGGAAGCGGGTACCGCTGCGCCCATCGTTCGGCCTGATGCAGTTCCCGGGTACTACACGTATCCCGGTCTCACCGACTATTTGCGCCAGCGGTGGCGCGTGCGACGCGCAGTCAAGAGGGGCGGCTCCGTTGCGGCAAACGTTCAGGCCGGTGAGAGTGTTTAAGCCGATTCCAGCACGGCTTGTGCGGAGAGCGCCTCCTTCAAAGCGCTGACGACGTCGTCCACATCGCTGTCGGTCATGGTGGGGTACAGCGGTAGTGAAAGAATCTCTGATGCGACGCGGTCCGTATTCGGCAAGGGACGGGCATATGCACGATAGGCGGCAAAGTGATGCGTGGGGATGTAGTGCACCGACGTGCCGATGTTCCGTTCTTTCAAAACGTCGATGACGTCGTTTCGGGAGATATTCGCGGCGCTTTGCTCGATTCGAATCACGAACATGCACCAGCTGTGGCGATCACCGGCATTATCCGGCGGCGCTTGTAAAGCGATCCCTTGGAGACCCGCAAGCTCGCGCCGATAGCGCTCGGCGATCTCGTCGCGACGTGCCTGCATCGCCGGCAGGCGTTCGAGCTGCACTGATCCCATCGCGGCGGCAAGGTCGGGCATGTTGTACTTGAAGCCCGGCTCGCGGACCTCATAACGCCACGACCCTTTGTGGCTGTAGCGCTTCCATGCGTCTTTATCCATTCCGTGCAGGGACAAAGCGCGTGCGCGCTCGGCGATGCGGTCGTCGTTGGTGAGTAGCATGCCTCCCTCCGCGGTGGTGAGGTTTTTCGTGGCATAGAAGCTGTAGGCAGCGAGATCCGAATACGTACCTGCCCATGTCCCGCGATCCAGCATGCCCGCAGCATGCGCGGCATCCTCGATGTACGCGATGCCGCGTTCTTTGCAGAAAGCCGCCAGCCGGCGGCTATCGAAGGGACGCCCGGCGTACGGCATGGCGACGATTGCCCGCGTTTTCGCAGTGAGTGCGCGAGCGAATTCATCGACCCCCGCCGTCAGCGTCTGCGGATCGACGTCGCAAAACACCGGGCGGGCTTGTATTTCGAGCGTGCATTGCGCGCCGGCGACAAACGTTAGCGATGGCATGACGACATCGTCCCCGGGTTTCACGCCGGCGGCGAGCAAACCGACGTGCAACGCCGCTGTGCAACTGTTGAGGGCGACCGCATGGCGAACGCCTGCCGCGCATGCGAACGCCGCTTCGAATTCACGGACTTTCGGGCCCGTCGTCAGCCAGCCGTTGCGGATACATTCCTCGACGGCGCGAGCTTCCGCTGCTCCGGTATCAGGGCGGCAGTAAGGAAGAAAATCGTCACGCATGTGCTCGTCGTACTCCGGTTGCGAGAGTGGGTACGGTGCTCGCCTGCGCCGGCGCGAGCGCGGGCACGGCGTTTCGCGTCAGAGACACGAGCATGAAGGCGAGCCACAGATATTTGGTCAGCATCACGTCGGCGAAAAGGCCCGAAACGAACAGTCCAATCAAAGATGCTTCCAAGAGCAGGCGCATGCGGAATCGTGGATCGTCGGGCCCAATTGTGCGCAGCGCTCGAAACTGCACGACCCAAGCAAGCAATAAGAGCACGATGCCGATAACGCCGAGTTCCACGGAGTTGCCCACGATGATGTTGTGAGGGGCACGATTCCACCCGATGTACTGCGGCTGGAAAACGGAGAGCATTGCGCGGTCATACGCCAGCGGAAAGTTATTGAAGCCGGCACCGAACAGCCAGTTCTGCTTGAACGCTTCCCATCCGACATGCCAGATATCCGTACGGCCGGCGCCGCCGGTCGACAGCGCGGCGCTCCAGCGATCCACAAGTGTCGGTGCCGCTGCCATAATTGCGATGCCGAGAACCGCGACGACCGGCCATGCTAGACGCGCGCGATTGGGCTCACGAAGAATGAGATATGCGACCAATGCGAGCAATCCCAGCTCAGGACCTCGCGCACCGGTCAAGACCAGCGTCGGCAGCATTATGCCGATCGACGCGAGGCCTGCCAGACGCATCCATATCGAACGGCCGAAGACGCAACTCATGATGGCGATCGCGAGCGGAAGAAGCAGCGATGCCGAGAGGTGATCCGGGTTCCAGTTGACGTTGTCCGTAACCAGCCACATGCGATCTTCCTTGATAGCTACGCCGTTATGATACATGTAGAGGGCATACGCAGACGCCGCAACGCCGCCCGCCATCACGAAGCGGCCGACCGTGTCGAGCGTTGTCGTGTGCACGCGCACCATCGAAACGATGGCGTATAACCCGAAGAGCAGCAATGCGGTAGGAAGCAGGTCCAAGCTCAACTTCGTGTCGATAGCCCAAAATATACTGGAGGTCAGCCAAAGAGTATACAGCAACCACATCCCGATGCTGCGATCTGGATCTGCGGCGCGCTTGGTCCGCAATAAATAGAAGATCAGAGCACCGGCGCTTAACGCACCGAGGATCTTGGTCACCGTGCTCGCGCCTGAGATCATCAGAATCGAATCGAACGGCGTGAGCATCGCATAGACGCCGAACGGGAAGACGAGCGGCGAAAACAACGAAAGGGCAAGGAGCACGGGGCCGAGCACAGCGCCGATCGCGATAACCGCGCCGGTTTTGGTGCCGGCGAGTTGTACGCCCGCATAAGAAGCGAGCAGGCCTAAAAGCGCAATAAAGGCTGCCCCTGCCGCAGTCGAGTGTCGCGCAGCAACACGCACATGACCAACCATCGTCGTTATTTTATCCCGTTTCGTACATCCAACTGGAGTTGGAGTCGACCCGCCGCGATGGGAAGAGCGACCCTAGGGCGCAGGGCGAAGCAGACGCCTCCCGTCGTGAACGATACGCAGCAAGAACGTCCAATACACGAGTAGGTCGCTCGTCGTGGGGAGGAACAGCAGGCGTGGCCCGATTCCGGTGCGTGCGGCAAAGTACCAGAGGCCCAACGCCTGACCCACCATGTACCCGGCGCTCGAGCCGATCGCCGCACCGGCAATGCCGAAATCGCGCACGAGTGCGATTGTCGTTCCAATGCACACGATTGCCGATAGCGTAGCCAAGCGCAGCGTTACCTGCGGCAGGCCGAGTTTCAGTGTGAAGTACGACGACACCGGACTACTGAGCGAGAGAACCAGCACACCGATGAGAAGGATGTCGAACGCCGGCACGAGCGGTACGAAATTCTGACCGTAGAGCAGTTGGATCACGGGCCGGGCGAACAAGAACAGCGGCACGCAAACGAGCAGCGAGATGAGCAGGTTATGCCGCACGCATTTTGCTGTGAGCAGCGCAGCTTCACGATGCTCCATCGTGCCGATGTGCGGCGAGGTTACGAGCGCCGTCACTTGCGTCGGTACGAGCAGGCTCTCAGCGCCCGCAACCGCGATACTGTACAAGCCCAGGGCTGCGGGTGGGAGAAACAACGCGACGATATAGAGATCCGCCCGATAGTTCAGCAGCGTTACGACATTAACGGAAGTGACTTTGAGGCAAAACTGCCAATATTCTTTGAAGCCAACCGTATCGGGACCGTCGAGCATCGTCCGCGCATGCAAGCAGATGTAGGCAAGTGCGATGACGCCCGCGATCGAGGTTCCAAAAACCCACGCCCAAATCGCGACGGCCGGCGTCCGCTCGGTGAGCGCAAACGCGGCAACCATGACCACGATGGTAAAAAAGGTTTGGACCGTAACGATCGTGCTCGCGAATCGAACACGTTTAACGCCGAGCGCATAGCCGGACGCCAAACTGAGCAACGCGAACGAGGGCAGTACCAGAATCGCGGGAATCGCCGCAGACGCCTGACCGGCAAAATACGATAACGGTACCACGGCTATAGCCGCGGCGCCGACGAGCAGGCACGTCGCGGCGAACATCGCTCGCAATATCGAACGGTTGGGATTTCGGTTGAGCAGGAAGTACGTCGTGGCACTAGACAAGCCGCCGAATGCCGAAGCTACCAACGCGGCTTGTACTCCCGGCAATGCATAAAGGCCACGGCCGCCCGGCCCGAGTGCCCGTGCCGTTATGATTGCCAAGCCGGCAGTCAGAGCGATCCTGGCAAGCCGTATGAGAAACGTGTACAGCCCATCGTACATCACGCGATGAGCGCGATCAGATGGCACGGTGAAACAGTACTTCAGTAATCGTCTTGAGGAGAATGGCGCTGTCGAGCACGACCGATGCGCGTTCCACGTAAAACAGGTCGTAGGGCAAAATGTCCTTCACTTCGTCCGGCGCCATGTTGCGTTTGCCGTAAACCTGCGCCCATCCGGTGATGCCGGGTGCAACGATGTGGCGCTGGTGATACGCCGGTAGTTCATGTGCAAAACGATCCGCAAACTCCACCATTTCGGGCCGCGGACCGACGATCGACATGCTTCCCGCCAGAACGTTGAAAAGTTGCGGTAGTTCGTCGATGCTCGTGCGCCGCAGGAACGCGCCCACGCGAGTGATGCGAGTGTCCCCCGGACGCACCCAGTCATCGCTTGAATCACGTACCATTGTGCGGAATTTGAACACGTCGAAGCGCGTACCGTCCCGCCCCACACGTTCTTGTTTGAACAGTACCGGCTCTCCGGACTCGAACAGAATAGCCAGTGCGGCGGCGCACATAATCGGGGATGTGACGAGCACGGCCGCGAACGCAACGACGATGTCGAAGCATCGCTTGGCTAACAGATAACTGAGGGATTCGCGAGCGTGCCATGCGGCGGGCGTAATGGTCGTGCGGCTTGCCGAGGGAGCCGACGTGCTTCGGCGTTGCATATGCATGCCCACGTGCCAGGCCGACGTCGCGAGAGCGCTGAAGACCAGAGCGACGAATAGCAGCAGCGCGTCGATTTGACCGATGCCGCCCACGATAAGGAACGTTGGGATTGTTGCCGCTAGAACCGCGGTGCAAGCGTAATACGCTTCGTCGCGCGCGTACACCGCATACGAATGCTTGTAAAGACCACACGCCCAAAACGCGCAACAGATAAGAACGGTCGTTACAATCGCCGCGATGACGGAATTCGAGGCGCCGGCCAACACGACCAGCGAGATGAATAGCACGGTGGCCACGTCGCCGGCAGCCAGCGTGGCGCTCCATCTTGGTAACAGATGCTCGGGCAGACGCGCCTGATTGGTACGCGCGGCCGTAAAGGTCGTTTGAAAATCGGTAAGCATGGCGATTACCCTGTCATGGTTTTGTGTATTGCGTGACGCACTGACCTGACGATGCGTACGGGCAGGCGTGCGAGGGTTATTTCGTGGTACGGGACATCGCGAGCGCCCAAATCTTTTTTGAAGCGCGCAACCCCCGGTAATCCTTCGCTGGACCCGAGATTGTACCAGCGCATGCCGCGTTCTGCGGCAGCGCTAAGCAAGGCAAAATTGAGAGCGTTGCTTGGCCGTAAACGGCCGAATTCCGAGAGCATTGCGGCGCTCCAAAAAAATAGTTCTTCACTTCCATAGAAGACGATGCCGCCCGCGATAGCACGGCCGTCCGCGCGCGCGAACCATATTTCGACATCGCGTCCCCCGTGGCGGACGAGAGCCTCCATGAGGGCTCGCCGCTCGACCGGCTCCGGTATACCCCAGCGTTTTGCCGATTCACACAACAACGCATAGTACGTTTCGATTGCCTCGACTC
>JBKPMZ010000269.1:0-2388 GCA_046732415.1 Vulcanimicrobiota bacterium
ACGCAATGGATGCGCTGGTACGCGCGAACGATTTTACGATCCGCCCGTCGACATCGGCCGGATTGCCGGGCCTGGCGATGAAAGCACTGCCGCCGGTAAGCGGAACCGTGAGCGGCGACGTATTCGCATCGCGGCGGCACAATGCACTGGGGCTGAGCGGCAACGTCGCGCTCACCGACGCGCGCTACGGAAAGATTTCGATCGCGAGTGCACGCGCGCGCTTCGGCGGTTCACCGGGAGACGTGCGCGTCGCATCGCTCGACGCGAGCGGCAATTTCGGCCGCGTGCATACCGCGGGAACGATTGCCGGAACGAACCACGTCGCCCTCGAGGGGCGGTACAGCGGATCGCTCTCGCAGATCGCGCAGATTGCCGGAAACGTTCCGGCGCACGGTCTGGTAAACGCGCCGATCGCGCTGGTGTATAACGGCGGACGTTCGGTCGCGCAGATTCGGAACGCGCATTTCACGAATGCCAGCATTCGCGGCGTACCGATCGAAGGGCTGAGCGCCACCATTGGGCTCGCACCGCTCGCGAATAAGAGCGGTAATGAGATTCGCGTATACGCCGCGCGTGCGAACGTGGCGAAGAGCGGTACGGCCATGGCGCAGGGGAGCATCGGCAACGGCGGGCGTCTGGCGTTCGCCGTATCACAGTTCCCAGTTGCCGGCGGTTACGCCGACGCAGCTGCAACCGCTACCGGCTCGTTGCGCGCTCCCGACGTGAACGGCACGCTGCTGCTCGCGGACGCGCAGTATCTGCACTATCCCATTAGCGGCGCGTCGTCATTTACGTATGCGGGCGGGAACGTCGGCGTACGCAACGCGATGATCGATGCGGGTCCGGCGCTCGTGGCCGCAGACGGCACGGTGTGGCCGCGCTACGATCTGAACGCAACGGCGAGCGGACTCTCTTCGTACGCGCAATTCCAAGGCAGCGTCGATGCGAACGTGCACGTCGGCGGTTCCGGAACGACGCCCTTGGTGGCCGGAACGATTGACGTACCTGAAGGGAACGTGCACGGACTCGCGTTTCGCGACATGCACGCGGCCATCGCCGGCACGCCCCGCGACATTCGCGTGAACAACGGTTCGGTTACCGTCGGATCGACGGCGCTTGCGTTCGACGCAGCATACGCGCCGGGCGACGTTCGCGCATCGCTCGACGCGCCGCACGCCGATCTCGCCGATTTCAACGATTACTTCGATACCGGCGACACGCTCGCAGGCACGGGCCGCTTGGCGCTGAGCGTCGACATGACGCCGTTTACGCTGGCGAGCAGCGGCAACGTGAACCTGCAGAGCGTGCGCTACCGCCGTTTCGACATCGGGCGTACCGTCGCGAATTGGCAGACCAGCGGGCGCAGCACGTCGGTCGTGGCGTCGGTCGGCGGCGCGCACGGCAGCGCGCACATCGCGGGCACGGTCATTCCGTCGAGCAAGACGCTCAATTTGAACGCGAACGTACGCGACCTCGATCTAAATAACTGGCTGCCGCTGCTCGGATACAACGCACCCGTGACCGGATACATCGACGCGAACGCCGCACTGCGCGGCGCGTATCCCGACGTCGCCGTGAATCTGAACGCGCATTTGCGCGACGGCATCATCGGCCGCGTGCACGTTCAACGTGCGACGGTTGCCGCGACCGCGCAGCACGGACGCGGGCGCATCACGCAGGCAGTCGTGCAGATTCCGTACTTTACCGCAACGGGTTCGGGTACGTTCGGTTTGCACAAACGCGACGCGCTTGCCGTCGCGGTGCGCGCGACCAGCCCGGACGTCGGGAAGTTGGTCGAAACATTCAGCGGTAAACCAAACGAACTGGCGGGCGTGCTCGATACGACGCTGCATGTCAACGGCACGGCGCAGGACCCGCACATAAACGATACGCTCGCGCTCACGCAGTTGCGCTACGCGAAACTCACCGTGCCAAAGGTGCAGGCGGACATCGCCGTCACGAAGCAACGCGTCGCACTCACTCAAGGCTCGATCGATCTGCCTAAGGGCACGATTACCGCCAGCGGCAACGCACCGCTGCACTCGTCTGCGAACGCGCCCATTTCGATGGACCTCGCGGCGAACAACGTCGATCTCTCGGACTTCGGCGCCGCTCTCCCGGAAGGCACGACGGTGAAAGGCGCGCTGAACGGTACTCTTCGCGTGGCGGGAACGATGCGCGCGCCGCAGCTCGACGGCAGCATGGCGCTCAAGAACGGCTACTTCGTCGGACCGATCGACCAGAATCCGGTGAGCGACCTGAACGGCACGATGCTGTTTCGCGGCACGGAGATTGCGCTGCGCGGCGTGCACGGCAACGTGGGCGGCGGCACGCTGAGCATGAACGGTACCGCATCCGTACCAACGCTGCGCGACGTGCGCGCGGCAA
>JBKPMZ010000270.1:0-2311 GCA_046732415.1 Vulcanimicrobiota bacterium
GACCAAACCGTTGTGCCCGCCGCCGATAATGATGGCGTCGTAGGTGTTCATGGGCCGCTAGTACTATTGAGGGATGATGAACGCCTTGGCCCGCTTTCTCTTGGCCGTCATTCCCGCGATTATGCTGACCTTCGCGGTACCGCTGGCCAACCGGCTGGAGCCGCGCATTTTCGGCTTCCCGTTCTTGCTGGTGTGGATATTCTTCTGGGTGCTGTTCGCGCCGGTGTGCCTATACGGCGTGTACCGCCTGGAGGGCCGCAAGTGAGCGCGGAAACCGTCGCCCTGATCATCGCCGGCGGCATCCTGGTAGGCACCGTGGCGTTCGCGCTCTACAGCGTGCGCCGCATCAAGATGGACCCGCACCAGTATATCGTCGGCGGGCGTTCGTTCGGAGCGCTATTTTTGTGGCTGCTGCTGGCCGGCGAAGTCTATACGAGTTTTACGTTTCTGGGCGCCGCGGGATGGGCGTACGGAAAGGGCGCGCCGGCGTTTTATATTCTCGCATACGGCACCATCGGCTACACCATCGGCTACTTTTACTTGCCGCACGTCTGGCGCATCGGCAAGGAGCGCGGCCTTCTCACGTCACCCGATTTTTTTCAAGCGCGCTACGGCAGCAAGGTGCTCACCAAGAGCGTTGCGGTGCTGCAATTCGTGCTGATCATTCCGTACGTGACGCTGCAACTGAGCGGCGTGCAGATCATCTTGTCCATCGCCGGCTACGGACACTACAACGCGACCGTCGCCGTTGCGGTAGCCTTTGCCCTCATCGTTATCTTCACGTTCACCGCCGGTCTTCACGGCGCGGCGTGGGCAAGCATCGTAAAAGACGCATTGGTGCTCGGTGCGGTGGCGTTTGCCGGCATCGTGCTGCCGCTGCACTTCTTCGGTTCGTTCGGTACGATGTTCGATCACGTGCTCGCCGCGTCGCCGCATTGGCTCACGCTGCGCACGGGCGCGGCGCCGCAAGGCATGAACTGGTTCATCTCCACGGTGCTGCTCACGAGCATCGGTTTTTACATGGGTCCGCATTCGATCGCGGCGGTATACTCAGCGCGCGACGGCGATACGATTCGCCGCAACGCGATCTTCTTGCCACTCTACCAACTCGTGCTGCTGCTGGTGTTTATCGCGGGTTTTACCGCACTCGTGGTCACGCCCGGATTGAAAGGCCCCGCCGTCGATCAATCGTTTCTGCTCGTGGTGCAGCAGTATTATCCCGCATGGGTGATGGGCGTAATTGCGGGTGCTGGTTGCCTGGCCGCGCTTCTGCCGGCTTCGGCGCAATTGCTCGGCGCCTCGAGCGTATTCGCGCACAACGTGCTCGGCGAAGCGCGGTGGACGCGGTATTTCGTGATCGTCATCGCCATCGGCGCGTTTTTCATGTGGCTGAATTGGAATCAAACGCTCGTCGATCTGCTGCTGCTGTACTACAACGGCATCACGCAGTTCATGCCGGCATTCATCTTCGGCATTTTTTGGAAGCGGGCAAACGCCTGGGCAGTCGGCTCGGGAATTCTGGCGGGCGAGATTGTCGCGTTCTATTTATGGCACCACAGCATCGACTTGGCGGGCATCAACCCCGGTTTTCTGGCGCTGCTCGTCAACGTCGCCGTTTGCGTTGCGGTGGCGCTGACGCAAAGAAATCGTCAGACTCAAGAAATTGTAGTGCCGGCCCGGTAGGGTTTGCCCCGGTCCCACGTAACTTCCCACGCAGAGCCGTACGCTACAGGGCGGACTTTGATGCCCGCCGCTGTCGCATTTTTCTTCAGCAGGTGAGCCGATGACCAGCCCCGACAGACCGGGCGAACTGCAGCGCTTAAGAAGCGATGCGGACTACATGCATTTTCTCATCGCCGCCGGCGAGTTGCTTGGGTCCTCACTCGACTATCGCAGCACGCTGAAAAACGTGTGCACGGCAGCCGTCGAAAGCGTCGCCGACATTTGCATCCTGGACTTGGGTTCGACGTCGGACATCGAAATGGTGGGCGCCGCGCATAGGGATAAGGCGCGCACTGAGGACCTTCAAGAACTGGCCGAGCATTTCGATCGGGAGCCTGGCCGCCCAGCGCACCCGGTGTGCATGGTGCTCGACAGCGGCCAGCCGTTCTTCGCTGCGCATATCGACGAAGAGTGGATCGAGCGGCACGCGACCAGCAAGCGTCATGCCGACTTCATGCGCCGTATGAAGTACCGCTCGATGATTATCGTGCCCGTGCGCTCGCAAATCTGGGGCGTCACCGGAACGCTGACGCTTATTCGCACCGACGGCACCATGCGGCCTTACGACGAGGACGCTATCGTGTTCGCA
>JBKPMZ010000271.1:0-1897 GCA_046732415.1 Vulcanimicrobiota bacterium
GCCGCATCGTGGTCTATGCGGATTCGGAAGAGGACGCGCAGCGCGTTGCCGAGCGCTTGCGCGAGCAAGGCTACGAACAAACCGCCGTGCTCGAAGGCGGCTTCGAGGCGTATCAGCAAGCGGGTCTGCCGACTGAGGACATCACGCAGGAGCAGCCCGTCCCGGGACACGAGGGAACGGGAATTCCGCGCGGCTAGCACAACCGTGCATGACATCGATCCGAAGATCGAAAAAGACGGCACGCTGCGCGTCGTGGTGGAAACGCCGCGCGGCAGCCGTCACAAATATGCGTGGAACGAAGATTTGCGCGCCTTCGAACACAAGGCAACGCTCGGCAGCGGGCTGGTTTGGCCGTATGACTACGGGTTCATCCCCCGTACCAAAGGCGGCGACGGCGATCCGCTGGACGTACTCGTGCTCATGGACGAACCGGCATTCCCCGGCTGCCTTCTTCACGTGCGCATCATCGGTGCGTTCGAGGTGGAGAAAAACGGCGAAAGCAACGACCGGTACGTCGCATGCCTTCTGCCGAGCCGTGAAATATCGCTGAGCACGGACGGTTACGAAACGCTGAACGATCTGCCCGCGCTGCTGCTCGAGCAGATGGAACATTTTCTTACCGCGTATTCGGAACAGCGCGGCAACGAGGTGCGCGTTCAGGGACGGCTGGAAGCGAAGAAAGCCCTCGCCCGGATCAAGAAATCAGTCGCTTAGGCGCGGCGGCGAAATCTGCAGCAAATTCAGCACGTGCGAGAGGCGCGTAGCGTAGATTTCCTGGCCGCTGCGCAGCAATTCGTCGCGCATCTGGCGCAGTTCGTCGACCGCTCGGCTGACGTTGGGGCGATTCATCTCGCGGAACATTTCGCGCGCGCGGTTAAAGCGCGTTTCGTCGTCATCTTGCGGTGCTCGGCGTTCGAACGAGGGCAGTTCGTCGGAATGCCCGAGAACGATGTCGCCGACGATCTCGATGATGGCATCGGCGTGAACGCGGGCATTCGTCGCTGCGAGGTCGACGTACCGCTCCTCGCGATCGCGCGCCGAGATAGCGACCAGATTGGCCTCGACGCAAAGTTCGATGAGACCGCCGACCAGCGGCACTGCCTCGGATGCGGCCTCGAGGTAGGCTTCGTACACCTCGTCCTCGTCTTCGTCGGTCGCGTCCAGGTAATCGTTCCAAGCGCGGCGCGCGTCAAGAACCGCGCGGTAAACGTCTTCAGCCATACGCGGTCCTTCTACATCGGGGCGCCGCACTACTCGCGCGCCCCGGGAAAGCGCAAACGCGCGATGCCGCACGCACAACGGGGAGGTTATTGGGCACGGCATCGCACCAGGGTTTGCGTTTCCATGCACAATCGGGATTCGATGCTCGCCATTATCGACTCGCGATTCTGCGATGCAATCATACCCGGTGCACGTGTTCTCAAGCGTTTGTGTTCGTAGGAAAACGAAAGCGCCGCGGGCGGGCGTCCGGTGCGTTTCCGCTCGGCCGGAGAGCGGGTAATGTCGCGCTATAAGGAGCTTTTTATCCGGAAGGTTGTGCGAATGCAAACACTACATCGAACACTTTTCACTCTCGCAGCCCTCAGCGCACTCACGGTAGCGACAGTCGGCGCGCAAACGCCGCCGGCGAGCCCGTCGGCAAGCCCGGCACCATCGCCCTCGGCAACGTCAACGGCCGCCCCGACGGCTACGGCGCAGCCCAAGCATACAAACGGCAGCGCGCAGAGTACCGCGAATCGCTTCAAGGGCAAGACCAAACACGAACACACCGCCAAACTTTCGATGGGACGAATTCACTTCGCCATGACGCACCTGCGTCAAGAAGCCGATCGCCTGAAACGGATGCGCACCATTTCGTTCAGCAAGCTTCGCATCGTGCGCGTGAGCGGACTGAGCA
>JBKPMZ010000272.1:0-2378 GCA_046732415.1 Vulcanimicrobiota bacterium
TGCCGCTGGAGCCGTTGAGCAGCAACTGCGGCAGTTTGCCGGGCAGCACGCTCGGCTCAGTACCTTGATTATCGAAGTTGGGAACGAACGCGACCGTCTCTTTGTCGATGTCGCTGAGCACTTCGAGCGACGGGCGCGCAAGGCGCGCTTCCGTGTACCGGTACGCTGCCGGCGGATCGGGATCGATCGAACCGAAGTTGCCATGTCCGTCGACCAAGGGGTAGCGCAGCGTAAAATCCTGCGCCATGCGCACGAGCGCGTCGTACACCGAACTGTCGCCGTGCGGGTGAAACGACTTGAGAACCTCGCCGATGATACCGGCGCACTTGCGGTGCTGCTTGCCGGGGTCCATGCCCATCTCGCGCATGGCGAACAAAATGCGTCGCTGCACGGGCTTGAGGCCGTCGCGCACGTCCGGAAGGGCGCGCGAAGCGATGACCGACATGGCATAGGAGAGATAACTCTCCCGCATTTCGTCTTCGACGTTGATCTGCGAGATGATGTCGTTGTTCATTTAACCGTTTCTAGTCTTCAAAATTTACAAGGCCTGCGAGCGCCTCCGGCGGCACGTCGAATTCGCGCGTGGCGAATATCGGGTCCGTTTCCGGCAACGGCTCGTCCTCGAACGGAGGTTCCGGCACAACGTCATCCACAGGCGCTTGCGGGTGCAAACGCATGACCCCGGCCCTTAAACGTTCGTGGGCGGCCGCACAAGCGGCTTGCAGTTCTGCGAGATACGCTTGGGCTTGCGCGTTTATCTCGGCGCGGTGATCAGTCATCCCTTGAGGAGAGATGCCACCGGCACAAGAACATCGGCGACCTACGCACCTTCACGGAGAGTAGTGTTCGCCAAACCCATGATTCGGACATTTAAACTGGTGCTCCAGACGGAGCAAGAGTTCGTGGCGTTCGCGGCCGAATTCGCCCGGGGATTGCAGCCCGGCGACGTCGTGGGGCTCTCGGGCCCGCTCGGTGCCGGAAAGACGACGTTCGTGAAAGCCGTCGTGAGCACGCGGCTCGGCAACGATCCGGTGAGCAGCCCGACCTTCACCTTCTGGCATCGCTACCAGGGCGCGCCGCCGATCGATCATCTCGACTTGTATCGCGTCGACGACCCCGCCGACGTCACGGAACTCGGACTCGAAGACGCGTTCGACGGCACATCGATCGTGCTGGTGGAATGGTGGCGCAATGCCCCCGGCCTGCTCCCGCCCGTCCGATACGAGATCGACATCGAAGGCAAAGGCGGCGAGCCCCGCAGAGTGACGCTGCTCCAGCCGGAAGGACGCGGCGTATGATCGTGCTCGCCATCGACGCGGCGCTGGGTGGATTTTCGGCGGCCGTCACTCGCGATCGCGAAGCGGTCGCCGTGAAAGACCTGGCCGGTAACGTCGCCCTGGAGCAAGGCCTCGCTGCCGTCGCATCGGTGCTGCATGAAGCCGCGCTGATACCATCCGCGGTCGATCGGTTGGCGGTCGGCATTGGCCCCGGCAGTTTTACCGGCGTGCGCATCGCCATCAGTTATGCCAAATCGCTTGCGCTCGGCTGGCAGCGTCCGCTTGTGGGCGTCAATTCATTCGACGCACTGGAAGCCGGCGTCGCATTGACCGAGCCGCAGCTCACCGTTGTGCGGGGCCGCAAGGGCGTCGTGTCGGTTCGTTACCGCCGTGGCGGGGCACAGCACCGCGCCTCCGGCTACGTGAACGACGTGCTCGACGAACTCGCGATTGCCGGCGGCCGGATTGCCGTCATCGGCGATGCGGAGGACGTGCTTCCCGGCCTTGCCGAACGCGGCTGTAGCGTGCAGATTTTGGACCGCGCCGTCGCTCCGTCCGCGCTTGCCGTCGCAAGCGTAGCGGCAGCGCGCGAGCCGGCACGCAGTTCGCACGAGATTCGCGCCGATTACGGCGAATTACCGGCCGCGAAAGTGCCCAAACACCTGTGAAACTCGAGCCGCGCCCCGACCTGGGCAACAGCAGTCCGTTCATCATCGAACCGATGACGGATGCCGACGTGAAAGAGGTGCTGCGTATCGAGCAGCAATCGTTCTCCACGCAGTGGCCCAGCAACGCCTTCTATCAGGAGATGCACGATAACAAACTCGCGCATTACTTCGTAGGACGCGTCAACGGGCACGTCGTCGCGTATGGCGGCATCTGGGTGATCCTGGAAGATTCGCACGTCACGACCATTGCCGTACATCCGGCGCATCGCGGCCACAAATACGGCGAGATCATGCTGCTGCATCTGCTCGACGAAGCCATCGAGCGCGGCGCTTCATGGATGACGCTGGAAGTGCGCGAAAGCAACACCGTCGCGCAAAATCTCTACCGCAAATACGGGTTTACCACCGTTTCCACGCGCAAGGGCTACTACAG
>JBKPMZ010000273.1:0-2488 GCA_046732415.1 Vulcanimicrobiota bacterium
GTGCCGTATTTTGCCGCCTCTTCCGCAAGTTCGCGCAGCTGCTGCGCCTGCTCGGCGGGCGTAAGATCGCCTTTCCCGCGCCCGCGCCGGCGGCGTTTCTTTTTCTCGCCCGCAGCGGCGGCGGCAAGTTCCGCAAGCGCGGAATCGTCGTCGACGTCGATAAGTTTGATGCATGCGGTTTGCCCGGCCATGTTCGCGGCGTTTTCCACCTCGACGATGCGTCCGTCGAGTACCGCGGCGGCAGAAGTGGCATTCGGCAGGCGCCCCGGCAGCAATTCGACTTCATGCTCGTCGCCTACGCGCAACACGCCGTCCTTTTTCATTCCAGCCGTATCGCGAATGCGCGTTTTCTCGGGGTGCAGCATCGGATCGACGCGAACGTGAATCGGTGCGCTGAGTTGCTCGGCCAGCACTCTGCATTCGTCTTCGTACCAGAATTCGAGCTGCGCGGCAACGGTCGGAGCCGATTCGATTAGCACCATGTGGCCGTCGCTATGCTGATGCGCGCGAATCTTGCGCAGCGTTTCGATCGCCACCGACTGCGCGGACATGACGGTTCCCAAGCCCGCGCACGTGGGGCACGATCCGCGCAGCTGCGAAGACAAATCTTTGCCGACGCGTTTGCGCGTGAATTCGAGCAACCCGAGATTGCTGAACGACTGAATCGTCGAACGCGTACGGTCCCTGCGCAAACCCGCTTCGAGCGTTGCGACCACTTTGTTGCGCGACGCTTCAGTGTTCATGTCGATGAAATCGCAGACGATGATGCCGCCGATGTCGCGCAAACGCACTTGGCGCGCGATCTCCGCCGCGGCTTCCACGTTCGTCTTGACGATCGTGTCTTCCAAATTCTTGCCGCCGGTGAATTTCCCGGAGTTCACGTCGATCACCGTGAGCGCTTCCGTGGTTTCGATGACGATCGATCCACCCGACGGCAGATTGATCTTCGGCTTCATCAGCTTCTGGAGTTCGTCGTCGATCTTGTAATCTTTAAACAGCGAGCGCCCGGAATTGTAGTGTTCCACGCGATCCAGATATTGCGGCCCGAGCAACTGCAGGAACGAACAAACTTTCTTATACTCGGCCTCGTTGTCGATGAACACGCGGTCGACGTCGGCAGTGATAAAATCACGCGCCGCCTTGTAGACCAAATTCATGTCTTTGTGCAGCAGCGACGGGGACGGCGCGCGCTTGAACGATTCCAAAATGCCGTGCCACATGCGGATGAGCACGCCGAGATCCGCGATGAGTTCCGCTTCGCTCACGCCCCCAGCGGCGGTGCGGACGACCGTCGCCATGCCTTCGGGACGGATACGCTTCATGATCGCCTTGAGGCGGTTGCGTTCGTCGGCGGATTCGATCTTGCGCGAAACGCCGCTGTACTTGCCGGTCGGCATGAGGATGAGATAGCGTCCGGGCAGCGAGATGTTGGTGCTGATGCGCGCGCCTTTGAGGCCCCGCGGCTCCTTGACGATCTGCACGAGCACGTCGTCGCCGCGATTGACCTTCTCGCTGATGGTCCAGCCGCTGCGGCCCTGCGTGATTTCGACGTCGCCGATGTTCAGCGGCGTCTTGTTGATGTCGTCGACGTATAAGAACGCGTTTCGCCCGAGGCCGATGTCAACGAAACTGGCACCCATGCCGGGCAAAACGTTTTGAACTTTACCTTTGTAGATCGAGCCGATGACTTTTTCTTCGCGCTCGATATAGAGTTCCGCGAGGACGTTGTCCTCAAGTATGGCGACCCGATTTTCCCACGGGTCGCTCGAGATCAGTATCTCGGTCGACAATAGCTACCTAGCCTTTACAGCCCAGGCGCCGAAGCCCGCCGCACCGTGTGATGGTGAGTCTGTCGAACCACGCGAGGGCGCCGCGCGCATCCAATCGCCGTTTAAGCGATTTCCTGCGGCGGCCGCGCTCGAGCGGGTACGCTTGCGAGTTCTGGCGCTCTGAAAATTCTTTTTCGCACCCTCGCCACGGCCCATAACTACGGGGCCGCGTCCGGGTCAGGGGCTCACGTTCCCGGCCCCCGGCGGGGGGACCTGCCCTCGCTATCGGTCAGTGCGCCGGCTCTCCCCTGGCGGCACGCCACAGCCGATAGATCTCGCGCTCTTTTTGGCGGCTTCCGACTTCAACGTCCAGCGTGCGCAAGCTTGCGCATCGTGCGAGCGGCGCGAAGTGCTCGACGTTGAGTTGCGGCATCGCACCGATGCGCAGCCGGCGCAGCGCGGGCGCTTGCGCAATGGCGCGCAGATCGGTGACCCGCGTGAGCCCGTGCAGTTCCAGCGCCTCGAGGTGCCGCAATCCACTCAGGTTCGGAACTTCTTCGATATCGAGCGCGCGAAGGCGCAGATCGCGCAGGCTGACGCACGCCGCTACCGCGTGCGCATCGTAATTTCCGTGCGCGAGCACGAGGCGTTCCAACTGCTGCGCGCCGGTAAAGGTGCGCAAGTCGAACGGCGGGGTGCCTTCTAACACGAGGCTGCGC
>JBKPMZ010000274.1:0-3350 GCA_046732415.1 Vulcanimicrobiota bacterium
GCACCTTCCTGGGCATTCTGGCGTCGTACGGCTTTTTTGGGCCGCTTGTCGGACGCATGGAGTTTTTGGGCGCCGCCGAAACCACCTTCTTCCGCAGCATCTCCTCGGCAATTCTGGGGTTCGTCAATAATCTGCCCCCCAAGGTGGCAATCGAACAAGCGCGACGGGGCGTGGGCAGCGACGTGCGTCCCAGCCGGCAGGAACTGGAAGAGCTCTTCAAGAGCGCGGAGCCCGCATAATGAGCCAGCGCACCATGAACGGCTCGCAACCGCTGGGGAACTTCTTCCATGGCTGGTAAAGGCGGCGGCGGCGCTTGGAAAGTAGCCTATGCGGACTTTGTGACCGCGATGATGGCCTTTTTTCTGGTCATGTGGATCGTGGCCCAGAATAAACCAGTGCGCGAAGCGGTGGCCCAGTACTTCAAGCACCCTTTGGCATCAGCCGGTCCGCCCTCGGGGCCGCCCGCGCGGATCGCGCTGGAAGGCGGGTTGCCTAATTTCCGCTCGATAGCGCCGGCTCAGCGCGGACACGGACGCTCGTTGGCCGAAACGGATGATGACGCGTCGGCGCACGGCGCTTCAAAAGCATTCGGGCCGAAGCTGCCGGCCCACGACAAAAACGCTTCGCAGACAGGCGCACTTATACAATTCGCCGAAGACTCCGCCGAGCTCGACGAACAAGCCCGAGAGCACCTGCAGGCCATGATCCCTGGATTGCTGGGCAAACCGAACAGGATTGAAATTCGCGGGCATGCCACCGGTCGACCCTTGCCCACCGGCAGCCGTTACGCCGACGCCTGGCAACTTTCCTACGCTCGTTCTCTCGCGACGATGAAGTTTTTTATCGAGCATGGAATCGAGCCCAACCGCATCCGGTTGAGCCAAGGCGGCGCTTTCGAACCGCAGGGAAAACCGGGCGAAGTCGATTGGGCCGCCCAGAATTCTCGCGTCGAAGTCTATATCTTGAGCGAGTTCGTGCAAACGGCCCCGCAGGCGCCTTTGGAGCACGCAGCCCTGGAATCCGACGGCAATTGACGCTTGGGCAGATTGCAGGCTAATTCAATACGACTCTGCGACTTGATTGCCCCTCTTTGCTGCAGAAGTGCACTCGCGCCGAATAGCAACCACTTGAGGCAAGGGGTCAACGAGTCTCTAATCCGCCGCATACCATCTGGCGGATGGCGGCCGTAGCCGCAGTTGCTCACACCGCCGCGCCGCTGAACAGCGGCTCGATGACTTCGCCGCGGTTGAGCGGCATTGGACGGCCGAGCGGGTCGTGAATTTCGACGGATGGAGTGATGCCCAGGGCTTGGTAGATCGTCGCGCCGAGATCTTCCGGCCGATAAGAACGCGTAATAGGAAAAGCGGCCGTGTTGTCGGAGCGTCCGATCACCTGGCCGCCGCGCACGCCGCCGCCGGCAAAAACCGTCGAATAGACATGGGCCCAGTGGTCGCGGCCGGGAACCGTATTACCCGGCAGCAACGAAATCTTGGGGGTACGGCCGAACTCGCCCGCCAATACGACCATCGTTTCTTCGAGGCGGCCGGTGGCGGCAAGGTCGTCGAGCAGAGCCGACACGCCGCGGTCCAAAGGGGGCAGCAGGCCGTTCTTCAAGCGGCCGAAATTGTCGACGTGCGTGTCCCAGCTTTGCACGATGCCCATATTCGCCTGCACAATGGGCACGCCCGCCTCGATCAGACGCCGAGCCAATAACAGCGACTGGCCGAACATGTGCCGCCCATAACGGTCGCGAACCTCGGCCGGTTCGCGATCGATATGGAAAGCGTCAGTCACCTTGCCCGACGTCAACAGGGTAAGCGCTATCTCCTGCTGCTCGCTGAAGGCGCCGGCCTCGGCCAGCGCCTCAAATTGGCTGCGCTCGCGGTTCATCTGCGTTAGCAGCGTCCGCCGGTGAGCAACGCGTTCCAGGCCAATCTCGGCGGGCAGGCTGAGCGTGTCGACGCGAAAATCGTCTCGGTTCGGATCGTGGTTGATTTCCCAAGGGTCGTGCGCTGGGCCAAGAAAGCCTGCGTGCTGGCCGGGCCAGGTAAGCGGGCCTTCAATTAGACGATGCGGCAGCGTTACGCCGTTGGGCACGCCATCGTGCCGCGGGCGGACATAATCGAGGGCGGCGCCGTAGCAAGGCCAGTCGCGCCGCGAGAGCACATTGTCGAGATCGCTACCGCGGCGCAACGGCATTTGCGTGCCGGTCAGCGTGGTATGCGTCGCCGGCAAATGGCTGTTATCGCCATGCGACATCGAACGCACGATCGCCAGTCGCTCGCTGCGGGCGGCCAGCAGCGGCAAGTGCTCGCAAAGTTGCATGCCTGGCGTGCGGGTGTCGATCGGTTTGAAATCGCTCCGCACGCCATCCGGCGCTTCAGGTTTCAGATCGAACGTATCCTGGTGCGCAGCGCCACCAGTCAGCAAGATGAGGATCACCGACTTCGGCCGCCGGCCAACCGGGCCTTCCGCAGCCGCTTGTGCCCGCCGAGAAAGGATCATGGGCAAAGTCAGGCCAGCGAACGCCGAACCGCCCACTTCCAGCAGTTTGCGCCGAGTCAGGACTGAATTCGACGACGCAGTGAACAAACGAGCGTTCTCTCTTGAGGTAGCGGAAGGAGGCGGGTGCGAGTTCGTCGATTCCATTAGACCTTAGCTCGGCCCATGCATCAATATCGGAGCATGCGACTAAAATAGCTCGCGCTGCCACGCCGGCTCGACCAGCCGCATCGTGCCGGCGTCGTCGCGCTGCGTCATTCCCGAGCGACGGTAAGTCTCATGGGCGCGCGATAGTTGATCTCGATCGAGGTCGACGCCCAACCCTGGCGACTGCGGAATTTGCATTCGTCCATCGCAGATCGGCAATTTGCCGCCGACAATGATATCCGCCTTTTCGACGAGCCATGGGTAATGTGTGTCGCTGGCCAGGGTCAACTGCGGCAGCGACGCCGCCAGGTGGATCATGGCCGCCATGGTCACTCCCGAGTGGCTGTTGCTGTGTTGGCTTAACTGCCAGCCCGCCGCGTCGCTGATGGGCCCGAGTGCCAGGCAACCTGCCATGCCGCCCCAGTAGTGATGATCGCAAAGCACGACGTCAACGGGGTGCAGCTCGAGCGCGGCGGGGATGTGCTCAAACTGCGTGACGCACATGTTCGTGCTAGTAGGCAGTCCGGTTTGCTTGCGCACTTCCGCCATCGCCGCTTGTCCCGCCACAGGATCCTCAAAGTACTCAAGGGAAACGTCGACTAGTTGCTGGCCAATGCGCACGGCGGTAGCCGGTTTCCAGCGAGCGTTGGGATCGATGCGCAGCAAGGCATTTTTGCCTAACTGCTCGCGCAGCAGTCGCA
>JBKPMZ010000275.1:0-12538 GCA_046732415.1 Vulcanimicrobiota bacterium
GATGACGCAACGACTGCGCCTTGGACCTCGCGCATCGCCGCGGCAGCGCCTTCGGCGCCGCCCATGCGTTTTTCTTGAATGTAGCGTGCGATGTTTTCGATGACGACGATCGCGTCGTCCACCACGAGACCCGTTGCAAGCGTCAATCCGAAGAGCGTAATGGTGTTGATGGTAAACCCGAACACCTTCATCACCGCGAACGTACCGATGAGCGAAACGGGCAGTGTGACCGCCGGAATCAGCGTGGAGCGCGGATTTTGCAAGAAGATGAAGATCACCAGGACGACCAGGAAGATCGAGAAGACGAGCGTGAGCACGACTTCCTTGATCGATTCACGAACGAAGTCCGTGGTATCGAAGGCGATTTCGTAACTGACGCCGGCGGGAAAGTTGTGCGAGAGCAGCGTGAGCTCTTTGCGTACGCCGTCGGCAACTTGTAAGGCGTTGGCGGTGGGCAGTTGCTGGATGCCAAGGCCGACCACATTGCTGTTGCCGTTGAACGCAATCGACGACGAGTAATCTTCGGCGCCTAGGTCGATGCGCGCAACGTCGCCCAGCCGCGTGAATCCGCCACTCGGATCGGCGCGCACGATGACGTTGCGAAATTCTTGCGGCGTGCGCAGGCGTCCCTCGGCGCGTACGCTTATGGTGAACGGCTGGTTCTTCGGTTCGGGCGCGGAGCCGATGCTGCCGGCAGCCACCTCGACGTTCTGTTCCTGCAGTGCGTTCAGCACGTCGGTGATCGCCAGTCCGCGCGCCTGTAATTGCTGCGGGTTGACCCAAACGCGCATTGCGTACCGGCGCGCACCGAAGATCTGCACGTCGCTCACGCCCGGAACGCGCTTGAGCGCGTTGACGACGTTCAGTTCGGTGTAATTGCTCAGGAAGAGCTGGTCGAACTGCGGATTCGTCGATTTCATGGCGGCCACCATGACGAACGTGCCGGAGTTTTTGGTGACGCGAATGCCGGTCTGTTTGACCTCGTTCGGCAACTGCCCTGACGCCGATTGAATCGCGTTTTGCACGTCGGTCGCGGCAATGTCGAGGTTCGTGCCCAAGTTGAACGTGCACGTGATCGTGCTCGAACCGTTGTTCGAACTGGTTGACGTGATATAGCGCAAGCCTTCGACACCGTTTACGGCTTGCTCCAGCGGTGTGGTAACGGCGCTTTCCACCGCTTCGGCGTTGGCGCCGGTGTACACGGCGTTGATTGTCACGACGGGCGGCGCGATGCGCGGATACTGCGCAATCGGCAGCGTGGGGATCACGATGAGTCCCGCAAGCATCACAACCAGCGAACAAACCGCCGCGAAGATGGGGCGGCGCAGGAAAAATTCGGTCACGGAGCCTCCGGCAAACGAACCAACGGTCCTTTCGCCCTGGGACACGCGCGTGGCGCGAAGGGTTGCTTGTGCCTCTACAACGGCGCAGAACCCCTAAGACGGGTTCTAGTGGAACGCTTGCTCGGCGTGGTACGAACTGCGCGAGAGCGGGCTGGAAACCACCTGGTGAAAGCCTTTGGACTTTCCGAGCCGGCCATATTCGGCAAACTTTTCCGGCGTGACGAACGTGTCGACCGCCAGATGCTTCTTCGTCGGCTGCAGGTACTGGCCGATGGTGAAGATGTCGACGCCCACGCTGCGCGCGTCGTCCATGACCTGCTCGACTTCTTCGTCCGTCTCGCCAAGGCCGATCATGATGGACGTTTTGGTGAACCGGTCCGGTGCGCGCATCTTTGCATGCTCGAGCACGCGCAGCGACTGGTCGTACTTCGCGCGTTTGTCGCGAACGCGCGGCGTAAGGCGCCGCACCGTTTCCAGATTGTGCGCGAACACATCCGGCTGCGCGTCCAGCACGATGTTGAGCGCGTCCACGTCGCCGCGGTAGTCTCCGGAGAGAATTTCAACTCGCGATCCTGGAACGCGCTCGTGAATCGCGCGTACGGTATTCGCGAAAATCAGCGCGCCGCCGTCAGGCAAATCATCGCGGTCGACGGCGGTAACGACCAAATACTTCCAGCCCATGTCGCGCACGGCATCGGCGACGCGTACGGGCTCCATCCAATCGACGACGCCTTTGGGGTTGCCGGTCTTTACGTTGCAGAAGCGGCAGCCGCGCGTGCACGTATCGCCGAGGATCATGATCGTCGCCGTTCCCGCGCCCCAGCACTCCGCCAGGTTCGGGCAGTTGGCTTCTTTGCACACGGTGTTGAGCGCAAGCGAATCGACCTTGGCTTTGACGCGCTCGTACTGCTCGCCGTGCGGCAACTTCACTTTGAGCCATTCCGGCTTGGGAACGCGCTTGGGCTGCTGGTTTATGAGGTCGATCT
Organism: Vulcanimicrobiota bacterium; assembly: GCA_046732415.1. Classification (GTDB taxonomy): domain Bacteria; phylum Vulcanimicrobiota; class Vulcanimicrobiia; order Vulcanimicrobiales; family Vulcanimicrobiaceae; genus DATGJX01. The sequence goes on from JBKPMZ010000275.1 coordinate 2,330, forward strand.
CGATTGCCACTTAGGATGCTTTCAACGAAGTGTCATGCTGAGGTATAAACTCTACCCCGAATGTTTTCGACAGCGCCGCGTGCACGATCGGTTTCGCTTGCGCGATCGTAACCGGCCGTCCCGTTTCGCGCGAGAGGCTCGTGATGCCGCGATCCGTCAAGCCGCAGGGATGGATGAGCGTGTCGTAACTGAGTTCCGTGCTGACGTTGAGGGCGATGCCGTGCAGCGAGGTCATTTTTTGCACCGCAAGGCCGATGGCGCAGATTTGATTGCGGCCGGCCCACACGCCGGCATGCTCGTCCCAACGCTCCGCAGTCACGCCGAACGCGGCGCATGCATCTATGATTGCGGCTTCGAGCGCGCGCACCAGCGGAACGACCTCGCGAAAGCGCTCCAGCTTGCGGATCGGATACACCACGAGTTGTCCCGGCCCGTGGTACGTCACGTCGCCGCCGCGCTCGATCTGCACGACGTCGATTCCACGCGCTGCCAGCGCCCCACGCGAGAGCAGCAGATTCTCTTCCTTCGCGTTGCGCCCGAGCGTTACGACCGGCGGATGCTCGACGAAAATCCACGTTTCCGGCGCGTCGCCGTTACGCACGGCTTCGTGCAACTGATGCTGCAGATCCCAAACTTCGCGATACGAGCGAAACCCGAGATCGACCAGTTGGGCTTTCGTCACATTACTTCACGATGACGTTGGTCGATCGGCGGGGCGACGTTCCGTCCGGGCATCTCTGACATTTTTGCGCCGGCCATGGATGGCCGCTTCAAAACTTCGTTCGCGCAAAAATGCAGCGAAGCGGAAAAATTGACTGGATGACAATTTTTCCAGCGGTGTCCGGACGGAACGTCGCTCCGCCGATCGGCCAAGGTCAGCGTGCCCCCACCGGCTGAGGAGCGGGTTTCTTTGCGTTGACGATGTGAATCGCTTTGCCGTGCGCGGCTTCGGCGGCATCCATGATGCCTTCGGTGAGCGTCGGGTGCGGGTGGATCGACAGGCCGATGTCTTCGAGCGTCGCGCCCATTTCCAGCGCGATCACGCCTTCGCCGATGAGCGATTCCGCTTGCGGTGCGACGATGTGCATGCCGAGCAGCATATCGGTTTTCGCGTCGCCGACAAGTTTGATGAGGCCGTCGGTCTCGTTCATCGTGCGTGCGCGTCCGCTCGCGGCGAGCGGGAACTTGCCGATGCGCACTTCGTAGCCTTTGGCTTTGGCTTCTTCCTCGGAGAGCCCGACCGTCGCGACCTCCGGATCGGTGTAAACGCAGTTCGGAATCGCAACCGGATCGAACGCCGCCGATTTGTCGCCGCCGATCACTTCGGCCGCGATGACGCCTTCCTTCATGCCTTTGTGCGCGAGCATCGGCGCACCGGTGATGTCGCCGATCGCGAAGACGTTCTGCACCTTCGTGCGGCGCTGCGCGTCTACGTCGATGAAGCCCTTATCGTTCGTGGCTAAGCCGGCGTTCTGCAGGTTCAGCCCGTCGGTCACCGGGCGGCGGCCCACCGCGACGAGCACACAGTCGAATTCGCGCGTTTCGTCCTTGCCGCTGGTGCCTTCACCGTTGAACGTGGCCTTGACGATCTTGCCGTCTTTCTCGATCGCGCCGACCTTGGTGCCCAGCATTATTTCGACGCCTTGCTTTTTGAGGATGCGGCCGAGCGTCTTGGAGATTTCCACGTCGGTGCCGGTGAGAATCTGCGGCAGTGCTTCGATGACCAGCACCTTGCTGCCCATGCGCGTAAACACGGTCGCGAATTCGAGGCCGATCACGCCGCCGCCGATGACGAGCAAATTCTTCGGAATGCGCTTGAGTTGAACGGCGTCGTCGGAGTTGATGATGTACTCGCCGTCGTGCGGCCACGCTTTCACGTCGATCGGCGCCGAGCCCGTTGCGATCACCACGTACTGCGTCTTGATCGTATCCTCGCCGCCTTCTTTTTTCTTGACGACGATCTCGTTCGCGCCTTTGAATCCGGCTTCGCCGTAGATGAATTGCACGTTGTTCGCTTTGAACAGCGTTTTGACGCCGCCGACGTTCGAGTTCACCACGTCGGTTTTGAACTTCGCGACGCCTTCGCGATCGACGTCGGCCTTGGGGACTTTTAGGCCAATCGCGCCGGCGTGATCGATGTGGCGGATCACTTCACCGACGTGGAGCAGCGCTTTCGTCGGGATGCATCCCCAGTTCAGACAGACGCCGCCGACCTCGTCGCGATCGACGCAGATCACTTTTTTTCCGAGCTGCCCGAGCCTGATGGCCGCGTGGTATCCGCCCGGTCCGGCGCCGATGACGACTGCGTCGACGTTATGCTCTGCCATGTTTCTCCCTAATAAAAACGATGCACGTTGCGCATCGTTCGGCACTCCGAATCGCACCCAATACGATGCATCGGGTACGCTTCTGCGCGCCCCCGCCCAAACTATCGCGGGCGGGCCCCCTTTTTGCAAGTGCCAAAGTAGGGGGCTGCCCATCCAATTAGCGAAATGGACCGCAAATGGCCAAAATTGGATGGATCAGTGGGTTGGCGCAGCTGGATCGCGAGAGCATCGTCCCGCTTTACCGGCAGATTTACGAGGCGCTCCGCGAGGCAATTTTGGCCGGGACGTTGCCCGAATCGACCCGGCTGCCGCCCGAGCGCTCGCTCGCAGAACGGCTGAATGTGAACCGCAGCACGGTCGTGCACGCGTACCGGGAGCTCGTGGCTGACGGGCTCATCGAGCAGAAGGTCGGCTCCGGAAGCCGCGTCGTGCCGCAACTGCGCGCCGGCCAGCCCGAGCGTTCCGCTGCCGTTCCGTGGTGGGTAACGCTCCCGCCGTGGCGCGTCGGCGAGTTTCCGACCATTCTGGGCGAGCTTGCCGCAAAGCAAGAACCGGGCCGCATCAGTTTCGTGCAGGGCGTTGCGCCGGACGAGCCTTCGCCGCTCGGCGAACTCGCGAAGTCGTTCTCGCGCGTGGCATCGGATCCGCGTTTCATTCTTTCGTACGGAGATTCCGAAGGCTACGAGCCGCTGCGTGCGGCCATTGCGGAGCGCATGAAAGTGCGCGGCGCACAAACGCAGCCCAAGGACGTCATCGTGCTCACCGGATCCACGCAAGGCATCATGGTGGTCGCGCAATCGCTCGCGGAACCGGGTGACGAGATCATCGTCGAAACGCCGAGTTACCCGGGCGCGCTGCAAATCTTTCAAATCTGCGGGCTGCGAGCGATTCCCGTGCCGGTCGACGAAGACGGCATGCGCGTCGATCACGTCGAGGCGATTCTGCGCACGCGCCGGCCGCGTTTCATCTACACGATGCCGTCGCTGCACAATCCCACGAACGTCACGATGAACGCGGATCGCCGCGAACGCTTGGTAACGCTCGCGAGGCGTGCGGGCATTCCGATCATCGAAGACGATCCGTACGGCGAGCTCGCGAATCGCGGACTAACGCCGCTCGTCGGCTTAGCGCCCGACTATGTCGTGTACCTGAGCACGTTCAGTAAAACCATTGCGCCTTCTTTGCGCGTGGGATGGCTGCAAGCGCCGCGCACGATTTTGGAGCGGCTTCTGCTGCGCAAGCAGGCGCTCGACATGGCGACCAGTTTGTACGTGCAGGCGGCGATCACCGATTATCTTGCCAGCGGCTACGACGCGCACGTTGCGCAACTTCGCGACGAACTGCGCACGCGGCGCGAGATGGCTGACGCGGCAATTGCCGAACATTGGCCCGCAGCAATGCGCACGAGCAAAGCCGGAGGCGGATTCTATCTGTGGGTTACGACGCCGCGGGAGGTGCGCGCGCGTCCGCTCCTGGATCAGGCCGAGCGTTTGGGTGCGTCGTTCTTGTTCGGGGAGCCGTTCTTCGCGAACTCGGGGGGCGATCATCATTTCCGGCTCGCGCTCACGCCGGTAACGCGCGCGCAAATTCCCGAGGGCATCCGGCGCATCGGCAACGCCGTTGCGCACATGCGTTCATGAGCCACGGCCGCAGCGTGGCCGACGCCGATCGCGACGTACGGCAATATTTGGTTCGCGTCGCCGCGCATCTGGGTGAAGTGCTCGATGACAATCTGGCAGGCTTGTACGTGCACGGATCGCTGGCGAGCGGAGCGTTCCATCGCGAACGCAGCGACATCGATCTGCTTGCCGTTACGAAGGCCAAACTGTCGCCGGCCATGCGCGAAAGCGTTGCCCATACCCTCGTGCGCCTTTCCGATGCGCGCCCGACGCCCGGCGATATCGAGGTGAGCGTCATACAAGAACGCTGCGCGCGCGCGTTCGAACATCCCATGCCCTACGAAGTGCATTACAGCACGGCATGGCACGAACCAATCCGCCGGCGGCAGTTCGATTTCAGGGTAGATCGCACGAACGCCGATCTCGCGGCCAACATCGTGGACGTGCGTGAGCGCGGCGTGACGCTGTACGGTCCGCCGCCCAGTACGATGTTCGGGCCGGTGCCGTGGCACGCGTTCATCGGTGCACTGCAGGCCGATTTCGACTGGACGCGTGCGCACGTCGCGGACATGCCGGTTTATGCGGTGCTCAGCGCTTGCCGCGTGCTGAACGGCACGACCTCGCATACTGTCCACGCGATGAACAAGGACGAGGCGGCGGTGTGGGCGCTGGAAACCGTGCCGCGTATGTACCATTCGATCATCAACGACGCGCTGCAGTTGTACCGCGGTACGAAGGCACTCGACGACGTCGTGCTGGTGGAGCGCGACATCATCGCGCTCCGCGAATACGTGCGCGAGCGGTCGCAGGCGGCGTTCGCCCGCGCAAGCGATACGGGCGAGGACGACGAGTGACGGCTCGGCACGACCGTATCGCTCATTTGCTGCTTAACTGGTATGAGCGGCATGGGCGCGCCCATTTGCCGTGGCGCCGAACGCGCGATCCGTACAATATTCTGGTGAGCGAGTTCATGCTGCAGCAGACGCAAGTCGATCGCGTGCTGCCGAAATACGAGGCGTTTATCGCGCGTTTTCCGGGCGTCGCCTCGCTTGCGGCCGCCACGACCGCCGACGTTCTGCGCATGTGGCAGGGGCTGGGATACAACTCGCGCGCCGTTCGCCTCAAGCAGATCGCGCAGATGGTGGTCGATCGTTTCGGCGGCGTCATGCCGAGCGACGAACAGACGCTGCGTTCGCTGCCGGGTATCGGCCCGTACACGGTCGCCGCACTGCGCGCCTTCGCGTTCGATTGCGACGATGCAGCGATCGACACGAACGTGCGCCGGGTCACGCACCGCCTGCTGCACGGACTGGAGCATCCGCCGAAGGTCGCGCAGTCACAGCTCGACGACGACGCGCGTGCGCTGGTCCCGCACGGGCGCGGGCATGACTGGAACTCCGCGATGATGGATCTCGGCGCGACCGTTTGCACGGCGCGCGCGCCGAAATGTCTGCTCTGCCCGCTGCAGGCCGGATGCGCCGCCGCTCCAATCGATCCGGCGCTTTTGGAACGAGCGCGCGTGACGCATGCACGGCGGCGTTCGCCGCAAGAAGCGGTTCCGTTCGAACAAACGACGCGCTATGCGCGCGGGCGCATTATCGATCGCTTACGCGCGCTGCCCGCCGGACAGCGCATCTCGCTGCTCGACCTGCATCGCGAGGTGACCGGCCACATCGGACGCTCAATCCTGGATCTCGAGCAGCTGGTGCAAGCGCTCGAACGCGACGGCCTGGTCGCCGTGCGCGGAACGTCCGTTTCGCTGCGCGACTAAACGCCGCTACTGCAGCAGCGTATTGGCCATCATCCCTTGGTCTTCGTGCGAGAGTTTGTGGCAATGGAAGACGTCCTTGCCGCGCCACTGCTTGAAGCGCACGCGGATGACGGCTTTTCCGTTTGCCGGAACCCAGATCGTATCGCAAATAACCGGCGGTGAGTAAGTCGTCGTGCCGCTCGGATCGGTGACGCTGTGCAGTTCGAACGAGTTGGTGTGCAGATGGAACGGATGGCCTTCGGGCATCGGCGTGGAGATCGTCCACTCCTCGGCCGTGCCGACGGTGAGCGGAAACATGATCGAGGTTTCGTCGTATACCGAGCCGTTGATGGTCAGCGCAAAACCAGGCAATATCGACGTAGACGGGGTCGAGTTGAACACGACGTTGCGGCGCGCGACGATTTCCGAATCGGCAATCAGCGGATATTCGCGCGTAGGCTTGGGAAGCGCCGTCGGAATCTTCATGCTCACCTTCGATCCGCTCACGGTGAACTGCATGATGTCCATCTCGGGCCATGCATGCTGTTTGCCGCCCATCGAGGGAATTGTGAGCGCGCGCAGCGTGTACGTGCCCGGCGTTGAGGGCGCGCGTACCAGGAGTTCTACGCGTCCGCCGGTCGGCAATTCGATCGCGCTGGTGCCCGACTGATCGACCTGCTGCGGCGCGAGCAAGTTTACGCCGTCGTGCGCGATGACGTACACTTCGAACCCTTGCAACTGCAGCGGCAGCAGCAGCGCGTTCGTGCCGTTGAGGATGCGCAGCCGCAGCACTTCGCCGGGATTGGCGGTCATCTGCGGCGCGGGATACGGAACCGACGTAAAACTCGTACCCGACCCGAACGTCATCAAGTTCACGAGTTGGCCGTTGCTGACCACGAACATGTACGTCGATCGCGGATTATAGCCGCCGTTTTGCGGCGTCTGATACGCGACGTATTCCAAATCGTACACGTTGGGTGATTGCGTGCTCTGATTTACTTGAAGCGTTTGAACGGCAATATGCACGTCACGCGCTTGTGCGATCTCCGGTACGGCATCGATCGCGCCGGGAACCACCAGCAATCCCGCCATGCCGCCGCTGACCTGAACGTCCGTCGATCCGTGGTGGTGCGGGTGATACCAGTACAAACCGGGCGGCTGATCCTCCGGCACCTGGAAATCGTACGTAAACGACTCTCCGGACTCGATGGCAATCATCATCGTGTTCGGATCGCTCGTCCCGATGGGATCGAACAGATGCGGCACCACTTGCAGGCCGTGCACGTGCAGATTGGTCGTATTGAACTCGTGCGGGTTGTTCATCGGATCGATCGATGTCGATTGAACCGCCGGTGCGCGATTGTTGTGCAGCGGGTCTTCCATCGCGAGCATGTCGTGCACGTCGACGGGATGTACCATCGCCGTTTTCGGAACCGGCGCGGGGGGATTGGGCGGCAGCGAATTCTTCACGGTAACGCGCAGATGCTGTCCCGGAGACGCGTAGAGCGTCGGACCCGGAATCGCGCCGTTGTACGTGCGCGTGCGCAGCGTCATGCCGTTGTACACCGTGTCGGCGTATTTTGCTTCGAGCGCGTAGCCGCCGGGCGGAGGCGCCGGCGGAATTGAATGTCCGGCGTTCTGACATCCTTCCAAGGCAACGTAGCCTGCCGCGGCCGCGGCCGCGGAACCAATGAGCAAGTCACGTCGAGTGATACGGCGCATGCTGGAACCTCCGCCGGGGTGTTTCGCCGCGCGGCGGAATGGTCCGCCCCCGCCGGCGCGTAACGTGGAGACGTATGCCGAAGATTCCGTTTCCGTTACGTAAAGTTCGCAAAGACGTCGCTCAAGCAGAGCTCGACATTCTGGAGCGGACGTATCCGCACGCGGAAACCGCGCTCGAATACTCCAATCCGTTCGAGCTCATCATCGCGGTGATACTCTCCGCGCAGTGCACCGACGCGCGCGTGAACATGACGACGCCCGCGCTGTTCAAGAAATACCCGACCGCGCAAAAACTCGCAACGGCCAAGCAAGAAGACGTCGAGCGTATTATCAAATCGTGCGGTTTCTTCCGCACGAAAGCGCGCAACATCATTAACTGCGCGAAGGAACTGGTCGAAAAGCATAGCGGGCAAGTTCCGCGCGAGCGCGAGCAATTGGAAGCGCTGGCCGGCGTTGGGCGCAAAACGGCAAACGTCGTGATGTCGGTCGCGTTCGAAGAAGCGGCAATCGCGGTGGACACGCACGTGTTCCGCGTCGCGCACCGTTTGGGCTTGACGCTCGGGAAAACGCCGCGCGATGTGGAACTCGATTTACAGGCGATCGTGCCGCGCGAAAAATGGCGGCACGCGCATCATTGGCTTATTCTGCACGGCCGTGCGATCTGCAAAGCGCCGACGCCGCTCTGCGCGCGGTGCCCGGTCAACGAGATCTGCCCGACGCCAAAAATCTTGGCTAAAAGCTTAGGGGTCCGGGTCCGCTCAAATGCGGTGGACGCGGCAGTTCGGCGTCCTGTGCGATCAACTTCACCAAAGAAGAAGGCGTAAGCGCCTGCCCGTAACCCGCTTCGGTTGAAATCTTCGAGAGGTTGATCAGCGACGGCACGTTCGCATCCGGATCGAACTGCCATTCGCCGTCGAGATCCATGCCGGAGACGCGCACCAGTTGGTGCACTTCGTCCAAATCCAGGCTCACGCGCTTCTCGCCGAAGCGCAGCCGCAGCCGCGGCGGCTTCTCCAGGCGGATGTATTTAACGCCGGTGCGCTCGCCCAATATGGAATTCAGGCGCTTGGTGCCCATCTGCAGCTGCGCGCCGAACGCCGCAAACGCGCTCTCGGCGTCTTCGAACGGGACGGGTTGATCAGCATTCGCATCGACAGCGCGTTCGATTTCCTTGCGGGCTCGAATGCGCTGGGCGGCGGCCACGATGGGATTTTGAGCCGTGAACTCTTCGTCGAACGGATTGGGCATGTGCAGCAAGTATTCGCGAGATGCGGCGGTGAACTCCGCCCGCATGGTTCGTCGACTTTTATCGGCCTGCTTGGCATTGACGCTGCTATGGCCCGCGACGGCGAATGCCGCGGATCTCACGTTCGACGAGATATTTACCAGCGTGCCCGCGTGGGGCGTGCAGCCCTCGCACGTGACCTGGGCCCCGGACGCTCGCTCATTTCTGTACGTGCTGCGCACGCAAGACGCGGCGGACGCGTTGCCGGTCTGGCAATACGACGTTCGCGAGAAGCGTGCGCGCGTGCTCATCGATCCGAAAGCCTATGGCCGCAATCCCCGTACGCCCGGCGACTTGGTGTGGTCGCCGGACGCCAAATTCTTGGCGTTTACCGAGCGCGGCGCGTTATACGTGCGCGACATGGCTACGAACCTGGATCGCCTCGTCGCCAAAGACGCCGGCGATCCGCAGTGGTCGCCCGATGCATCCCATATCGCGTACGTGCACGACGCCGACCTGTATGAGGCGACGCTGACGCCGCAGTTGCGTATCAAACGTCTGACGACCGGCGGAAAAGACAACACGATCCTCAACGGCGGCCTGGACTGGGTGTATCCCGAAGAACTTTCCACGGAACATGGCTTCGCGTGGTCGCCCGACGGTCGATCGATTGCGTACATGCGCATGGACGAAAGCGTGGTTACCCCGTTCCCGATCGTCGATTTCCTTTCGCCCGACAACCGGTTGACGTTCGAGCGGTACCCGCTCGCGGGCGAGCGCAATCCGGGCGTATCGCTGCACGTCATCGAGCTTGCGACCGGCAGCGATCGTCTGGTGTACGACGCCGCCGCGCACGATGAGTATCTGCCGTTCTTCGGATGGAAGCCCGGTTCGCACGTGCTGCTGGCGGAACTGCTGGACCGTGCGCAGTTGCATCTGCGCGTGCTCGCGTGGGACGCAGCCGGCGCACGCCCGCAGACACTCTACGCGCAGACGGGCAACAAGTGGATCGACGACGTGCAACTTCCGCTGTGGACGTCGGGCGGCACCTCGCTGTGGGTGCTGGATCGCGGCAAAACGTGGGGATTGTTTTCGCGTTCGGCAACCGGTGCGCTCACGCGTCTGACGCCGCAGTCATTCCGCGTTTTCGACCTGGCCGGGTACGATTCTAAAACGCACGTTGCATACGTCGACGCGGCGTACCCAACGCGGCGCGATCGTTCGCTGGTTGCCGTCCCGCTCGCCGGCGGCAATCTCGTAAACGTTACGCCGTCGCCCGGATCGCACGCGGTCGCGTTGGCGCCGGGCGCGAGTGCGTTCGTGGACACGCATTCGACGCTGAACGATCCGCCGCAGACCGATCTCGTTTCCGCTTCGGGCGACGTGCTTGCGACGCTCGCGCCGATGAATCAGGCGCTGCGCGCGCAGATGCTGCCCACGCAAATGTTCGGCGTCGATTCGAAGTACGGAAAACTCGATGCCACGATGCTTCGCCCGCCGAACTTCGATCCGTCCAAGCGATATCCGGTGATCGTGTACGTGTACGGCGGCCCCGCTATTCCCGTA
>JBKPMZ010000276.1:0-1445 GCA_046732415.1 Vulcanimicrobiota bacterium
TTTCTCGATCGTCACTATAAGAGCGGCCTTTTCATCGTATCGGGACCGCTCAATCCGCGCACCGGCGGGGTGATACTCACCGCGGACGTGTCGCGCGCGCAGATCGATGCAGTGTTGGCGGAAGATCCGTTCCTCACCGAAGGTATTTCGGAGTACGAGATCGTCGAATTCAGCGCGACCAAACGCGCGGCGTGGTTCACGCCGTCCACCTAATGCAGCGCCACTAGCCCGGCACATGGGGTAAGGGCCTCTCGCAGCGAAAACGCACTCCATGATGTTCGCTGCTGTTGCTATTGCCGCGCTGGCTACGCTTGCCCAGCCGTCGCTCTCGCCCGACGCGCACACCATTGCGTTCGTTTCCGGCGGTAACGTGTGGACCGTTCCCGCGAACGGCGGAACGGCGCACTTACTGGTCGCCGACGGTGCGACGAACGAGCGGCCGATCTTCTCGCCCGATGGCACGAAGTTGGCATACATATCGTCCAAAACCGGCAACGGCGACATCTACGTGCTGCGCCTTTCCGACGGCGAAGTCACACGCCTCACGTACGACGACGCGTACGATCAACTCGACGGCTGGGCCGCCGACGGGCGCTACGTCTACTTCGATAACTCGGCGCGCAACATTTACGGCGCGCACGACATCTACCGCGTGCCGATCTCCGGCGGAACGCCGATGCGCGTCGTGACGCAGCCGTACATGAACGTGTATCTCGCCGCACCCTCGCCGCACGACGATACGCTCGCGTTCGATGCGCGTGGACTTGCGGGCTCGCAGTGGTGGCGCGTGGGCCACAGCCACATCGACGAATCGGAGATTTGGCTGCGCACGCCCGACGGCCGCTATCAGCGCGTCACGCCGGGAAAAGCGAAAGACGCCTGGCCGATGTGGTCGCGCGACGGCAGCATGCTCTACTTCATGTCCGATCGCAGCGGCGCGCAAAACTTGTGGGAGCTGCGCCCCGGCGGCACGCCGCATCAACTCACGCACTTCGGCAGCGGGCGCGTGAACTGGCCGAGCACCGCGCGGAATGGTTCGGCAATCGTGTTCGAACGCAACTTCGGCATCTGGCGTTACGACGTTTCGTCCGAACACGTCGCGCAGGTGCATGTCACCTTGCAAGGCGCCGTTGAAGGCCCGGCAACCACGCACATCACCGCGCACGACAACTTCACCGCGTACGCGCTCTCGCCCGACGGCAAGAAAGTCGCGTTCATCACGCAGGGCCGCCTGTTCGCGGCGGATGCAAAAGAAGGCGGCAGCGCGCAGGCCGTGCCGCTGCATGGGCGCTATGCGACCGGCGCGCTCGCGTGGTCGCCCGATAGCAACTCCATTGCATTCGCCGCCGGGCACGGCCACGACGGCATCATCGAAACCTACGATTTCTTGAACGACCGCAGCGAAGAACTCACCAGCACCGCGCAAGACGTGCGCTATCTGCAGT
>JBKPMZ010000277.1:0-6110 GCA_046732415.1 Vulcanimicrobiota bacterium
GGCTCTGCCTGAGCCCCAACACGGTCAAGGTTCACAAGAACCGCATATATGCGATGCTACGAGTGCGCAACCGCCTGGAGTTGAGCCAAGTGCGCCACCGAGAGTAACCGCGCATGTCTCCGCTCTAGAAGGATGACGCGCCTGAGCGAACGGCGTTCTCCGCTTCCTTGAACGCCTGTTCCAATTTCGCAAGCCTCGCGCCGTCAACGAAATCCTCTCCGCCGACCGTCACTGCCGCCTGAAGGCACGCCGCAACCGGTGAAGTCGTCGCTAATCCGCAGAGTGCAAGAAACGTACCCGGTAATCCGCAAAATAACAATTTTGAAATTCATTTTGCGGATAGAGCGGAAACTTGGAATTTGGAAAGTTGGATAAATTGCGCATTTGGGAATTTGGTGGAGCTGTCGGGGTACTGCCCCCCGAGTCCGAAAAGCCCGACCAACGCTTTCTCCAGGCTTAGCTTCGAATTTGACTTACTCGAACGCACGCCCCGAAGCCGGGCTTATCGTTCGCAGCAGATGCTTTGTCTCGCGCACGCATCACATCAGTTGCGCGCGCCAGCCCGAGTTCGTGACCGGAAGGCGAAGTGGTTCGGGCCGACTCTTCACCGCCGGTGGCTAGCTTAGATTAAGCAGCCAGTGCGTATTCGTTGTTCGCGTGTATAACGCTTGCGATCGTTTAAGGAGTGCTCGCAACTCCGCCTGCTTACGTTGACCGCGGATCTTCCCGTCGAACCTATTTCAGCCCCGCGTCCGCACAGTATAACACGGGTCGGCAACGCTTGGTTGCGCCTAGCGTGGGTATACTGGCCGGTACCCACGTAAGAATTGAAGGAGCAACCATGCGAACGGTCCTCGCAGTGACCATCGCGCTAGCCCTCGTCGCCCCAAACGCGGCGGCGGCTGCCGGGAACACCCCCACGGACGCGCTCAGCAAAGCTGTCGCCACGTATCAAAAGCTTGGCGTCGTGCGTGTCGTCGAACGATTCGACGACGGCCACGTCGCAACGGTCGACGTGATGCCGGGCCAATATCGCATCGCTACGTCCGCCGGTGAAGACCCGGCGCTCGTCGTGAAACTCGCGACGCAGCCTATTCCCGATCTTTCGTCCAATGCGAACGCGTATAGCGTCAAACCGCTCGGCATAAAACTGCTGGACAACGTAAAGGTCAACGGCTATACGATTTCGAGCAACGACGGCTCGTACGTCGTCACGGTATGGGTCAATCCGAACAACCTGCCGATGATCGCCGACGTGCAAACGCAGGGCCGTAAGATCAACTTATCGTTCGGCGACTACAACGACCAACTGTTAGTCGGCGCGACCTAACCAAAATATCGCGCACGCTTTGCAGCGTCCGGTGCAGCGCACCGGACGCTGTGCTTTTACTTTAGGTACGCGCGGTTCTTACGTTCTGCTCCTTCAGCAAGTGGTTCGTAATGAATCCAACGATCATCATGATAATGCCGCCGATGAGCGCGGGCGTGAAGCCGTCGACGTGAAAACCGGGTGCGATCCACGTTGCCAGCCAGAACATGAGCGCATTCACGATGATGATGAACAGCCCCAGCGTGACGATCGTCAGCGGTAACGTGAGCAGCAGCACGATCGGACGCACGATGGCGTTCACGATTCCGAAGATGAATGCCGCAAGGACTGCCGAGCCAAAACCGTTCGCATGAATTCCGGGCACGAACACCGCGATGCAGTAGAACACGATGCCGTTGATGAGCAGACGGAGCAGAAAATGCATGATCTCACTCCCCAAGCGCAGCTTTGACCTGGGCGGCCAAAGCGGGTGTCATCCCCTTGACGGCCGCGATTTCGTCGACGCCGGCGCGTTTTATTGCGGCCAGCGAGCCGAATGCGGTCAGCAAGCGCTTCTTGCGCACGGGTCCAACCCCTGCCAGGGCATCGAGCGCCGAATGCGTCATCGCCTTGGCGCGGCGCTGACGGTGATACGTGATCGCGAAACGATGCGCTTCGTCGCGAATCCGCATCACCAAATGGAGCGCCGCGGAATTGGGCGGCAGGACGATTGGGTCGGATTGCCCAGGCAGATACAACCATTCATGTTCTTTGGCAAGGCCTGCGACGGGTATGCCGGTCATATCGAGTTCTTCGAGCACCTCCACCACCGCGTTCAACTGCCCTTTACCGCCGTCGATCAACAACAGATCGGGCTTTTTGTTGAACTTCTCTCGCTTCGCCAGTTGCTGCTGTTCGGGCGTCACCGTGTTGTCGGTACGGGCGCGCAAATAACGCAGGCGGCGCCGCAACGTCTCCTGCATCATCGCAAAATCGTTCGGACCCTTATCGTACTGAATCTTGAACTTGCGGTATTCGCTCTTTTTGGCGCGGCCTTCCGCGAACACCACCATCGAACTCACCGGGTTGGTGCCTTGAATGTTCGAGATGTCGTAGCATTCGATACGGTGTGGAAGTTCGGGTAATTCGAGCGCGTCAGCCAATTCTGAAAGCGAGCGCGCCTGTGCGCTTTCCTGCACTTCCTGGTGCGCCAAAAACGCCTTGAGGTTTTGCTCCGCGTTCTTCTGCACCAGGCGCATGTAGTCGGCGCGGTCGCCGCGCTGCGGCACGAGCAGCCGCACGCGCACGCCTTTACTTTCGGTGAGCCACGACTCGATCACGCTCGAATCATCGGGCATGGCCTGCACCAAAACTTCTTTCGGAATCGCGCTCGCGCTGCCGCTCGACCCGCGGCGTTTGATCGGCACCGGCGCCTGATTGTCGCGCGCATGACGCAGGTTCGCCAGCGGCGATGAGCCCGGTGCTTCGGGTGCGGCTGCAGTGCGAGCGGTGTAGAACTGCTTGACGAATTGGCTGAAGAGCTCCGCATCGGCCTGGTCGTGCACCCCGTCCAGAATGAAATGCTCCTGGCCGATGAGCTTGCCGCCGCGCACCATGAAGACTTGCATGCACGCCTGCCCTTGCGCGCGCGCGACGCCGACGAGATCCATGTCCAAACGCGAACGCCAAACGACTTTCTGATTTTCGGTGACGCGACGAACGTGGACGATGCGATCGCGGATGCGGGCGGCCGTTTCGAAATTATAACCCTCTGCCGCGTGCACCATTTCGCCTTGCAGGCGCGCGAGCAGCGAATCTTGCTTGCCTTCCAAGAACAGCACGACTTCCTCGATCATGCGATCGTAGTCGTCTTCGCTCTGGTAACCCACGCACGGTGCCAAGCAGCGCTTGATATGATACTGCAGGCATGGACGGCGCCGCCGGCCGTCGATCGGCTCCGGACACGTGCGCAGCGGAAACACCAGGCGCACCAGATCGATCAGTTCGCGCAGCGCCGACGCGTTGGTATACGGGCCGAAATACTTCGCGCCATCGTCCTTCACGACGCGCGTGAACACCACGCGCGGAAACGATTCGTTCGTGACCTTGAGATACGGATACCGCTTGTCGTCGCGCAAGCGCACGTTGTACGGCGGCTGGTAGCGCTTAATCAGGTTGGCTTCCAGAATCAGCGCTTCGACTTCGTTCGTGACGACGATCGTCCGCACGTCGCATACGCGCTCCACCATCGCCTGCGTACGGATATGATGCGCGGCGCTGTCTTGGAAATACGAACGCACGCGGTTTCTCAGCGAAACCGCTTTTCCGATGTAAAGTACGTCGCCGTTGCGATCGAGCATCATGTAGACGCCCGGCAAATCGGGCACCTGACTGAGCGTCTGCTGCAGGCGTGCTGCGTCCGTGGTCATCGACTGGTCATTTTCCTTCGAGGCCAACCGCCGAAGTGCTTCGAACCGTGGCCCCTTCGACTAGCTCGCCCCCTTCGACAAGCTCAGGATGACAAGGACACACTTTACGACATGGAGGTTGCCGCTGCGCCGGTGGCAGCGGGAAGCATTCGACGCGTGGTGCGCGGAGCGTTCGCGTGACGCGCTTATCGTCGCAACGCCCGGGGCAGGCAAAACGCGCTTCGCCACGCGCCTGGCACACGCGCTGCTGAGCGGCGGCGACGTGCGCCGCGTCATCGCCGTCGTCCCCCGAGAGCACCTCAAAGCGCAGCTTTCCTCGGCGATGGCGCAGGCCGGTATCGCGCTCGACCACCGGTTCGAGAACGCCGCGGGCGCGCTTGCGCCCGACATGCATGGCGCCGTCATCACGTATCAGCAGCTTGCCTTTGCTCCGCAGACGTACCGTTCGCTCGCCCGCGTTCCGACGCTCGTCCTTCTCGACGAGATCCATCACGCTGCCGATCAGGCGACGTGGGGCGGCGCGCTGCGCGAGGCGTTCGAGCACGCGGCCTACCGCGTCGGCATGTCCGGCACGCCGTTCCGCAGCGACGGTACCGCAATTCCGTTCGTGCGCTATTATCGCGGCGAATCGCAAGCCGCGTATGCGTACGACTACACGCAGGCGTTGCGTGACGGCGTGTGCCGCCCGCTGGTCTTCCCGCTGCAAGGCGGCTATGCGCAGTGGATAAGCGCGGACGGCGAGATCCGCACTGCCAGTTTCGATGATGCGCTGCGTTCGCGCGTGTTGCAAAGCGAACGTCTACGGACCGTGCTCACGCAGGAACGCTGGCTGGGTGACGTCATTGCGAAAGCGCACGGAAAACTGCTCGAACTGCGGAGCACGCACCCGGAAGCCGGCGGTCTGGCGATCGCGATGAATCAGCAGCACGCGCGCTTTATTGCCGGGCTCATGCGCGATCGCATCGGCGTGGAGCCCGCAATCGTCGTTTCGGACGAAGACGGCGCGTCACGGCGCATCGGCGCGTTCGCACGCTCGAAAGAACCGTGGATCGTGGCGGTGCACATGGTTTCCGAAGGCGTCGACATTCCGCGCTTGCGCGTCGGGATTTTTGCCAGCAACGTGAACACGGAGATGTATTTCCGCCAATTTTGCGGGCGCTTCGTTCGCACGCAGCGCGTCGGCGGCAAACAGCATGCGTTCGTATATCTGCCCGACGATCCGCGGCTACGCGAACTGGCGTCACGGGTGACGCAAGACGTGCGCTCGTATCTGAAAGCCGTGGGGGAGTTCGACGAACTTGCCGCCGCTATGCGTCGTGCGACCGAGCGCGGTGAAGTGGAGAGCCTCTTCACGGGCATCGACGCGCACGTGGAAAACGAACGCGTGTTGGATTACGGCCCGCTGTTCAATCCGCTGGCGTACTACGTCGAGGAGCAGACGCCGTACGAGCCGCAGCCGCAGCCCGAACCCATCGCCGCGACAGCCACCAAAACCGAGGAGAAAGCCACGCTGCGGCGTTCGCTGCAAACGCTGGTATCGCAGGCCAGCCTACGATTCGGCATCGAGCATCGCAAAATTCACGCAACGCTCAATCAGCGCTTCGGCGGCCCCATCGCCTCTGCGAGCGCCGAAAGCATCACGCAACGGCGCCAAGCCGTTCTACGCTGGCTCGAGCGCGATCGCTACGACGGATTACGTTAGCCGGCCGCGCGCGAACGGCGGGTTTTGACGAAAACGAAGAGCACTGCCGCAAGCACCGCGAGCGCGATAATCAGCAGCGCGTATTTTTGCACTGCCCCAATCACCTCGTGCGAGTGCGTGCCGAGCAGATTGCCGGCGAGAATCAACCCGCCGCAGAAAATCAGCGAACCGCAAAACGTCCACAAGTAAAATGCGGGCAGCGGCATCTCGGCAATGCCCGCCGGGATGCCGACGATACCGCGAATAACCGGCACGAACCGGCAGATGAAAATCGCGAAGCGCCCGTAACGCGCGAAAAAACGCTCGACCTTTTCCATCTCAGCGTGATGAAAATGCACGTATTTGCCATAGCGATCCACGAATGGCCGGCCGCCAAAGCGCCCGACGGCGTAACCGATGCTCTGTCCCGTCAGTTCCGCCGCGACGGCGAGTACGATGGCCAGCCACACACTCGAGAGATGGCCCGTTGCGGCGAGCGCACCGGCTGCGGGAAGCACGATCTCGCTGCCGATGGGCGCGCCGATATTCGCCAGCGTCATCGCGACGAAAAGCCCGCCATATCCGGCGTGATCGACCAAATTCAAAAAGAACGTCGTGAACTCGTGCACGTGGGGTGCTACTCCGATGCGGCGGCGGTGTTGCGCGCCTTGGCTCGGCGCAAAATTTCGGC
>JBKPMZ010000278.1:0-6041 GCA_046732415.1 Vulcanimicrobiota bacterium
ACCTCAATGTCTCGTGGGCTCGGAGATGTGTATAAGAGACAGGTGTACACGCATTTCAAGCTCGACCAAAAAGGCAATGCGCTGACGGGTCAATACCTGGACACGAACGGCAAAAAATATCCGCTGGCGGGAACGGTGACCGGCAAAGACGTGCACCTGGTCGTCACGATGGCCGACGGAAGCGCACTGGTGTTCAGCGGCACCGTTGACGGCGGCATGGATATGGAAGGCACGATCGATTCCACCAAAAACATCGTCGGCTTCACCGCCGCGTATCGTCCCAAGTACAAGTGGATCGACAATTTGAGTCCGAACCCGGGCTTGCCAGGCACGCCGTAATTAATTTTTAAAGGCGCTTCGGCCGAGCCTCCGCGCCCCCCAACTTCGTTGGGGCCCCCATTTGGCTCGGTAGTCGGAAAAGCAAAAGCCGCGCTTACGAGCGCGGCTTTTGTTTCTTGCAAAGCCATTACGGCCCGAATTAGGTCCTGGCGCGTTCCGCCAAGCGCCGCTCCACATAGGGTTGCAGCCCGCCCGCTTCGATCAGCGATTGCATGAACGGCGGAAACGCGGCGGCTTTGTATGACGTGCCTTTCGTGAGATTGCGAATCGTGCCGCTCGCGGGTTCGACTTCGATCTCATCGCCGCTCTCGATGCCGTCGACGGCATCGGGCGATTCGAAGATCGGCAAGCCGATGTTGAGCGCGTTGCGGTAAAAAATTCGCGCGAAACTTTTCGCGATGACGGCCGCCGTGCCCGAGCCTTTGATGGCGATGGGTGCGACTTCACGGCTCGATCCGCAGCCGAAGTTCGTATCGGCGACGATAATATCGCCCGCTTTCATGCGCGACGTGTACTCCGCGTCCAATCCTTCGAGCGCGTGCTTCCCGAGTTCGGCCGGATCGATGATGTTGCAGTATTTGCCCGGGATGATGACGTCGGTATCGACGTTTTTGCCGTATTTGTGCGCGTGACCGCGCATGCTCTTTTCCATGCTTATACTCCGACCGCCGCGACGCTGCGCGGATCGGTAATGACGCCGGTGAGTGCGGATGCCGCGCACGTGGCCGGTGATCCGAGGAACACCTCGGCCTTCGGCGATCCCATGCGGCCGACGTAGTTGCGATTCGTCGTCGAAATGCAGCGCTCGCCGTCGCCCAGCGTGCCCATGTGCCCGCCGAAGCACGCACCGCATCCCGGCGTGTTCACCACGCATCCGGCGGAAGCGAGCGTCGTTAAAATACCCTCTTGCGCAGCCTGCATCCACACTTTCTGCGAACCGGGGTTGACGATTACGCGCAACGTAGACGCAATCTTCTTGCCGTCCAAAATCTTTGCGACGACGCGGAGATCTTCGATATAGCCGTTCGTGCACGACCCGATGAAGACTTGATCCACGGGAATCGTTTCGTTCGTTACCTCGGAAATCGGATGCACGTTGTCGGGCGTGTGCGGGCATGCAACCTGCGGTTCGAGTTCGCTAACGTCGATCTCGACGACGCGCTCGTAGCGCGCATCCGCATCCGCTCGTTCCACGGTAAAGTCGCGATCCGTACGCTCCTTCACGAACGCGATGGTCTTGGCGTCCGCATGGAAGATGCCGTTCTTTGCGCCCGCTTCGATGGCCATGTTCGCCATCGTGATGCGGCCGGTAATCGACAAGTTGTCGATGGTGGTACCGTGATATTCCATTGCGCGATACGTCGCCCCGTCGATGCCGAGCACGCCGACGGTTTTGAGCATCAAGTCTTTTGCGAACACCATCTCGCCCAAGCTGCCGTTGTAAATCAGTTTGATGGTGGGCGGAACCTTCAGCCACACTTCGCCGAGCACGAATGCCGCCGCAATGTCCGTCGATCCCATGCCGGTCGCAAATGCGCCGAACGCGCCGTACGTGCACGTGTGCGAGTCGCCGCCGACGATGAGCTCACCCGGCGCGACCAAGCCCTCTTCGGGGAGCACGACGTGCTCGATGCCGCCGCGGCCGACGTCGAAGAAATGTTTGATGTTCTGCTCGCGCGCGAAGTCTTTCATCAACTTTGCGACTTTTGCCGACTGCGCATCCTTGGCCGGAACGAAATGGTCCTCGACCAGTGCGATTTTTTCGGCATCGAAGACGCGATCCGCACCTTTGATGTTGCGCATCACGCCGATGGCAACGGCGGCGGACAGCTCGTTGGCGAGCACCAAATCCACCTTGGCGTTGATAATCTGGCCGGGCTCGACCGAATCCACTCCCGCGTGCCGCGCGAGGATTTTCTCGGTCAGGGTCATGCCCATAGTATGGTTTCCTCCTTCATCGCCTCGACGTTGCTCGGCGCCCTTCGATACCTCAGGGTGACAAGAAGCCTCAGGGTAACAAATCGTTTCGAGTCGAATATTGCGCGACCATGCAAGACCGGCAGTTCGGCTTTTCCACGCGTGCGATCCACGCGGGCACGCCGCCCGATCCCGTAACGGGTTCGCGCGTCGCTCCGATTTATCAAACGGCAGCTTTCGTCTTCGGCTCTACCGAGCAGGCGGCCGAGCTCTTTCAATTGCGCAGCTACGGCCACATCTACAGCCGCATCAGCAATCCGACCGTCGCTTCGTTCGAAGAGCGCATGGCAAGCCTCGAAGGCGGTTTGGGCGCCGTCGCGTTCTCCAGCGGACTTGCCGCGCAGCTCGGCGTCGTGCTCACGCTGGCGCAAGCCGGCGATCACATCGTCAGCTCGCAAAACGTCTACGGCGGAACGGTTACGCAGTTCAGCATCACCGTCAAACGCATGGGCATCGAAACGACGTTCGTGCCGGTCGACGACTACGCCGCGATCCGCGCGGCAATACGGCCGAACACCAAAATGCTGTTTGCCGAAACGATCGGCAACCCGTCAGGCGCACTGGCCGACGTGCAGCGCCTTGCAAGCATCGCGCATGAAGCCGGCATTCCCTTGATCGTCGACAACACGTTTGCTTCGCCCGCGCTGTACCGCCCGATCGAACACGGCGCCGACGTCGTGGTTCATTCGGCGACGAAATTCATCTCGGGGCACGGCACCGTGATCGGCGGCGTACTCGTCGAGTCCGGCAAATTTCCGTGGGACAACGGCAAATTTCCGCTGCTCTCGCAAGCCAGCCCCGGTTACCACAATAAGGTTTTCACCGAAACGTTCGGCGAGTACGCGTTTCTCATGCGGGCGCGCGCCGAAGTGCTGCGCGACGTCGGATCGCAAATGTCGCCGATGGATGCGTGGCTGTTGCTCATCGGTCTGGAAACGCTGCCGATCCGCATGAATACGCACGTCGCGAACGCGCGCAAGATCGCGGAATTTCTCAAAACGCGCGAAGACGTGGAATGGGTGAACGCGCCGGCAATGGGATCGATCTTCACCTTCGGCTTGCGCGGCGGGCGCGAAGCCGGGCGCCGCTTCATCGACGCGCTGGAACTGTGGTCGCATCTGGCGAACGTGGGCGATACGAAGAGTTTGGTGATTCACCCGGCGTCGACTACACACTCGCAGCTCACCGACGAAGAGATGGAAAAGGCGGGCGTAGGCGCCGGAATGGTGCGCCTCTCGGTCGGCTTGGAAGATGTGGACGATCTCATTTGGGATCTCGACAACGCTTTGCGCGCCGCTATGAGAATCGAGGCCACGGTATGATCGTCAATACCGTCAGCGCGCGCCGCGATTTGCTCGAGCGCAGTAAAACCGTTGCGATAATCGGCGCGTCGGCAAACCGGCTGCGGCCGAGCTACACGGTCTTCAGCTATCTGCGCACGATGACGCCCTTCGAGGTTACGCCGATCAATCCGACGCTGAGCGCGATCGACGGTGTGAAAGCCTATCCTTCGCTGTCCGCGTACGCTGCCGAGCATGGTGCACCGGACATCGTGGACGTGTTCCGCAAACCGAGCGAAGTCGTCGACGTGGTGCGCGAAGCGATCGCCGTCGGCGCGAAGGCGGTTTGGTTCCAATACGGCATCATCAACGAAGAAGCGATTCGCATGGCCGGCGAAGCGGGTCTAGCCGTAGTCGTCGATCGTTGCATAAAAGTGGAATGGGCGCGTCTTTCCGGCGGCCTGTCGACCAGCGGGCTGAACAGCGGCCTCATTACGAGCCGCCGCAGGGTATCGCGCTGAACCACGCGATCTACCGCGATGAAGCGGACGCATTGGACGCCGAGATTGTGCGCATCATCGAAGCCTGGTCGCGCGATCGCTCGTTTCGGTTCGACTTCAACGGCCTCGCACTGCAAATATTCGCGCATCAGTTGCGCTATAACGATCCGTACGCACGCTATTGTGCGTCGCTCGGGGTAACGCTCGACGCGATGCCCTCCGGCTGGGAAGCCATTCCGCCGGTGCCGGCCGCGGCTCATAAAGAAGCGGCCCTCTGCACGTTCGACCCCAGTAACGCGGCACTCGCGTTTGAGACGAGCGGCACGACGATAGGCGTCGGCGGCAGGCATTACATGGAAACCGCAGCGCTCTACGATGCGTCGCTCTTGGCCGGTTTTTCGTTCGGCATGCTGCCCGATGGCCCACCAACACTGCGTTATATGCTGCTCGTGCCGAATCCGGCGCACCGCCCGCAATCGTCGCTCGGCTACATGATGCGCAAAGTTGCCGATACCTACGGCGACGGCCTCGACGCATGGTATCTCGACGGCGACACCCTGCATTTCGATCGTTTCCTCGACGACGTTCGGGCGGCGCAACGCGGCGGCGTGCCGGTTTGCATCGCGGGAACGGCGTTCGCATTCGTCAATCTGCTCGACGAACTGCGCGCAAGAGGGATCGCGCCCCTACCGCTGCCGCATGGCTCGCGCATCATGGAAACCGGCGGCTTCAAGGGGCGTACGCGTATCGTTGCGCGAGCGGACCTCTACGCACAACTCGCCGCATTTTTTTCTTTGCCGCAAGAGCGCATCATCGCCGAGTACGGCATGACCGAACTCACGAGCCAATACTACGACAGTACTTTTAATTCAGCGCGCATCAAAAGTGGGCCGCCGTGGCTGCGTCCGCGCGTCGTCGGCCCAAACGGCAGAACACTGCCCGATGGCGTGGTCGGCGCGCTTGTTCACGTCGACCTAGCGAACCGCTCGTCATGCCTCGCGATTCAGACCGAAGATCTCGGCGTTGCGGTACCCGATTCCGGGATTATCTTGATCGGGCGAGAACGCGGCGCCGAGCTGCGCGGATGTTCGCTCGATGCCGAGCAATTGCGCGCCATCGCAAACGCATGACCGCCCTCGCACAGACGCCGGCACGAAAAATCGTGCGCGCGATTTCCGATGCGGCCGAGCGCTGGAGCGATGCCGACTTTCCGCCGCGCGTGCGCGTGACGGATCGGATCGCGGAGCGTACGGGATACTCCGTCCCCGTCGTCGAGTACGCACTCGATCGCCTGTTCTTCTCCATCACCGCGGACGAACTGGAAGCGACGATACGCGGTGAACTCGGTTCGCTCGACGTACTGGATGGTTTTGCTGCACGCGCCGGACGGCCCGACGTATATGCCGCACCCGTTGGGAGGGTCTGCGTCATCTCCAGCCGCACGACGATCGGGGTCGCCATCGTTCCAGCCGTGTTTGCGCTGTGTGCCAAATGTGACGTCGTGGTGAAAGATCGCGAGGATTCACTGGTGCGCGCGTTCTTCGATTCGCTCGGCGAAGAACTCGAACCGTTCGCACAAGCTGCGCGCGCGAGCGTTTGGTCTTCAGGCGATACCGCCGCACCCGATCTAAACGCGTTCGAAGCCGTCGTTGCATTCGGCGCCGACGACACGCTGCGCGCGATCGCCTCGCGACTGCGCTCGGGCGCGCGCTTCATCGGCTACGGCTCGCGTGCCAGTGCGGGATACGTGGCTCGCGAAGCGCTATCGGACCGCACAGCCGCGGCGGCCATCGCCCGCGGAGCCGCACGCGATCTGGTGCTGTATGAATCCGAGGGCTGCCTTTCGCTGCACGTGCTGTTCGTCGAGCGAAATGCGGCGCGTTCGGCCCAGGATTTCGGTGCGCTGCTTGCGGCTGCGCTCGAAGAGGCGAACGTCGAATTTCCC
>JBKPMZ010000279.1:0-5251 GCA_046732415.1 Vulcanimicrobiota bacterium
CCGACGCCGTACGTTCGCGCGCGCAAGAAAAACGAGGCGCAGGCAAACGTGTCGCCCAGCGATCAGATGGAGTTTTGGCTCGACTTCGATCGTCCCAAATCGATCGGTCCCATGCGATCGTTCTGGTCGAATTTCGCGCACGCCGTGCGCGCACTCGCGTACATCTACGCGAACGGTGCCGATGGCTTGACGAAAGTTTCGCAACTCGCCGTGCTCAACGCGAACTACATCCGCGTGAAGGTGCGCGACTTTCTCGAAACGCCGTACGACGAAATCTGCCGCCACGAGTTCGTGGCGTCGGCGCAGGAACTGAAAAAAGAAACCGGCGTGCGCGCATTGGATATCGCAAAGGCACTGCTCGACCGCGGTTTCATGGCGCCGACGATGTACTTCCCGCTTATCGTTCCGGAGTGCTTGATGATCGAGCCGACCGAAACGGAGTCGAAGGAAACGCTCGACGCGTTTATCGAGACGCTGCGGGATATCGTGCAGACCGCGAAGACCGACGCGGATACTGTGCTTGCCGCACCGCGAAATACCGTGGTCGGGCGCCTGGACGAGACCCGGGCCGCCCGCCAGCCCGACCTTCGCTGGTCGCCTGCCTAGGCAAAAAAGGGAGCCCCTGCCGCCAGGGCCTTCTTGGTCCGGTCCGCTATAATTGAGGTAATCAGGAGGCGCCGCTCGTGGCGCCTTTCCGGTCCTTTAGGGGGCTTCGACGTGCGAATCAAATACGAGGTTTCGGCTGGCGGCCTAGTGCTGCGGCGCCGGGAGCAGGCGTACGATGCGTTGCTCATCGGACGCGGCACGCCGCGTATTTGGACGTTGCCCAAGGGACACGTGGAAGCGAAAGAATCGCATGAACAAGCCGCGCTGCGTGAAGTGCGCGAAGAGACCGGCTGCTGGGCCGAGATCATCACCAAGCTCAACGATATCGCGTACTGGTTCTACTTGAACCGGACCAAGCACAAGAAGTCGGTGACGTTCTACTTGATGCGCTATTTGTCCGGGGATACGGCCAACCACGACCATGAAGTGGACGAGGCCCGCTGGTTCGATATCGTACAGGCCAAGAAGGCGCTGAAGTACGTGAACGAAAAGCGCCTCATCGACTTGGGCATGGAATACGTCCTGGCCAATCCAACCGCATTCGGCGACGTACCGATCGTCGCGAGGACAGCAGAACAGAGAAGTAGTTGAGCACGCAGACCGACCTCACGCCTGCGGCCGAACAAGACTCCGAAAGCAAACTGCGCGTCAGTTTGGCGGTGTTTGACGGGCCGCTCGATTTGCTTTTGAGCCTCGTCAAAGAGCGCCAACTCGACATCGCCACCGTTCCGCTCGCGGCCGTTGCAGAACAGTATTTAGCGTACGTTTCGATGATGGAAGATCTCAACGTCGAGATCGCCGCCGAGTACCTCGTGATTGCCGCAACGCTGGTGTTTCTGAAATCGAAGGCACTGCTGCCGCCGATTCCGTCCGAGTTCCAAGACGAAGAGGCGGAAACGCCTGAACAAGTCGAGGAACGTTTGCGTCAGCGTCTCATCGCGTATTCGAAATACCGCGAAGTGGGCGAGGAACTGCGAAACCGGCAGCTCGAGGCGTCCTCGTATTATTATCGCGACAGTGGCGATCCGGTGAGCGAACTTCGCCAACGCTACCGCGTGGATCCGGAAAAACTCACGCGCGCGTTCATTGCGATGCTGCGCAGTGCGCGTCCGGAAAAACGCACCATTGCGCGCGAGCGGCTCTCGCTGATGGCGACGATGGATTACGTGATGAAGCG
Organism: Vulcanimicrobiota bacterium; assembly: GCA_046732415.1. GTDB lineage: Bacteria > Vulcanimicrobiota > Vulcanimicrobiia > Vulcanimicrobiales > Vulcanimicrobiaceae > DATGJX01. The sequence continues at coordinate 1,784 of JBKPMZ010000279.1, forward strand.
CGTGCGCGAAAACGGCGAGGCGCTGTTCTCGGCGATTTGCCATGAAATGGGTATGACGCGTGACTCGATTATCGTTACGTTTCTCGCGATTCTCGAACTCATCCGGCGCCACCGCGTGACGTACGAGCAGCCCGAACCCTTCGACGACATCCGCATCCTTCCAATCACCCCAACGAGCAATTAAGTGGAAACCACGCAAGAAGTCCAAGAACAGTTGCAAACCGAGCAGCCGCAAGAGGCGCCGCAGGCCGCCGAGGAGATCGAAGAAGCGGTCGAGCGGCTTTGCCGCCCGGTGGAAGCGCTGCTGTTCGTTGCGAGCGAGTCGCTGACGATCAAGCAGATCGCCAAACTGACACACGCGTCGGAAATGGAAATCGCGGCGACGCTGCAGCGCATCGAGGCGGATTTTGCCGATCGCGGCATCGTACTGCGCGAGATTGCCGGCGGTTATCGTTTTGCGAGCGCGCCCGCTGCTCGCGAAGCCGTCGAAGCGTACTTGCTGCCGCCGAAATCGAACCTCTCGACGCCCGCACTCGAAACGCTTGCAATTATTGCGTACATGCAGCCGGTCACCAAGAGCGAGATCGAAGCGATTCGCGGCGTCGCGTCGGATAGCGTCGTGTCGACGCTGCTCGATCGCAACCTCATCGCCGAAGCGGGGCGCAAGGACGTCGTCGGGCGTCCGATGCTGTATAAAACGACGCCGGAGTTCTTGGAGTCGTTCGGACTGCGTTCGCTCGACGATCTGCCGCCAATGGAATTGGAAGCGGGGCAGCCGCTCGAACTCGATTTGCTCACGGCGAACATCACCGCGAACGTGCCGGCGCAAGCCGAGGAGCAGCCGGCAGAAGAGGCGCAACAAGGTTCGGCATGACCGATCAGTGGGCGGTGCTCGCGCAGGAATATGCCAACCATCGCATCGGCTATTCCAACGAACTCTACGACACGATCGCGGCGTTCGGACTGCGTCGCGGTGCCACGATTCTGGATGTCGGCTGCGGCACGGGGATTGCCGCCGCGCCGTTCGCGATGAACGGCTTTCCGGTTACGGGTGTCGATTCCTCAGAGGCGATGCTGGCGCAGGCATCACAGCGATTGCCGAACGCGACGTTCGTCAAAGGTGAGGCCGAGGCGCTTCCGTTCCCAAACGAACGTTTCGACGTTGTTATCAGCGCTCAAACGTTTCACTGGGTCGACCGTTCGCGCGCGCTGGCCGAAGCCTATCGCGTGATACGCCCCGGCGGTATCATCGCGATATGGTGGAAGCACCTCATGGCGCAAGACGCGATCAAACAGATCCGGGACGATGTATTTCGCGAAATGGGCAAGCCGCCCGCGGACAGCACGCTGACCGGCGGCTTCAAGGAGTTTTACGCCTCGCTATTCTCACAGCAGACGCTGCGCGTTTTGCCGTGGCGTCAGGCGATGACACTGGACGAATACTTAGGCTACGAACGATCGCGCGCCGTCGTGCGTGCAACGTTCGGCGCGCAGTCCGGCGACTATTTTGCGCGTTTGGAACAGCGCATCCGCGACCGCGTCGGCACCGGCAATCCGACGCTTTCGCTTGCGTACGTGCAATATCTCTACATGGCAAAGAAGGCGTAGCGCAGCTTTGCGTCTGGGCGTTCACGTCCGCGTTAGTGCGGGGTATGCTGCTGCGGTCGAGTATGCCAAACGTGTAAAATGCACGGCCGTCCAGATATTCTCCAGTAATCCGCGCAGTTACCGCACGAGCGCGATCAACAAACCGGCGCTGGAATCTTTCAAGGCCGCCCGCATGCAAGCGGGTATCGATCCGTGCGTGATTCACACGCCGTACCTCATCAATCTTGCCAGCGACGATCCGAAGATCGCGAGCGGTTCGCTGAATCTGCTGAAGAACGACTTGGACGCCGCCGCGGCGGGCGGCATACGCTACGTCAACACGCATTTGGGCTCATACGGAAAGCGCGATCGTAACGAGGGATTCGTTGCGGCGTGTCATTTGCTCGAGCAAGCACTGGAGAACGTCGCGCCGGACGTGCATCTAGTCATGGAAAATTCCGCGGGAGCCGGGGCACTGTGCGGCGGAACGCTCGAAGAACTCGGACGCTTCGTAAAAGCGCTCGATCATCCGCAACTCGGCGTATGTCTGGACACGGCGCACGCGTGGGCGGCCGGATATGAAATCAACACGCAGCGCGGCGTCGACGACTTTTTGTATCAGGCGGCCGAGCACATCGGTCTGGACCGGGTGCACATGTTTCATTTCAACGATACGGAAGTGCCGCTCGGCGGAAACCGCGATCGCCACCACCACATCGGTGAAGGCAACATCGGCTTCGAGGGCTTTCGCGCGCTCGCCTCGCGTTCGGAACTGCGCGCGAAGACTGCCATTCTTGAAACGCCCGGCGAAGAGGCGGACGACCTGCGCAACATGGAGACGATTCGCGCCATCTTCAAAGGCGCGGGGCATGATTTGGACTGAGCCTATGGTGTTTTTGTCGCCAGTCGCCTTTTGACGCCGTGTCAAAAGCGCTCCTTCGCCTCTTCGCGCCTTCATACGCCCTCCATGGCGTATGGCGCGAATTCACACGCGCCTAAAACACCACAGGCTCCGTCCGCATCAACAGTTTAAGCAGCAATTTTCAGATGGTGCGGATGCGGCGGGAAAAATACACTTAGTGCATGTCGTACAGAATCGTTGGACTCGATCCGAAGCCCTTTGAGCCGCTCTTTGCGCTCTCCGATGAAGAACTGGCCGCACGCGGCATGGCGCGCGTCGTCGCAGATGAAAAGCCGTGCTTCCCGTGCCGCGTCACACTGCGCGATGCCGATATCGGCGAGACGCTGTTGCTGCTCAATTACGAACACCATGGCGTGCACAACCCGTATCGCTCCTCACACGCGATTTTCGTGAGCGAGCATGCGTCACGGCCGTATGATGAAGTGAATCGTATTCCGGAAGTGATGACGAACAGGCTGCTCTCGATACGCTCGTTCGACGAGTCCGGAATGATGCTCGACGCGGATATCGCGGCGGGCACGGACGTCGAACCGCTCATCCTGCGCCTCGTCGCAGACCCGCGAGCGGCCTACTTACACGTCCACAACGCAAAACGGGGCTGCTTTTCCGCGCGGGTCGAGCGCGCCTAACGGCGAATCCATCGTGTGTGATCGCGCACTTTGACGTTGACGCGTTCTACGCAAACGTCGAGATCCGTGACGACCCGTCGCTCAAAGGCAAGCCGGTGGCGGTGGCCGGCTCTAGCCGCCGTGCCGTCGTGCTCACCGCTTCGTACGAAGCGCGCCCGTTTGGCGTGAAATCTGCGGTGCCGTTGTGGAAGGCGCTCGAGGCGTGCCCACATCTGGTCGTCGTGCGCCCCAATATGCAGAAGTACCGCGATGTTTCGCGCGAGATTTTCGGCATACTCGAGCGGCGCGGTCATCCCGTGCAAGGCCTGTCGATGGATGAGGCATTCGTCG
>JBKPMZ010000280.1:0-2164 GCA_046732415.1 Vulcanimicrobiota bacterium
GGACGAGCCGGCGTACACGCAGCCCGGTATGTACGAGCGCATCAAGAATCATCCGACCGCGCGCGAGCTGTTTGCGAACAAACTGGTGGCGCAAGGCGTGCTCTCCAAAGAGCAGGTCGAGGAACTGGTCTCCGACGCCACAGCGAGCCTGCAGGAAGCGCACCGCAGCGTCAAAGGCAAGCACGACATCGCGGGCATGCTGGCAAAGATCGACGTAAAAGCTTCGCTCGATGCCGCCCATCTCGAGAAGGTGAGCAAAGAGCGGCTCCTGGCATGGAGCAACGAACTGGTGTCTGCGCCCGAGGGGTTTGCGGTCAACAAAAAATTGCAGACGCAATTCGAACGCCGCCGCGCGCTGATTGCCGACAAGGGCGTCATGGATTGGGGCATGGCCGAGGCGCTCGCGTTCGCCTCGCTGCTCTCGGTCGGCACGCCAATCCGCATTACCGGTCAGGACACCGAGCGCGGCACGTTCAGTCATCGCCATGCGGTGTTGCACGACCCGCAAACGGAGTCGCGTTACGTACCGCTGCAGCATTTGCGCGATGCCAAAGCGTCGTTCGAGATTTACAATAGTCCGCTCTCGGAATATTCGTGTCTCGGATTCGAATACGGCTACAGCGCTTCGTTGCCCAAAGCGCTCGTGTTGTGGGAAGCGCAGTTCGGCGACTTCAACAACGGCGCGCAGATCATCATCGATCAGTTCATCGCCGCGGGCCAAGCGAAGTGGGGACAAACCGCGCGCTTGACGCTGCTCTTGCCGCACGGCTACGAGGGCATGGGCCCCGAACATTCGAGCGCGCGTTTGGAGCGTTTTCTGCAACTCACCGCGGAGGGGAATTTGCGCGTCGCGAATCTCTCGACCGCGACGAACTACTATCACTTGCTGCGCCAGCAGGCGACGATGCCGCAGCCGGTGCCGCTGGTGATCATGACGCCGAAGTCGCTGCTGCGCCAAGAACTCGCCGGCGGACGCATCGACGAGATGGCCGCTGGCAAGTTCCAGCCCGTGATCGACGATCCGCACGTGACCGACAAGAGCAAAGTCGAGCGGATCGTGCTGTGCAGCGGCAAGATTTATCACGATCTCACGCAGCACGAAACGTTCGCGCAGATCAAGCGTACGGCAATCGTGCGCATCGAACTGCTCTCGCCGCTGCCGTACGTAGAGATCAACGACGTCATCGCGACCTATCCGAATCTCAAGAAACTCGTATGGGTGCAGGAAGAGCCGAAGAACATGGGGGCGCGCGCGTTCGTGCGGCGCCGGCTCATCGAGCGCATGCGCGACAACCTGGAGATCGATTACGTCGGACGCCCCTATCGCGCGTCACCGTCAGAAGGCTATCCTGGCGCGCATGCGGTCGAGCAAGAGCGCATCCTGAGAGAAGCGCTGGCGGAGTAGGGTGAAAGGGCGCAAGCCGACAGAACGCACCGTCACCTTTGCGCTGGGTGCGGCTTTCGCGTTTTTCGTGGTTGCCGTACTCAACTTCGTGCAAGCGCTGCGGGGCGAGCCGCGCTGGCATCTGCTTTCGGCCGCCGGCTTCACCATCGTCGCTGCACTGTGGTGGCTGGTGGCCGTACGTTGGAGACGCACGCTCGATGCAAAATGATCGTGTCAGGCGGACGCCGTGAGCGGCGATCGGTACGAGCGCGGCGAGCAGCTGCTGCGCAAGATCGACGGTGAAAAAGTCGCGGACAACCTGATTGCCCGCTACGAAGACCTCGCGCCCGATTTTACGCGCTATCTAATCGAGTTCGCCTTCGGTGAAATCTATGCGCGCGAGGGCGATCTGCGGCAGCGCGAACTCGTCGCGATTGCGTCGCTTGCCACAATGGGCGGATGCGACGCGCAGCTCGAGACACACGTGCACGGCGCGTTCAACGTCGGTTTGGCTGAAAGCGAGATCGTCGAAGCGGTCATGACGCTGATTCCGTACATCGGATTTCCGAAGGCTTTGAACGCGATGGCCGTCGTCAAGCGCGTAGTGGACAAGCGCTCGGCACGCACGTAAGCGGCACAGGCGGGTACATGAAGGCATGGCGCGTTGGTGCCGTGCGTTCGTGCAATTCGTGTTTGCGCTCGTCGTCGCGCACGCAAGCGTAACGATCCGGTGGAACGCGTCCGCTCCGTCGCCCGCGCCGTCACCGTCCGCGGGTCCGC
>JBKPMZ010000281.1:0-4652 GCA_046732415.1 Vulcanimicrobiota bacterium
GTTTTTTTCGACCAGCTCTTTCATTGCATCCAGTTCGAGCGCTTGGCGCGCGATGATGCGGTCTTTACGCCTGCTCTCTTCCTCAAGTTGCTTGAGGCGTACCAGGTCGCTGGTCTCGAGCCCGGCATACTTGTCTTTCCAAAGCCGGATGGTATTGGCGTGAACGCCGTGGCGGCGGGCCAGCTCCGTCGCCGGCGTACCGGCATCGAGTTCTTTGAGGATCGCGACGATCTGCGCCTCGGTGAAGCGGCTCTTTTTCACGTGAGTCTCCTTGCTGGGCCTTACGCCCGAAAACTCACAGTCTCCGTTTGTCCGAATTCACGCCCTCAGGTCAGATGGAACGAGTCGGCGCCCGACGCTATATCTTGCGTACAATGCTTACGGCGACCTGACAACGTACAACAAGGGGAATGGAGCGTGGAGCCTTACGTATGATGGCTTGAACAGGCTTGTTAAGGCCGTCGATCCTGATAATGTAACGAGCTGCACATGGTACTATTCCAATGGGCAGGTGTCATGGCATGAGTCGCCATCCGAACGGGCGGCAACTCTTCAAACTACGCAGTGCGACGCAACCACGAACCCTGATGCCACCGCACAAAATTTCCTATATGATGCGGACGGCAACCTCATTTCGGAAACCCATCGCTTTAATAACGTCGCTACAACCACGACGAACTGGTATGATGGACTTGACCGGCTCGTCGAAGTCCAGCTTCCACAAAGCGCGGGAGACATTTTTACGAGCTGGCTAACGCGCTATGTCTACGACCTTTCGAACAACTCCGCAAACGGGCAATTCGGAGACTTGGCCAGCGTGCAGCGCTACATCCCCAACGAACCCACGCAGACCGGCACCAGCGTCTCAGCCGCCTATGCGTGGGTTCCGGTAAAGACATGGAATTATGATGCTCTCGACCGCACGACGAAGCAATCGTACTATAAGCCTGGCGGAACATCCATGAGCAGCGACACGCTCACATGGGATACTACCGGCGCCGGTTTGCTGAGCATTTTCGCAAATGCCAATGGTGACAGCGTGACGTACAGCTATGACGGAATGGGTGACGTAACACGCCGCGACTACAGCGTTGGCAACAACTCGGCGGGATTTGCAGGATCGTTGCCGAGCGATCAAATCAACTATGACCTCGACCAGCGCGTTACAATGTATGACAACTATGAAGTGGGTCCAGCGTTCTATACCTACGATTCAGATGGCAACCTCGCCACCTACAAAGAACCGACCGGCGGCACTGGAACGCCGCTAGGTGGCGGAATCACCGGCGCAATCACGGACCCAACAACGTACACGTACGCATACTATAACGACAATTCGTTGCGGTCGCTCTCGGCCAACAGTTCGGTACTACCAAGCTATAGCCAGATTTATAACTACCGCGTCGACGGCTTGCTAGAATCCCAACAGTCGACTGCGGCTTGGATCTCATCCGGCACGACGTACGACGCAAACTACGCATGGAACCAGACCTTTAGTGCAGCGGGGCGCTTGCAGAGTAAGACCGACACGATCACGGATCCATATCCGCAAGGGAGCGGCAATCGCCACACAATGGCATACTGCGGCGCTAATGAAGGTTGTTCTTTGCCCGCGGCGCTGACGGTACAGTACGACGGCTTTGGCCGCATTAGTTCGTGGCAGATGCCTGAAGGTACATACTCAGGATGGGCCTATGATACCGAGGGCGAGCCGACTGGATTCTCCGCAGGTGGTAAAAACTTTACGCTTGGATATTCGGCGCGCGGCGAACTACTTAGTGAGTCGGACGGCTCCAGTTCACCGATCGCGTCATACCGCAGTGCCGATGGTTTTCTCTACTCGCAAACGCAGCAGGTTTGCGGGACGAACAAATCTGGCGATTACACTTGCGTTGTCCCGACGCTGGGCTTCGATCCGCGCAATGGTGCTATCGTGAGCACGCAGAAGATAGTCCCGTACGCATATGTCCCGCAGACGGTTTCCTTTCTGTATGACAAGGCAGGCCGTCGTGGTGGAAACAGCTATGACGCGCTGAATCGCCTATTGGAAATCGGCACCCAATCAGGCACCGGCTACGCCTACGGTCCGGGCACGGTTCCTATAAGCCGCAGTTCGTACACGTACCATTCGAGTCTGGGTGCAATGCCGATCTACACAACGGATTCGTCCAACAATGTACTTGACGTCAAGTTTGGTATGAATGACGATATTCTACCGACCAGCACAACGTTTTCGGGCCTGACGACATACGATCGCGATCCGTTCGGCTACGCGGCGGCAGCACGAAATTCGAGCGGCACGTCGGCATGGTCATTAGCAAATCTGTTTGGCACTTGCGACACATCCGGCAATCTGGCGGGCGCAACAAGCGGCTTTGCGGGTACGACTATGACTAGTTGTTCGCCGAGCGGCTTACAATACGCATTCCGTACGGATGGCTATTTCGATGGTACGATTACCTTCCGCGGCGTACGCACGTACGCGTCTGATACGCAGCAGTGGTCGACGCCCGACATGTACCAGGGCATGGCTAGCGATCCGATGAGCCAAATGGGCTACAATTACGCAGGAAACAATCCCGCCATGTTTGCGGACCCGAGCGGCTTTTGCAATGAAGTCGTTCCCCCGGTCGGGGAGCCCTATCCTGATCCGGCGGACCCTTCGTGCTGGCTGGATGGCGGCTCGTCTTCAGGTAGCGGGATCTGCCTGCTTTATTGCCAGTTAGGCGGGGAGAGCCCTTGGTTTGACGCCATTGGCGGAAGCGAGATCCGCCCGGGCGTTGGCATGGGACACGGCGGAGCCGGCGGCGCTGGAAACCGCGGTGGACTGTGCGGAAAGACACAACCGGTGCCGTGGTATGAAAACGCTATGTGGAGCAAGATAGGCCCACCGCCCGCCGGGTATGCCGCTCCGTCCCGTTCAAATCGTCAGATGTCGCAAATGCTTGGCGACGCTTCAGGCATTAGCGGTCTCATCAGTCTTGCACAGCTAGTGCGAGCAAAAGGATTGGCCGCGGTTCTGCGCGCCGCCGTTCCAAATGGCCGCGTCGCAGCCAGTGTCGCGCCGAAAGCCGCTGCGGCCGGAGCAGCGTCGGATGCTTTCGCGGTTACTTCTGGCGGACTATATCTGGCTAGTGTCGCATACGGTAAGATAGCCGATAGTTGCGGAGAGCACTAACTTGCATTGGGTTTGGGTTTCGGGTGCGTGCATTGGCATCGTTGTTCTTATGGTAGAGCTGTTTCAGTGGCGCGCAACCCCATCGGCTGAGCGATGGAGCCGCGAGAATGTTTGGCCTATAATTCGCGCGCTAATGCTCGTCGCCATACTAACCTCCCTGGCTGCACGATAAAACGATTTCCTGGCAGGAGCGATGAATAGATCCACCATCGCTCTCGCCGCCCTGACTAGCGGTCAAAAAATCGAGTCTGAAGCTGATCCGCTTTGGTGGACACGTTCGGCTTAGCCGAGAAGGGTCCATCCAATGGCAAAACATCCCCGCTCCTATCCGCCCGACTTCCGCGAAAAGGTCGTTGCACTCCCGTACAGGTCGGCGACTCGACGATCTCGCTCATGAATTCGGCCTTGCACGCCAAACTGTTCGAAACTGGGTCAAGCAAGCTGATGTCGATGCCGGTGTCCGCATGACCTGAGGGCGCTTTTCAAGCTGCGGAATCCTGTGAGGGTGGGTTGATTTTGAGTTGGTCTGCGAACTCCCTCGGCGTCCGGTAGCCCAGGGCTGAATGCGGCCGATTTTCGTTGTAGTCCAGCCGCCAGCGCTCGGCCAGCTCTCTTACCTCGAAGATGTTCGTAAAACTGTGCAGGTTGAAGAGTTCGTCGCGAATCTTGCCGTTGAGCGACTCGATGTTCGCGTTCTGCGTTGGCTTGCCGGGCTGAATGAAATGCAAATGAACGCGGCGCTCCGCAGCCCAGCGCAGCATCGCATGGCTCGTAAACTCCGAACCGTTGTCAAAGCGAATCGATTGCGGCAGGCCGCGCTCAAAGGCCAGCGCCTCAAACGCGCGGATGACGTCCGCGCTGCCGAACGAATGCGAAATTTCCAGCGCCAGGCATTCCCTGCTAAAGTCATCACCAATGTTCAGCGAGCGAAAACCGCGGCCGCTCGTCAATCGGTCGTGCATGAAGTCGATCGACCAACGTTCATTAATGGCACTCACTGGCGGCACGATGCCACCGCGTACATAGTTGACCTTGCGTTTCTTGCGCGGCCGGACTTGCAGTTGCAGCTCGCAATAGAGCCGCCGAAACCGAGTTTCGCCAACGTCGTAGCCTTCGCGTCGCCGCAGAATGATGAACAAGCGCCGCCAGCCCCAGCGCGGCCGTTCTTGGGCCAACTCATGCATACGGGTTTTGAGCGCTGCGTCGTCCTTTGGTTTATGCGCATAGTGGAGGTTGCTTCGATTCACGCCGATCAGCCGTCATGCGCGCGTGAGCGATATTCCGCGTCCCTGCAATGCCCTCACCGCTTCCGTTCGCTGCGAGGGCTCCAGCCGTTTTTTTCGACCAGCTCTTTCATTGCATCCAGTTCGAGCGCTTGGCGCGCGATGATGCGGTCTTTACGCCTGCTCTCTTCCTCAAGTTGCTTGAGGCGTACCAGGTCGCTGGTCTCGAGCCCGGCATACTTGTCTTTCCA
>JBKPMZ010000282.1:0-6140 GCA_046732415.1 Vulcanimicrobiota bacterium
GCTGGCAAGGGCTGGTTGCGGCAGCGTTCATCATCGGCCTACTGCCCGGCGTGTTGTTTGCGGCGCTCTACAAGCCTGCGGCACCGCTCACGAGCGAACACGACAACGCAATTGCCGCGATGGTCAACAGCCATTTCTCGCACGCGCAATTCATCGCGCTCACGGCCGATGCGCCGAAAGCGAAGGTGTTGTACGGACGCACCGAACGCTGGCGCTTCTTCGTTGCGCAAACGACGCATGCATATACGGTGCAAGCGCAAAACGCGAACGGCACGTCAACTATCGGAACGCTGCACGTCAGCGGCGACGCTGCCGAACTATTCGTACCGCAAAGCGACGCACGCATCTACGTCTTGCTCGATGGCTCGCGTCCGGTCGCCCGCGTTACGTTGACGCGCTGATCGCCGCCGTTGTAGGATGGCGGCATGTACACGCGACGAACGCTCATTGTATTGACCGCTGCGCTTCTTCTGCTTTCGAATGCCAATGCGTTCGCGGCGACTACCGCCCGAACGCAAGTGATGGTGCTCGGCGTAGCGCATCTCGTTTCGAAGCACGACGTGCACAACAGTGTTTTCTCCGACAGCCCGCTTTCGCCGAAGCGGCAAGCGCAAATCAAAGATATCGTTACGCGGCTTGCGCGCTTTCATCCGACGAAGGTGCTCATCGAAGAGGCGATGGGCGATTCAACATTCAACGATCGCTACCGTCGCTATGTGTCGGGTGCCTATGCGCTCGGCGCAAACGAGGTGTACCAGTTCGGCTTTCGGCTCGCCGCGTTGGCGGGAGACCGCTCCATCTATCCGATCGACACGTTCGGGCCGTCCACTATCGACGAGAAGAGCGCGAGCGGAAAGCGCATCTATGCGTATCTTCAGAAAAACTTTGAAACGGTGCACGACCCGGTGTTCGACGCCTATTTAGCACGGCAAGAAACCCTCGAACGCAATGGCACGTACCTCGACTTGCTGCGCTATTTGAACAGCGACGCGGCGATTCGCGCGAACGCCGGTTGGTACAGCGTGATGGATGGGATGGGGCGCAGCGCCGATAACGCAGGTGCGGCATACGTCGCGCAGTGGTACTCGCGCAACTGCTACATCTTCTCGAATATTCTGAGCGTGATTCAACCGGGCGACCGCGTGGTGGTGATGATGGGACAAGGCCACGAATATTTACTGCGCGAGTTCGTGCGCCTCAACCCCAAACTGCAGTACGTGAATCCGCTGGACTACCTGCGTTAGCGCTATTCGTTCGCGCGAAGCGCCATCCAGAACGCGGGCGACTGGGTAATCCAGCCCGGCACGTTGCCTTTGCGGATAGCGACGCGTTCGACAGCGTCGCGGCCCAGGAGATGCGCGCCCACGCGCGTCACCACGCTCTTGGCCTTGGCGTCGTCGATGCCGCGCGCCACTAGAAAGCCCGCGTAACTCGTGAGCGCGGTGTAGCCCAGAACGCACAAAAAAAGCGCCGCAAAGAACAGTCGCATGCCGCAGTAACGTTTCGACGGGCCGCGGAGTTACGCTTGCTCGATATCCGGGTGGAATTCCAGGTCGCGCACGTCGGCGTAGAGGTCGCCGCTGTTGCGCAAGTCGCGCCGGATCTGCCGCTGTCCCGCGTCGGGAAGCTTGCGCCGCTTCATGTAGTCGAAGATGCGGTCGCGTTCGATCGTGTACTGCTGCGGCAGCGAGCGTGCGAATCGCGACACGTAGAGGCGCCCTTCTTCATCGTACTCCGGCACTGCCGCGGGTGCGGGAGGCATTTCGACCGCTGCCGGGCGGGTCAAACGCAGGCGGAACGGCCGGGTCCAGGCCACTGATCCGCGTACGACGTTCACCTCGCCGAAGAGCCGCATGCTACCAATATACCCATGCTTCGGCCGGGCAGCGGTAGACCAAGCGTTCTAACGCATTAGGTCAACAGCCGCTGCCGCCCAGCAGCACGTAGGCGTCGTTGGGAGCGAGCGTTAGGGTCGTGCCGGAAACGCCGCGCCCTTCGATGTCGCGGTAGCCCGACGACGGCAGCGTGAAGCGCTGCGTGCTGCCGCTCGCATTGACCACCGCCATGCCGCCGCTGAAGCGCCGGCTGAAGATGGAGCCGCTACTCGCGGCAAGCGAGCACGGCCGCCCAATTGCCGCACCGTATTCGGCGTGATACTGCAGGGTGCCGTAGTCGTTCAAACCGCCGGTAAAGAGCAGCATGCCGCCTTCGTTTCCGAGTAGATACGTCGCGAGCGAATATTCCAAGCCTGCGCTATCGACGTGCGGTTTGTTGGCGAATTTGTCGATCACCAGCACGCCCGTTCCGTGCTCTTGCGCGTAGCGCACGTACGCCAGTTCTTCTTTCACGATCGCGCCGTTGTACTGCGCGTACCGGCCGTAATCGCTAAAGCCGGTTTCATCCATCACCACGTCGGTGTTCGCGAGCAGCCCGCGCTCCGCGCCGCTGCTCAGCGGACCGGCTGGATGATTGACGATGAGCGCCAAGCCGTACGAATGCGCGATGCTGCGCGCGTGCGCGACATAGTTCACCACGTCGGTCGTATATTGCGGGTCTTGCGGACGCGCATAGATGCGATTGAACGAATTGCCGTGCCAGGTTCCGCAGCCGTACTCGCCGCTTTTCACGCGCTGGCCGAAATTCGGATTCCCGCCGAGATACACGTTCCAGAACACGACCTGATCGATGGCAAGCGCGTTATAACCGCCGTTCTTCGCCGCTTGCGCCAGCGTGGTGACTTGATAGGCAACGGCGCTGGGATTGTGAATGTCGAGCGGAACGTCGGGCACGTTGATGCCGCTCATGTACGCGACGTCGTGCGTGGGCGCGCCGCTTGCGGTACATGCGTATAAAATCCAATCGGGATGCTGCTGCTGCCACCACGAAAGCGCATGATGCGTCACGCTGTACTGATCGAGCCCCATGATGAAATACTGCGAGACGAGCATCGCCGGATGCGCGGATCGCCACGGCGCGGGTTCGACCGATCCCCACACAGCGTCCATGCGCGCGCCGTACTGCGCAATTTGCGACTGCGGCATGTAGCCGTTGCGGTAATCGAAGACCTGGAACAAACCGATGCGCCCGTTCGTATTGGGCAAGCGCGTCGCGTAGTTATGCGACGACGATGATGCGGGCGTTGCCGTCGGCACAGGCGTTGGCGTTGGTACCGGCGTTGGCGTTGCCTTCGGTTTCGGCGTCGCAGTTGGCGTGGATTTCGGCTTGGGTGTCGCGGTCGGTGGAGAGCCGGGCGCATGCGGATCCGCCGGAGCAACGGGCAAAACGCCGTTGTTCGGAGCGGTGGTGCCGCCGCCGCCACAGGCGGCGAGCAGCACAACAAAGACGCATGCGAGCAGCACAGCAGACTGTCGCACCCGGCTATTTAAACGCTATTGTAGAACCGCTCACAGTGGAGCATTTCCCAGCGTGTTGGGCCGATGGACCTATGTGTGCGGCAGGAGTGCACGCCACGCGCGCAGTTCGCGCTGCGGATGCACGAGCGGACGCAGTACTTCGCATGCGTCGCGCAAACGCTCGTAAAACGCAGGCGACGTGACCGCGCGGTGCAGTAATTGCGCGAGCCCGCGCGTATCGCCGAGGTCGTACAGCCCCGGATAACGGCGCCCTAAAATGCCGGTGTTGCCGGCGATCCGCGACGCCAGCACCGGCGTTCCGCACGCGATTGCCTCGCAAACGGCATTCGCGCCGCCCTCCATGCGCGAGGATTGCACGAGCAGATCGCTGTTTGCCAGCAACTGCAACGCACGCGTACGCGAGAGCTCGCCCAGATAGCGATACCGCGTGGCGCGCTGCATTTCGCGCGCCGTTGCGCGCTCGTACACGGGCGAGAGTATTCCGCCCGCGTGCGTGACTTCCACAGGCGCGCCGTCGAGCATGCGCAGCGCGTACGCCGCGCGCATCGGATCTTTTTCCGAACGCAGATGGCCGAGCACGCACACGCGCAGCACGCCGCCGCGCAACCGCGAACCGTGCCGCCGGGTTGGAGACGACTGAATGATCGCGCGTGCTTTCTTCCGCAGTTCCGCAGGCAATTCAGCAATCGCCTGCGGCTGCAGCGTGACGATGACGTCGGCCGCCCGCAGCGCGCGCACCGCCAGGGCGCTGCGGTGGATGTCCCGGTATACGTCGGTGCCGGTGAGAACAAGGATGATGCGGCGCCGTGGATAAGCCGCACGGTATGCCAGCACGCTCTTTGCGCTCTTGCGGGCGTGTAACGCGACTAGGCACGCAGCGTCCTCTCCGGTATACGCCGGAGCGATGCGGCATGCATGGCCGAGCCGCCGGAACATCCGCGCGTAACGCTGCGCCGTTACGGTGTTGCCGGCGCTCGCGCTGCGCGAGGGCGGCGACACGATGAGAACGCTGCCTGCAGAACTGCGTTTAGATGATCTGCGCGAGGCGCGCGAGCGTACGCTCGCGCTCGTTTCAGATTTGACGGACGCGCAGTTCACCGTGCCGATGCTGGAGATCATCAACCCCATCTTATGGGAAATCGGCCACGTCGCCTACTTTGCGGAGTATTGGACGCTTCGCCATCTCTTCGGCGAAGCACCGATCGTGCCGGGTGCCGACAGCCTGTACGACTCCGCGAGGATTCCGCACGACACGCGCTGGTCGCTGCCGCTTCCCGATCGCGCAAAAACGCTCGACTTCATGCGCACGCAACTCGAACGCATGCTCGCGCGCGCCGACGATGCCGCGCGCATGCCGCAGGCGCCGTATTTTTACGCGCTGGCGCTCTTTCACGAAGACATGCATGCCGAAGCGATGGTGTACACGCGGCAAACGTTGGGGTATGCGTGGCCGCTGGAGCGCAGCGTCTCGCTGGGCGCGGCCGAGCCTGTCGAGGCCCTAGGCGACGCGCACGTCCCCGCCGGCACCTACACCATCGGCAGCACGCCCGACCACGGCTTCGTGTTCGACAACGAAAAATGGGCGCACGAGGTGAGACTCGACGCGTTCGAGATCGCGCGCACACCGGTCACAAATGCGCAGTTTCGCGCTTTTATCGACGACGGCGGCTACGGCACGCGCGAGTTTTGGAGCGACGACGGCTGGGCGTGGCGCACGCGCGCGGATGCGCAGCAGCCGATTTACTGGCAAGACGGCATGCGGCGGCATTTCGAGCGCCACGTTCCGCTGCGCGAGAACGATCCGGTGGCGCACGTTAATTACTTTGAGGCGCAGGCGTATTGCCGCTGGGCCGGACGGCGTTTGCCGACCGAAGCGGAGTGGGAAGTCGCCGCGACTGACGCGCCGGTTCGCGGGAATCTCGACGGCGCGTATGGCGATGTGTGCGACGTGTCGCTGTTCGCCGACGCCGAAAGCCGGTACGGCTGCCGGCAGATGATCGGCAACGTGTGGGAGTGGACGCAGAGCCTGTTCGAACCGTATCCAGGGTTCGCGCCGGATCCGTACAAAGAATATTCCGAGCCCTGGTTCGGCACGCATTACGTTTTGCGCGGCGGTGCGTGGTCCACACGGTCGCGTCTTATCACGACGCGCTGGCGCAATTTTTACCGACCGCATCGCCGGGACATCATCACCGGCTTTCGTACCGTCAAGGCATAAGGAGAGATCGATTGTCGACTCGTGATGAAGCTCTCGGTTTAAGCACTACCGCAGTCGCCACGCGCCGCTTGGTATTCGGCACGCTGCTGTTCCTCGCGCTTTTTGCGATCGGGCTGTTCATCGTGAAATGGTCACCGTATTGGCACAAGACGCACGTTGCCGCCGTGACGCACTCCATCGGGTCGTCGATCGTCTCGGGCAAATCGGGCGAAACGCCGCGGGTTGGCATCGCCGCCGCGTGGGGGTACGCGCTGACGTATTACAAAGCGATATGGCAGGCGCTTCTTCTCGCGCTCGTGCTCGGCGCCACGGTGCCGGTATTCGTGCCGCGCACGTGGCTGCATCGATTGCTCGGCGGAACTTCGTTCGGTTCAACTGCACTTGCCGGAGGGCTTTCACTTGCCGGCATGATGTGAACATGCTGCACCGGTCCACTGGTAGTGGGCCTTCGCAAGCAGAACATCAGCATCAGCGGTGCACTCGCGTTCTTTTTAGGAAACCCCGTTCTCAACCCGGCGACCATGTTTTTCATCGGCTACGTGCTGGGC
>JBKPMZ010000283.1:0-17827 GCA_046732415.1 Vulcanimicrobiota bacterium
ACGGCCTCTTTGATAGAGGTCGTTCCCATGCCGTAATGTTCGATCAATTCCGCAGGATCGCCGGATTGACCGAACTGGTCCTGAACGCCGACAAACTCGATCGGAACGGGATTGCGCTGCGCGAGAATTTCCGCGACGCGCGATCCCATGCCGGCGTGAACCTGGTGCTCTTCCACGGTCACAACCGCACCGCATCGCCGTGCCGCTTCGACAATCGCGGGTTCGTCCATCGGCTTGATGGTGTGATTGTTGATCACCAGGCAGTTGATGCCTTCGCCGGCGAGTTCTTGCGCTGCGATCAGCGCGTTGTAGACGAGAATGCCGCAGGCAATGATCGCCACGTCGGTGCCGTCGCGAAAGACTTGCGCCTTTCCGATTTCGAACGGCGTCTCTTGCGTCGTGACGACTGGCGATTTCTCACGGGCGAAACGCAGATATACCGGACCGTTCATCGCGGTGAGCGCGAGCGTCGCTTTCTTGGTTTGAAGCGAGTCGCACGGTACCACCACCGTCATGTGCGGAATCACGCGCATGATGGCGATGTCTTCGATGGCTTGGTGGGTGGCGCCGTCGGGGCCGACGGATACGCCTGCATGGGCTCCGGCGATCTTCACGTTCGTTTCGTTGAGCGCCATAATGGTGCGCACTTGCTCCCACGAGCGCCCCGGGTTGAACATCGCGTAACTGGCGATCCAGGGAATTTTGCCGGTACTGGCGAGGCCGCCGGCCATGGCGACGAGCAACTGCTCCGAGACGCCGATCTCGATGTATTGATCCGGCAGCGTTTCCTTGAGCGCCAGCATGCGCGTCGATTCGGACAAATCGGCACAAATACCGATCACGTTTTTGTTCGCTTTGGCCGCTTCCAACAAGCCCTCACCGAAGCCGTTGCGCGTCGGAACTTGTTTGATCGTCTTCGGATCGTCGAGCGGAGCCAGACGCATCGAAGCGGCGCCGTTCATCACGTCGGTGCTAGCCATGGGCGAGAATCCTTTCCCGCTCCGCCTGCAATTCGCGCAGCGCTTCTTCGGCTTGCGTGGTGTTCGGCGGCTTGCCGTGCCAGGTGTAGTCGCCTTCCATGTAACTCACGCCTTTGCCGGGTGTGGTGTGCGCGATGATGACGCTCGGCTTGTCTTGCGAGCGCTGCGCCTGTTCGACGGTCGAAATGAACTGTGCGATGTCGTGGCCGTTGCATTCCAGCACGTTCCAGTTGAACGCACGGTACTTATCCGCGAGCGGTTCGAGCGGCATCACGTCCTCGGTGCTGCCGTCGATTTGAATGAAGTTGCGATCGATGATGCTGATGAGATTGTTCAACTTGAATTTGCCGGCCGTGAGCACCGCCTCCCAATGCAAGCCGCACTGGTGTTCCGCGTCCGATGTAATCACGTACACGCGCCACTCTTGCGCGTCCATCTTCGCGCTCAGCGCCATGCCCGTGCCTTGCGCCAAACCTTCACCGAGCGGACCCGACGTGCTCTCGAGCGCAGGCATACGTACGCGTTCCGGGTGGCCTTGCAAACGCGTTCCGAACTTGCGCAGCGTGAGCAATTCTTCGGCCGGAAAATACCCGGCATACGCCATCGCGCTGTACCGCACGGGCGCGATGTGCCCGCACGAGAGCAGCAGCCGGTCGCGCTGCGGCCATTCCGGATTCTTGGGATCGTGGCGCAGCACGTGCTGATACAATGCCGTAAAAATGTCCGCCATGTCGAGCGAGCCGGCGGAGTGTCCGGAACCGGCGGCTTCGAGCGCGCGAATGATGCCCTGACGGCAGAGATTCGCCTGCTCCTGCAGCTCGGTAAGGCGCTGTGCGGAGAGAGGTTGCATATCACGCGGTAGATACCCGTCCGCGCCTCCAAGGCCCTCGAAGGAGCCCCTTTTAGCGCAGCGGCCGCAGCTAATACGCCTGCGATCCTCCGGCGTTGGAAAAACCGAAACCCAGCACCGCGTTGAGCGTGTGCGTCGTCGCGGGAGCGTGGCCGATCACGTCTTCGAGTTCGAAGCGGAAGTTACGCCCCACACGCGTTCCGGCGCCGATGGTCAGCGTCCGGGAAAACGTGCCGAATCCGTCTTCGATGCCGTCGTAGCGCGCGATCGCAAAGGCGCTCTGCGAGAGTTGATAGCGCGCCTGTAAGAATCCGCCGCCCGACGAGGCGGCGATACCGTCGCCGTTCGCGCTGGAGTCGAAGCCGCTTTGCGTGACGGCATTGACGGAAAACCGTCCCGCGTACAGCGACGCGCCGAACCCCAAACGCGAGAAGCGGTCCGCGATTGGCCCGGTGAAACGGCGGCCGTCGTAGCGATACGCTTCAAGCACGAGCGGTCCGGCTTCGTCCTGCACCGCAGCCATCGTGTCGATGCCGCTGCTCGGCGTTCCCGCTTGCGGATCGCTGCCGGACACGGCCAGCAGCGACGCACTCACACCATGCACTTGATTGCCGATGCTGCCCGAAAGCGCATAGTGCGGATCGAAAAACGTGAACCGGTTCGCACCGACCGTTTGATCCCACACCGCGTAATGTTCGCTCGTTTCGCGAAACGATTCGGGTTCGAGCGGAACGGGAAGCGTTACGAGTCCTAATGTGGCGCGGTAGGCCCGCGGCGAACGCTGACGCGACGACGAATATTCGAGCCATGCTTCACGCGTGAGGCCGCTGCGTCCGCCGTCAACCGCATAGACGTCGCTGAAATAACTGAAGTTGTCCGCGATCTGCCCGGCCACGAAGTAATCGACTTCGTCGAGAATGAGTTTGGGCAAGCCGGAGTCGTCGGGCTCGCTGGTATAGGCGAACTGCCCGCGCAGCGCAACGGCCGGAGCGCCCGTTTTCGTCAGCCGCACCATGCGGTAGTTGCTGTTGCGAAATCCGCGCCCGAACGGCGTAAGCCCCATCACCGCCGTATGGCACGCATTGCACGAAAGCATCGTCTGCTTTGCGAAAAGCGTCGTCGCGAGCAGCGCAACCGCTTGAAAAGTCATCGTTCGTCTCCTGCGATGGCGAGTGTGCGTCCAGTGCCGATGTTGAAGGCCGAAATCAGCAGGCGTAACTGTTCCGACTGCGCGAGCGAGGATCGGGACGATCCTTCGATCGCGGCGATTTGCTTGTCGAGCGACGCGGTTGCGCCTGATACTTCCAACGCCGTGCGTGCCTGCTGGTCGGCGGAAGCCGCAACCGGCATGATGCGATCGAGGACGGTTTGGGTCGTGCCGCTCACGTCTTGCGCGATGCGCGCATTGCGTTCGATCACCCGCAGCACGTTGCCGATGTCGCCCGCCAGCGACTCGGACGCGCGCTGCATGGCATCGGAGCGCGCGGCAACTTCATCGGCAATGCCCGCGGTTTGCGCGATTGCCGCCGCCATCTCTTGCAGCACGTTGCCGGCGCTGCTGGAAAGCGTCAAACCCGTTTGGGTTTGGGTTGCCGCCTGTGCGATGGACTGCGCGCAGCGCACCGTTTCCGCACGAATGCCGGTCAAAATGTCGCGAATTTCGCTCGTGGAACGACGCGATTGCTCGGCAAGCTGGCGCACTTCGCTTGCGACGACGGCGAAGCCACGGCCGTGCTCGCCCGCACGCGCCGCTTCAATGGCAGCATTAAGCGCAAGCAAATTCGTTTGGTCCGCCATCTCGTCGATGACGCTGACGATCTCCGATACCTTTGCCGATCGCTCTTCAAGCGTGCGCATCGCTTTGAGCGCCTGCGCGGTCGAGTCGCCGAGTTGCGCAATTGCTCGGGCGGTCTGCGCAACCGCGTCGATTCCCGCATTCGCGCGCAGACGCGACTGTTCGGCGCCCGCCGCAAGCGTTTGCCCGAGAACGCCGAAGCGCGCGATCTCTTCGTTCAAACCGTTCATCGCCGACGCAGCGGAGATCGTCGCGCGCTCTTGATCCGCAGCGCCGTCGGCGATAGCGCGCGCGCTCTGCGTCAGATCTTCTACTTCGCAGCGCGCCTGCAGTAGATGCGAGGCCTGCTGATTCGCGCCGCTGACGACTTGCTCGACGGCCGCATGAATTTGCGAGACGGCAACGCGCGATTCGGTCGTCGCGTCCGCGACCTCACCGCTCACGCCGGCCAGATCGCCTGCGGAATCTGAAATACACGCGATGGTCGCCTGCAAGCGCAGCGTCATCTCGTCGAACTCGACGGCAATTTTGCGCAATCCGGCGGATACGGCATTGTAGCTGCCGCACAGGGCCGCAATCTCGTCCGTCCCGCGCGCGTCCAGTTCGGCGCGAGAATACGCGAAGGTCGAGCCGAGATCGCCTTGCGCCAGCGACGCGAACGCCGAAACCAGTTGCGGGATATCGGTTGCAGCCACCTCGCGCAGTGCGTTCGTGATGGCGGCCAAGCGGCGCGCGATACTGCGGCTCACGATTCCCGCGGCGACGGCAAACGCAAGCGCGGCGAGCAGCGTACCGGCGATCAAGGTGAATACGACGGTTGTGCGCGCAGCCTCGAAGGCCGTCGTGGCAGCGGCTGCACCGCGCGCGGTGTAGTTCCACAGCGCGTCGCGATCGGTACGCACCTTTGCGAATGCAGTGCGCTCGGCCGGCAGATCGCGGCGCGCGAACAGCGGATCGAGCGCCTTAACGTCGTCCTCGATCTGCGCCGTCACGATGTCGATCTGCTCGAGACGGTTCGAAGAAATCACTTTTGTTTGATCGCTGCGGTCGAGCGCCGCGAGATCCCGCGCCGCGCCGGCCTTGCCCGCCGTCCCGTCGGCGAGAAAGCGCGCATCGTGCGTTGCGGCGTAGCCGCGTACGGCACTTTCTTCTTGCAACAATTGCGTGAGCAGGTCGCCGGCCAGTGCGCTGATGTTTGTGAGTGCAGCAGCTTCCGCGGCGCGTGCGCGCATTTCCGAAATGCTGGCGTACTCGGCGGCGCCGACGCTTACCAGCAGCAACAGCGCGAGCGCGAAACCGGCGCCTATCTGCGCGACGACCGGAAAACGTGCCAGCATGGCGCTAGCGCTTGACCGCTCCGCAGGCGCTCTGCGTGGCGATGTCGTCGTACGAATGGTGCACGTTGACGATCATCGAGCCGTTTACGAGCCGTTCGAACGGCGCCGCAACGAGCGTGCGCGACTTTCCGTTGATCACGTCTGAGAGCCCGTACGCGGGACGCGGCGTGTAGTCGTCGCACGAGCCCGCATGCAAATGACTCGGCTGACGCGTGGACGAGCCGTTTTGCAACTCGATGACCACGAGCGTCTTGTCGCCCTGCGCCGTAAACGTTGCAGTCCCGCTCTCACCGCTGCCGTTCATCGCCTGCAGCGGTACGACGAGCGTCAACGCGGCAAACAGATATGCAATCCCCATAAGGCGATTGAGCGCCTCAAAGGTGAAGAAACTCTGAAGCGGGCGCTACTCCAGCCGCATAGCGGGCAGGCTTACGATAAATTCCGCGCCGTTGCCGCGTTCGCAATCGCGAACGATCACGCTGCCGCCGTGCGCGTTCGCAATCCATCGCACGATGGCCAAACCCAGACCGCTGCCTTCGGTGTGGCCGTCGGCGCGAAAGAACCGTTCGAAGATGCGGTCTTTGATCTGCGGCTCAACGGGATCGCCGTCATTGGTAATCACGAGCTGCGCCTGATCGCCGCCCTGCACGCGTACGACGATGCCGGATTTGGCGTGACGTACGGCATTCGCCAGCAGGTTGCGCGTCATTTCGCGCACGCGGCTTTCGTCCGCTTCCACGATGACGCTCGCCGGTTTCACGTCGAACTGCAGTTTGCGATCCGCTGCGAGTTGCGCGAATTCTTTGGCCGTATCCGCCACGACCGCACCCAAATCGATGGGTTCTTTTGCCAGCGCCTGCGGCTGCGCGCTGCGCGCGAGCGTGAGCAGATCGCCCACCGTTGCGGACGCATCGAGCGCCGCGCGCGCAATCGTCGCAAGCGCATCGGCAAGTTCGGGGGAAGCGTTCGGGCGCTGCGCCTGCGCGACGCTCGCAATTGTCGCAAGCGGCGAACGTAGCGCGTGTGCGGCATCCGCGGCAAACGCGCGCTCCCGTTCTTGCGCTGTAATGAGCGGCTGCAGCGATGCGCGCGCGAGCATCCACGCGGCCGCGCCGACGACGATCAATAGCGGAACGTCGAATGCGAGAATCGTGAACAGCACGCGGCGCATGGCGATCGCGTAACCGCGCGACACCTCCGGCGTGCCGAGCGCGGGCAGCAAAAGCGACGCGTACTCGCGCCCCACGAAAAGATACGCGCCCGCGCTGAGCGCGGCGAGCACTACGGCGAAGACGAGCAGATAACGAAGCGTCAGCCGTGCGATCAAGGCTGGAACTTGTATCCGACGCCCCACACCGTTTGAATGACGTCGCCCGCGCCGGCACGCTTGAGTTTGCGCCGCAGTTGACTCACGTACACGTCGACGATGTTGCTCGATCCGTCGAAGTCGTACTCCCACAGCCGTTCGAGCAGATGCTCGCGGCTGAGCACCAGGCCGCTGTTGCGCGCGAAAAACTCGAGCATACGAAACTCGGTCAAACCGAGCGAGAGCGCTTTCCCAGCGTAGCGCGCTTGACGCGCGCCCATGTCCACTTCGAGCGCGCCGGCGACGATGGCGTCCTTGACCGGCCGGTCGCCGCGGCGCAGCAGCGCCCGCACGCGCGCAATAAGTTCTTCTTCTTCGAACGGCTTGACCAGATAATCGTCGGCACCGCTGTCGAGGCCGCGCACGCGATCTTCGACGGCGTCGCGCGCCGTGAGCATGAGCATGGGCGTTTGCACGCCTTCGGCACGCGCGGCGCTGGCAATCGTGAAACCGTCGCGGTGAGGGAGCACGACGTCGACGATCGCCGCATCATACGTTTGCCGGAGCAGACAGTCCAAGCCCGTATCGCCGTCGGCCGCCACATCGACCGCATATTTGCGCCGTTCGAGCATCGACTGCACCGCCGCAGCGACCGAAGCATTGTCCTCGATCACCAAGATGCGCATATCTACAGGTTCGGCGGCCAGGGCGCTCCCACCGTCAGCGCCGCGCCAAAATGTCCCGCTCCCCCAATCGTCTGGACCTGCTGGAAGAGCAGTCGTGCGTGCGGCGTCACGTGGAAGGCGAAGTAATACACCATGTCACGCGTGACGAACGGCGAGGCGGCGGCGTCATAGCGCAGGCCGAAGTAACTGTGCGGCGTGGGATAGTACTTCAGCCGCACGTAGCCGCCGCTGCTGCCGAGCAACGTGCCGAACCCATCAGCATTTTGATCGGAACCCCACCACTGCTCGGCCTGCAAATCGAACCGCCCGCGCGTGCCGTGCAGCAAGAGTCCCGAGCGCCGGTACGCGTCGGAAAAGCCGCTCTTGCCGGTCTGCACGATCCAGCGCGACCCCGTAATCCACTCGCCGCCGACGGTGATTCCCGGCGCGACCGGACCGCGCAAGAACAAACCGATTTCCGGGGCGTTGGCCGAGGTCGTCTCGCCGGTCGCCAGCGGTTTTCCGCCGTACGCCGCACCTTTAAATTCACCGGTCGAGACGGTGACGTCGCCGACCACCGCGCCCGACGTGCGTTCCAGTTGCACGCCCCAGCGCGGCGAGGACAGCGCGAGATCGTTCAGGCCCGCGTGCGTACCGTAGTAGCCGTATTGCTGGAGATCGTCGAGCCGCTGTCCCGGCGATTGCGCGAGCGGCAATTCGAACAATCCGGCGCGGTACAGCGATTTCGTATGCTCGTTGTACGTGGCGAGATACCCCAGAAAGAGCGCGCTGGGACCGCCGCCGGCGCCCAGATTGTAGTGCACGAACGCGCTGATTTTGCCGATGTCGGCATTTGAGAGCAGCACGCCGCCCGGTGAAAAACGCCGGCTGCCGGGCGCGGGATCCTGTTCCCACTCGAGTTGATAGCGCACCGCGACGCCCGTCGTACCGTGCCGGGGCAGCGGCAGTTGATAGCCGTGGTCGCGAAAGTGCTGCCCGAATGCGTTGAGTTCGGGAAGAACGGTGTGACATGCGCCGCACTGCAGGCGGTAGCGCTGTGCAAACAGCGGAATCGCGCTTGCACGCTGCGGCAGCGCGAATGCAATCGCCGCGAGCAGCAGCGCGAACGTCAAAGCGAATTTACTGCGCAACGATCGCTCCTCGCATGGGCGCTCCGTAGTGGAAGAAACAGCCGTAGAGGTACGTTCCGGGCGCGTCGATTTGGATGAGTTGCGAGCTCTGTCCGGCCTGCAGCGTGCCGCTGCTCCACGAACCCGAGATCGCACTTCCGGTTTGCGTTTGTGCGCTCACGCCGAACGGTGAACTCGCCGGAAAACTGCTGCTGTTCGGAATCGCGGTTGCGGTGTGCGCGAAACCATCGGAATTGACGAACTGCACGAACGATCCGATGGGAACGGTGGTTTGCACCGGTGCATAGCCCGCACCGCTGCCCGCATTCGTCTGCGACGGCGCGGAGTGCAACGTCAAGTTCACGTCGATCTTCGTAATCTGCGCTCCGCCCGGTGCGCCGGGCGATCCCGCGGACGAACCGAACGAACCTCCGGGCGTGCAAGCCGCGAGCAGGGCCGCCAGCACGAATAGACTGCGTTTCATCGTACCAAGTCCACCATCTGATCGCTCAGCGCCGTCGACGCCAGGATCGTTTTTCGAAGCATACCGCGCGCGTCCACGTAGTATACGAACGTCGTATGCACGTCCGCGTAGCCTTTGCGCCCCCGCTGCGCTTGCACGCCGAATGCGGCCATCACGGAATGGACGTTCGCACGCGTGCCGCCGGCGACGATCCACTGGCGAGGATCGGCATGGAAACGCTGCGCGATCGCGCGCATGTCGCTCAGCGAGTCGTGTTCGGGATCGAGCGTAATCGTAAGCAGACGCACGTGCACGTGCGAATGCGCAAACCGCGCGGCGGCTTGCGCGAATTGCGCGTTGATGAGCGGACACGCATCGGTGCAATGCGCCGCGACGAACGTCACGATGAGCGGCGTGCCGCGCAGGCTTGCGAATGTGAATGCGTGTCCGCGCTGATCGACCAGTTGCGGCAAACCCGCAGCGTGCGCGGGGTGGGCGAGCGCCACCGCTGCCAGGATGGCGATGACGCTCGCTCGGATGCGACTGAGCATTTAGCAGCCGTATCCGCCGCCGCCGCCACAGGGTGACGGCGAACCGGTGCTGGGCGCCAGCAATGTGTCAAAGATGGACATGCGGGGAGCGTACGCTCAAGAAATGAAGAAAGTTTGAAGGCTTACGGGCGGATGGCGTCGCGCATCGCGACCGCCAGATTCCGCAGCGCCGCATCGCCCGCCGCATCGCGCGCGACCGCGTCGAACGCCTCTCGTGCCTGCGCGCGCTTGCCCTCGTGCAGCAGCACGGTTCCCAGCGCGAAGCGTGCGCGCCCGTATGACGGCGCGAGATCGAGTGCGATGCGCAATTCGTGCTCCGCTGACGGATATTGCCCGTCGCCCGCCTGCGCGATCGCCAGATTGTAATGCGCGAGTGCATATTGCGGATCGGCTTGCAGCAATTGGCCGAAGCTCTGCCGCGCGGCGCCGAAGTCGCCTTGCCGCAATGCGACGATACCGCGCGAATACTGCGCGCGTGCCGAATCAGGAGCCAGTGCGATGAAGCGATCCGAAACGCTTCGCGCTTCGCGCAGATCGCCGCGCGCCAAATCGACCGCGATCAAATTTGCCATCGCGGCGAGAAACTGCGGATCGCCGGCAATTGCGGCGCGGAACGAACGAGCCGCATCGTCCATGCGGTTCAAATGCGCGTAGGCAATCCCGGCATCGTAGTACGCCGTTGAGAATTGGGGCTCAGGTGGATGCAGCGTGATAATTCGTTCGAATTCCGCGGCAGCGGCAGCCCATTGGCCACGCCGTTCCGCGTCCAAGCCGATGGTAAAGCGCTCGTGCACTTCGCGCGCTTGCGCGAGCGCGCGCAGCGCATGGACGTCGGTGGTCCTTGGCGGCGGAGTGGAACTGCCGTACGTCTGCGCGGCAGCAATGCCGGCACCCGCCGCGAAAACGATCAGCGCCGCAGCGAGCGTCCGCAGGAGCATACTTACGGAGCCGCTGCGTCGGGGAGTTCGGCGTCGCGCCAGTGGCGCGCGGACGCTGCTTGCTCGGGTTTACAGGCCCAGCCCTTGCGGCCGGCCTCGGTGATGGGCCCAAGCATTGCCGGCGCGGACGAGGGCACAAGCGCCCCGTCCAGCATGGTTTCCACGGAGGCGGCCCCCGCAACGCCGACCGCCGCACCTCCGGCGACGGAAGTGAGCAGGGCGGCAACGAGGACGGCACGGACCCAAAGCCTTGACATTGCTTCTAGTATAACCGAATCTCTGAAGAATCCGTGAATCGCTGGCTGCTTCTCCTCGCCCTGCCCGCCTTGCTGGCGGCAGCCCCCACGCCGCTCGTCGTGGGGAGCGTTCGCGATCAGTACGGCATGCCGATTGCCGGAGCGCTCGTGCGCGCCGGGGACGCCTCGGCGAGCACCGATGCGCAAGGAACGTTCGCACTGGAAGCGGCCGGCGTGCATGCCGTCACCATCACGTGCGCCTATTGCCGCACGCAAACGCTTGTAGTGTCGGGCGACGAACCCGTCGTCGCGCTCGTTCACCGGTACGACGCGCTCGCGCAACCCTCGCCTTCGGATCGCGACGTGCAGTCGCTGCCGTATTCGCACGCGGAATCGATTGCCGCGCTCACGCCGTTCACGGTGCTCGAAAACAGTTCGCACTCGCTGCCGGGACCGCAGATATCCGACCGCGGCGCGTCCTCGCGCGGAGCGCTCGTGCTGGACGACGGCATTCCGATCTACGACGTCGCCTCGAACCAATCGCCGTTCGTAGCATTTCCCGCGTATTCGGTACAGCGCGTGTCGTGGCTGCCACCGTCGGATGCGTTCGCGTACGGCGATCTCGCCGGTGGCGGAACGCTGATTGCCGACACGCACGGCACCGATCCGTGGAACGGCGTCGCGGCGGGCGGCGGTGCAAGCGCGGCGCGTGGCGGTCAAACGCTCGACAACGCCGCGTGGACCGCGGCAATTTCGCACGATCCGTCCGACGTTCGCTCGCGCGCGGATGCGTCGTTTCGCATTCCGCTGGGTGACGACGCGCTCGATTTTACCGGGATTGCGGCGCAAGACCGCTACGGATCGAGCGGCCAGGAACTCAATACGTCCGATACGGGGTTTCGCGCCGCGTTCACCAGCATGCGTCAGAATCGCGTTACCGCATCCGTTACCGCTGACGGCGGCGGGTACGGCGGCACAACGCCGACGATTGCGTACGCCGCGAAATGGAGTGACGTTCAAGCGAACGCAGGCGTGATGACGAACACGCCGGTGCAATTCTTCGCCGACGCGGGCGTGCGCGCATCGAGCGGTTATTACCGCACGACCGGCACGTCGCTGCCGCTCACTGCGGGCGCGATCGCGCAGACGCGCGTGACCATGGGTGCGCAAACCGCAGGCGCTCGCTACAGCATGCGCCTGGGTTTCGGAGCATTCGGCGTACATTATGCGGGCGGAGCCGCAGGGGAGCAAACCGCGCTGAGCGGCGGGATGATCGCGCCCTCGTTCTCCGGATCGTATGCGTTCGATCCGCATTGGACGCTCGACGTGCAGGCCGCGCAATCGTTCGCGCTGCCGACGCTTTTGGAAGCGTTCGTATATCCGCCGGAAACGCCGAATCTGGTATTCGATCGCAATGCGCTGTTTACGCAAACGCTGTCGTACGGCGACCTTCGCCGGTTTCGCGCCTCGATTACTTCGATGAGCGAGCGCGTGAGCGGTTTGGATAACGGAACGATTCGTTCCGAGGGCATCTCCGCGTCCTGGCAATTCGCGCCCAATTTTTCGCTGCGTTCGTGGTTGCTGCACGAAGACGATCGCACGCAGCCCTACGAAGCCGTGTATCGCTTCGGCGCGCGTCCGCGCCCGGCGAGCGTGGGATCGTATTGGCTCACGTATCAGAGCGCCGGACTGCGGATCGACGCAGTGTACCGTCGAGATCTGCTCGATTACGACGTCGATCCGCATTTTGACGCATCCCTGTCCGCCCCGATATCACGCGCATGGAGCATCTTCGGCGCCACGGTGCGGCGCGCAGGAACCCGAACGTTCTCGCTCGGTTTGCGCGCAACGCCGTAGCTACGGCGTTTCGGACGGCTCCGGAGAGGGCGATTCCGAAGGCTCCGCCGATGGAGAAGCCGATGGCGACGCAGATGGGCTGGCCGTGGCACACGCGCTCACGCCGAACGCGGTCAGCGGCGCCTTTACGTCGAGCAGTTGCTGCTGCTGCGCGTCGAACAGTTCGATGCGAAGGCGCGCGCTTTGTGCGATGAGGGCGAACGTCATGGCCGCGGTGAACGGCCCTTCGTATTTCAGTTTCGATCCGCCGTCGCCGTCGCGCACGTTCTCTTCGAATCGTAGCCCGGCGATTGCGGACGAAACCGGCGTCAACGTGATGTTCTGGCACGTCGCGCTTACACTGACGGGCAGATTAGCCGGCAAAGCCGTGCTGCCGTCGTTTTCATCCACCGACGTGGCGTTGCCGTGGCCGTCTTCCGTTTCGCTCGATCCATTCGGATCGTCCGGCGCGGGCGATGACTGCGGCTGCGTGCCGCTCGAAACGGAAACGCTGATCGTACCATCCGCGTTGACTTGCACGAGCACCGCCGTGTCGTCCATTGTGTGCGCAAGGACGAAGGTCGCGGTGATCGTTCCTGCCGTCACCGACACGGTAGCGCCGGCCGGAACGTCGTCTTCCAGTTCGATCACGGCTGCTCCGTTCGAATCGAGCTGTCCGCTTCCGACGACGCGGCCGTTATAGGTCACCGTGACGTTCGTTCCCGCTACCGCGAACGTGCGGCGAGACGATGAGAGCGACGCTGTTCCCGTAAATGCGAGTGCGACGCGCGCTCCGGTGCTCTTGGCCGGCATAACCGGCGAGCCCGCAGGCGCCGCGCCCGATCCGCCGCCTCCGCCGCACGCGGCGAGCGCGCCGGCGGCTAGCAAAGCAGTAAAAACACGTGCATGCGAAGTGTTCATTGGCGAGGTCTCCAGTTGTAAAGTGCTGTGCTCCCCCAACCGGCAGAATCGCGCATACGCATGAAAAGTATCTGAAAGCCTTGCTCGCCCGTTCAGCGTTTTTTCACGCGTTTAGCCGATGGTAGAAATACGACAACCGGCATTGGAGGCAGTACGTGGCGGAAAAAGTTCGCATTGTACCGACGAGCGACGGCAGTTACATGGTGAGCGGCGGTGACTTCGAAGTGGTGTGGCCCAGCGGCAAAGTGATGGAGACGCGCTCGGTGGTGTATTTGTGCCGGTGCGGCATGTCGAAAGACAAGCCGTTTTGCGACATGAGTCACAAACAGGGATTCAAATCACGCGAAGGCGACGAAACCGCTCACAAAGACTAGCGGCGCTAGTATCCGGCTGCTAACCCTGCCGGATGACGCCGGTCCGTTCCGCCGTACAGTTTCCGGTTTCGCTGATCCACGACGATCGCTTGCGCAGATCCCCACGCGGGGATCTGTTTGAACGTATAGCCCATCGACTGGAGTTCCCGGCGAGTGGCTTCGTTCAGCGCTCCGGGCTCGACGTCGATGCGATCGGGCAGCCATTGCATATGCAGGCGCGGAGCGTTCACCGCTTGTTGTACGTTCATGCCGTAGTCGATGACGTTCTGCAGGGTCGAGAGCACGATCGTGATGATACGCGAACCGCCGGGACTTCCGGTCACCATGAACAGTTTGCCGTCCTTCGTCACGATTGTAGGCGCCATGGACGAGAGCGGACGTTTTCCCGGCTCGATGTCGTTGCGCACGCCTTGCACCAGGCCGAACATGTTGGGCACGCCCGGTTTGCTAGTGAAGTCGTCCATCTCGTCGTTCAAAAAGAAGCCGGTGTCTTGGGCGATAACGCCCGCACCGAACCAATCATTGATCGTGTAGGTCACCGCGACGGCGTTACCCCACTTGTCGACGATGGAAAAATGCGTCGTGTCGTCGTTCTCGTGCGCGAGCGCACGTAAACCGGGATGTACTTGCACCGACGGCGTGGCTTTGTCCGGTGCGATCGATGCGCGCAGCTTCGCTGCGTACGTTTGCGAGAGCAGATCGGCCACCGGATTTTTGACGAATGACGGATCGCCCAGATACGCGTTGCGATCCGCGTAGGCGCGGCGCTCGGCCTCGACCACGTAGTGCGCGCTTTTCGCGCTGTGCCATCCCCAATCGTGCAGCGGGTACGGGGAAAGAATATCGAGCGTTTCGCATAACGTCACGCCGCCGGAACTGGGGGGCGGCGCGGAGATGACGTCGTACCCGCGATACCTGCAATGAACCGGCGTTTGCTCGTCGACCGTATATTTGGCAAAGTCGTCCATCGAGAGCATGCCGCCGCCTTTGTAACTGGCTTCGACGATTTTCTTGGCAATCGGGCCGTCATAAAACGCGGGAGCGCCGTCTTTGGCGATGAGTTCGAGCGTGGCTGCGAGCTGCGGTTGGCGCAGTACCTCGCCGTTTTGCGGCAGATGACCGTCGTGCATGAAGATCGCGCGCTCGTTCGGTTGATTCGCGAACGTGTACGCGCCGCTCACGCGATCTTCGCCCGCCGCCTTGAAGATCGCCGCATCGCCGGGCCAGATCGTAAAACCGTTTTTGGCAAGTGCGATTGCCGGTGCCATCAACGCACTGCGCGGCAGCGTACCAAATTCTTCGCGCGCGCGTTCCATGCCCATGACCGTTCCGGGAACGCCCACGGCGAGATACCCCTTGGTGCTCGCGCGCGGAATGACGTTGCCCTTTTCGTCCAAGTACATGCGCGGGTTTGCGCGCAGCGGCGCTTTTTCGCGGAAGTCGATAAAGCGTTCGCGTCCGTCGTGCATGCGTACGAGCATGAATCCGCCGCCGCCGATGTTGCCGCAGCACGGATCGACCACGGCCAGCGCGTAGGCGACCGCGATCGCCGCATCGACCGCGTTACCGCCGCGCCGCAGCGTGGCAACACCCGCTTCGGTGGCGTCGTGCTGCTCGGTAACGACCATTGCGTGCGAGGCGACCGCCGGTGAAATGCTTTGCCAGCGCGGCTGCGTGTCTCCGGACGCCGCAAGCAGCAGCAGCGCCGCAACGCCGGTACAGAGGCCCTTCAACATGCACTCTCCCTAATGAAAGCCGATCCGCTTGCGCGTTATTTCATAACATCGCCCGTGTTACGCTTTCGTTGCGGGAAACACTTCATTTCTTTCGGGAGGCATCATGCGCAGCACCACCGGATCGGTCTTGCTCTCCCAAAAATCGTTCGAGTTGCCGGACGAGGTTCGCCGTTTCGAGCGAGGGACCGTGGAGATCGTGAACCTCGGCGAGCACACCGTCGCGCGAGCGACGTTCGAACCGGGATGGCGCTGGTCGGAACACGTCCGTCCGATCGCGCAAACGCAGCTCTGCGAGGTGGAACACCTGGGATACGTCGTTTCAGGACGCATGCACGTCCGCATGAGCGACGGCACGCAAGCGGAGTTCAAGGCCGGCGACGTGATGGGCGTCAAACCCCAGCACGACGCATGGGTCGAGGGTAATGAGCCGTGCGTGGTCGTCGACTTCGCCGGCGCGTCCACGTACGCCAAGCGGTAGGCGTTAGGTAAGCAAGCGGCGGCGCGCACCCACGGCAGGATCATCCTGTTCGCACAGGTCCGCCGCCGCGCGGGCCCGAACCCGGCACGGTTCACATAAGAGCAAAAACAACAGAAGAAACTAGGAGTAACCGTGCCAGAGTCCGTCTCAATCGAGATCGGCGGGCGCACGATGACCATCGAAACCGGCGAACTCGCAAAACAAGCGAACGGGTCCGCGCTGGTTCGTTATGGCGATCAAAACGTCGTGCTCTGCGCCGTCACCGCCTCCGAGAAACCTCGTGAAGGCATCGATTTCTTTCCCCTGACCTGCGATTTCGAAGAAAAAATGTACGCCGCCGGCAAGATTCCGGGCGGGTACATCAAGCGCGAAGGCCGTCCGCCCGAGCATGCCGTGCTCAGTTCGCGCCAAATTGATCGGCCGATACGTCCGCTCTTTCCGGATGGTTTCCGCAACGACGTGCAAGTCGTCGCGACCGTTCTTTCAATCGATCCTGAACTCGACGCCGACGTCCTCGGAGTATGCGCCGCGGGCGCCGCGCTCGCCGTTTCCGACATTCCGTTCGACAAAACGGTCGCCGCGGTGCGCGTCGGGCGCGATGAAAACGGCAACTATATCTGCAATCCGACGCTGCCGCAATATGAAAGCGGCGGCATGGACATCGTCATCGCCGGCACTGCCGACGCGGTGATGATGGTCGAAGGCGGCATGCACGAGGTGAGCGAGGAAGAGTTCCTCGGCGCCGTCGAGTTCGCGCACGACAACATCAAAAAAATCGTCGCGGCAATCAACGAACTCGCGAAAAAAGCGGGCAAGGCCAAGCGCGAATACCCGGTTGCGAAGGTCAATGCCGATCTGGACAAATGGGTGCGAAAGACGTTCAAGAAGGACGTCGCCAAAGCGATGCGCATCGTCGAGAAACAAGAGCGTGAAGCGGCGTTCGACAAACTCTCGCGCGAAGAAGCGATTGCGCGCGCCGGCAACGACGCCGAAATCAAAGCGTTGCTCGAAGATCCGCTTTTGTCGAAAGACTTCGGCAAGATCATCAAGGCGATGGAAGAGGACGAGCTGCGCGTGATGGTCGTCGACGAAAAGATCCGTCCCGACGGCCGCAAACCCGACGAGATCCGTCCCATTTGGTGCAAGGTGCATTACGTGCCGCGCGTGCACGGATCGGGCGTCTTCACGCGCGGACAGACGCAAGTCTTCACCGCGGCGACGCTCGGCTCGATCAGCGACGCGCAGCGTTTGGACGGCATCGTGGCGCTGGAAGACAAGCGCTATATGCACTACTACAACTTCCCGCCGTATTCGGTCGGTGAGACGCGCCCGATGCGCGGCCCCGGCCGCCGCGAGATCGGTCACGGACATCTTGCGGAGCGCGCACTGGTTCCGGTGCTTCCGCCCAAGGAAGAGTTTCCGTACACCCTGCGTCTCATCAGCGAAGTGCTCGAATCGAACGGCTCGTCGTCGATGGCGTCGGTGTGCGGAAGCACGCTCGCGCTCATGGATGCGGGCGTGCCGATCAAAGAACACGTCGCGGGCGTTGCCATGGGGCTGATCCTCAAGGGCAAGGACTACGCGATTCTCACCGACATCCAGGGCCTTGAAGACGCGCTGGGCGAGATGGACTTCAAAGTCGCGGGCACCAAGAAAGGCATCACCGCGATCCAGATGGACATCAAAGTCCAAGGAATCACCGTGCAGATCATGCGCGAGGCGATGGAGGAAGCGAAGAAGTCGCGCTACTTCATCATCGACAAACTCGCGGAGACGATTCCGCAGCCGCGCACGGAACTGAGCAAGTTCGCGCCGCGCATGATCGTCGTGCAGATCAATCCGGACAAGATCAAAGATGTCATCGGCCCCGGCGGCAAGGTCATCAACAAGATCATCGAGGAAACCGGCGTCGAGAAGATCGATATCGAGGACGACGGCAAGGTGTTCATCACCGCGCTCGACGGCGAATCGGCCGACAAAGCTCGCTCCATCGTCGAATCGATTACCAAGGACGTCGTGGTCGGCGAGACCTACATGGGCGAGGTCACGCGCATCATCAACATCGGTGCGTTTGTAAAAATTCTTCCCGGCAAAGAAGGCCTCGTGCACATCAGTCAACTCGCGCCCACGCGCGTCGAGAAGGTTGAAGACGTCGTCAAAGTCGGCGACGAGGTCATGGTCAAGGTCATGGAGATCGACGGCCAAGGCCGCATCAACCTCTCGCGCAAAGC
>JBKPMZ010000284.1:0-7838 GCA_046732415.1 Vulcanimicrobiota bacterium
TGCGTGATGCGAGCACGCAGGCGTATCATGCGACGCTTGAAGCGACCGGCAGCGGGGCGACTGCGGCGCCCCAACCGAGTATTTCACCTATCCGTCCGCTCGCGCACCTGACGGTTTCGGATGAGCCTGCGGCCATCGCGCTGGCCAAGCGTATCGCATCGGCGTACATGCCGAATGGAGCAGCCGTCAACCTGTATCTGCGGACGTTGCCGCCGGAATTGAATCGCGGCATTCCGCTTCCGCAAGGTGAACCGATCGGCAGCGTCTCGGCAGGCGACCTGTTGTCGTTGCATTACAGCCTTACGGCATCGCAGTTCGATGCGTATCTCGCGCGATTGCAACGCGAGGGATGGAAACCGATGTCCAGCCCTATGCCGCATGCCGGCGGCTTCAGCCTCTCTTACGATCGTGCGAGTATCTTTTGCAAACCGGGATTGCCGCAGATTACGACGCTGGTGGGCGAGAATAGCAACGACGTCACGATTCACGTCAGTCCCGCCGCTTCGCATTCGTGCCAGCCGCAGCCGTCGTTCCCAACGTTTTCGCAGCCGGCGCCGCTGCCGCAGTTCAAATCGCCCGCCAATGCAACGATGCAGCCGAATAGCCTGGGTGTGCCCGGCGGTACCAGCGGCGCGAGCATTGTTACATCGCTGCCGCTCACGGACGTGCTCGCGAGTTTCGCTTCGCAGATGACGAACGCAAACTGGAGCGCGTCGCCGCCGCTTGCAAACGATGCGATCGGTTCCCAAACGTTTACCACGACGCAGAACGGCGCGCAGTGGCAAGCGGTACTCACGGTGTACCGCTCGCACAGCGATCCGAAGACGTACTACGCGTTTATCGACGTGACGCGGTTGTAAGCGCTACGTGCCGGCCTCGCCGCCGAAGCGGAAAAGATACTTCATGATGAACCGGTCGAGCGTGTACGGCGCGGCCGGCGTACCGAAGTTCAGGAACAATTCGTCGCCGCTGCGGAAGCGTTTGTGATATGCCGCCGCAAAGTTGCTGCCCGCCGGAGCGAATCCGCCGTTGCCGTTGATCGCGCGCAGCGAAATCGTCAGGTTTTCATCGGGGCCGAGCTGCGCGCCGAGCGAGATGCGCCGCAGCCATTGCGAATCGACCATGCCGCTGGCAATGCCGCGTTCCACCGTGCCGTCATACTCGAATCCGAGCGAGAGCATGCGGCCCAGCGGACGCGAGGTCGAGAACGTGTAAAGGTGCACGTAGTCCTGGCCGTTGTCGCCCGGGCCGAGCAGTCCGTAGCCGAACCTGCCGAACGCCGCGCTGACATCGATCGGTGTGGGCGTGCCGTCGCCGTAGCCGAACGGCAAGAACATCAAGTTGTACGTGTCCGTGCGCCCGCAGAAGTAGTTCGGATAGCCGGTGAAATAGGATCGCGGCAGCGACGGATCGTTGCACGTCGTTCCGCTTGCGGCGGGATCGACGAGCGCGTAATTGCGCAGCTCGCCGACGATGGGACCGAGGCCGTTGATCGAAAAACCGTTTGCGAACGTCACGCCCAGGCTGGGCGAAAAGTCCGCTTGATGCACGGCGCCCGAGCCGTCCGTGTAGCGATCGGCGTTCACGAACAGCTGGTAGTTCTTGATGAACGGCGTCGCGCCCGCAACCCAGCCGAAGAACGACGGACCGCGCACGTCGGAGTTCGCCGTAAAGCCGTCAATCGGATTGTAGAACGGCGAGATGTCCTGGTACGCAATGTTCCATTCGTAATTCTTCTGATGCACGTCGATGAAGCCGCTGGTATTGTGTCCGCTGCCTAGCGGGTTCCACGAACCGTGCTCCATCGCGGTATCGAGCGCCCACACGAAACCGGTTTTGAGGTTGCGTCCGGCGATGCCGAACTCGTGCGTCGCGTCGTCGCCGAAAATGCTGTGGTGCGCCACCACGCCGTCGGCCCAATACAGGAACGTGCGGTTTTGCAGCGCGTGTTTGTAGCCGTACGCCGTGTCGTCGAACGTGTTGCCGGTCGTCGAATCGAAGCCGCGGAAATTCAACAGGCCGAACGACTGCAGGCCAAACGTGCCTTCCACCTTCGCGCCGCGGTCGAACGGGCCGATGCTCGGCGAGTAAAACACGATGTCGTTATTGATCGCGGCGGCGTTCGCGTTGATAAAATTCGCGCCTTGCGAGAAGAATGGCCGGTACTCTTGCAGCACGCGCTGGAATTCTTGTGGCGCGATCGTCTGCTGGTCGATCTCGACGTTCGAAAAATCGGGATTGAGCGTGCCGACGAAGTTGATCGTCGGTGTGAGCGGATACGTGACGTCAAGGCCCGTCATGCGCACGCTTTGCGGTGCGAACGCGCCGTTGGATTGCTGAAAGATGTTGCGGTCGCGCCCCGCACTGTCAAGGATGTACCACTCCGCGCGCGGCTGTGGTTTTGCCGCTTGCAGCATGGCGCTGCTTACTTGCACGCCGCTCCACGCCGCCCAGTACCGCACGTCGCCGAAGCCGGGAAACGCACCAGCGGGTGCATCGCTCATCGCACCGTTGTACGCCCACGTATAGTGCTCGGCGACCGCGGACACGTTGCGGTAGAAGTTGATGCGCCACGTCTGCGGAGATCCGGGATGAATGCGCATCACTTTGAGCGGAATGACGAGCGCGGCGCTCCACGTGGAGCCGTCGATCTGCGCGGCGGCGCTCCACGTCGGCCGGTAGCGATTCGTTTCGTTCGCTTGCTCGTAGCGTATGCCGCGGGGCGTGGTTTCAAATAAATACGCATCGGTCCCGGCGCCGCTGGTGTCGATGCCGACGCCCACGAAATCGTCCAAACCGAAGCCGACGTCGTTCGTGGTTTGCTGCGCGATGATCGGCGTGCCGCGCTGCTCGCAGCGGAACGCGACGTACAAATTCTGCGCGTCGTACAGCATCCACACTTTCGTGTCGTGCGGCGCGGCGCGGCGAGCGGTCAAGTCGTAGAAGCCGCCCGGCGTGGGAATGCTCCCCGCCGTCCAAGCCGAATCTTTGATGGCGGGGTCCAGCGGCAGCGGATGCGGCGCGTTGACGGCGGGGACCGATGTCGTCATGGACACGGCGGCAATGAGCACGGTGAGCAGATGCATTACGTGCGACGGTAGCATGGAGCCGGATGACTTGTCAACTAAGGTTTTAGTTGTGTCAACAAGGTGACCACCATGGGCGTGTGGGGAGCGGGGCTCTTTTCCGATGATACGGCGCTCGACGTGCGCGGCGCGTATCGCGAACGTCTGGCGAACGGGATGCCCGGGCCGGACGCGACGGACGAACTGCTCGCGAGCTTCGAGCACGACGAGCCGTCGTTTTGGCTTGCGCTTGCCGCCACGCAGTGGCGGTGCGGACGCCTCGAGGACCGCGTGCGCGACCACGCCTTGCGGATTATCGACGACGGCAGCGACCTGCGCCGCTTCGCCGAGCTGCCGAAGCTGCAGCGATCGCGTGCGCGCGTGCTTGCGAAATTGCGCGAAGACTTACGTTCGCCGCAACCCGCCGCGACGACGGTTCGGCGCCGAATCCCCGCGCAATGCGATTGGCGTGAAGGCGAGATCCTCGGCTTTCGACGAGACTCCGGCGAGTGGCTCACGCTGTACGTGCGCGAGATCGCGGTAACCAAAGATGGCGACGAATATCCGGAGGTATGCATATTGGATATACCTTTCGAATGCCCACATAAAGTAACGGCGAGCACGGCGGTACGCGACATACCCGGAACTGCCGTCACCGGAAAAAACTGCTTTCGGATCTTCGGATTGAAGAAGCGCGATCGCAACTCGGACCGCATCAAACGCAGCGGTATCATCGTGCCGCACATCGAAGCGGCGAACGCGCAGGGTTCCTCGCGTTACGTGAGTTGGAAGCATCTGGATATCGTGCTGACGAGGTGGTTCGCATGACGCAATCCACGCGCATCGCGCGCTTCGGCATGTATCTCGCCGGATTTATGGCGGTGGTCAACATCAGCGTGATTTACCTCGCGCTGCCGTCCATCGAGCGCGGTTTGCACGCGGGCATCGCCGACCAGGAATGGATACTGAGCATCTATCCGCTCATGGAAGGCGGCTTTACGCTCGCGTGCGGGACGCTCGGCGATCTGTACGGGCGCAAACGCGTGCTGACGCTAACGACCTGGCTGTTCGTGCTCGCGACGCTGGCGTGCGCGCTCGCGCCGTCCGCGCCGCTGCTGATTATCGCGCGCGGCGTGCAAGGCTTGGGCGGTGCGGCGCTGCTCTCATTGCCGGTCGCGATCCTCGTGCAGATGCTGCCGAATCCGCAAGAAAACGAAGACGCGATCAAATCGTTTTCCATGGTCGCGGGCCTTGGCGCCGTCGCGGGACCTGTTATCGGCGGCGTCCTCGTGCATTTCTTCGGCTGGCCGTCGGTGTTCTATCTGTCGGTCGTGATGGGACTCGCCGTGCTGGCAACGTTTCCGTCGGTCACCGAAAGCGAGCGCAATCCGTCATTGCGTTTGGACGGCGTCGGACAGTTTCTCGCGATTCTGTCATTCCTCGCCGTCAGTTTCGCGCTCATCGAAGGAAATGCCAACGGCTGGAGTTCGCCGGTGATTATCGGCGCGTTCGCGATCTTCGTTGTGGGTTTGTGCCTGTTCGTGGTTGTGGAACGGCGCGTGAAGCAGCCGATGGTGCACCTGCGCTACTTCAAGCGGCGGCCGTTCGACGTATCGCTGCTCGTCATCGGCGTCGTGAACTTCGGCTGGTACGGCATCATGCTGCTGTGCACGCTGTTCTTGCAAAACGTGCAGCATCAAACCGCAATGAACGCGGGCTTCTACCTGATGCCGAGCAACATCGCGTTTTTCATCGCCAACCAGTACAGCAGTCAGGTGGAGAAAGCGATCGGCCAGCGCGCAATCGTCGCCGTGAGTTTCGCAATCAGTTTAGCCGGAATTGCGTGGCTGGCGCTGCTCGGCGTGAACACGCCCTCATGGCAAGTCTCGGCCGGGTTGTTCGTGGCGGGCATCGGCTGGGGACTCATCTTCACGCCAGCCGCGTCGATGGGCATGGGCGCGGTGTCGACTGCCGACGAGGGTTTCGCATCCGGTGCGATTGCGCTGAGCCGATCGCTGTTCGGCGTGTTCGGTATAGCGGTGCTCGGGTCGCTGCTCGCGGCGGGCATTGCGCATGAAACCGGCGCGCGCATCTATCATCAGAGCGCGACGACTTCGCTTTCGTTGCCCGCGGCATATGCGTTTTCAGAGGGCATGCACGTGGCAATGCTCGTATGCTTTGCGCTTACGCTGGTATTTGCTTTAGCCGTTATCGCGATGACGCCCGGGAAGAAAACTGTAGTAACGGAACGGGCATCAGCCTAAAGGCGCATGATTAGTTCGAGCTTACTGAACCTGCGGTACCACGCTCGACCGGCACCGAGCACCCCAACAACTGCAATGGATATCGCCGTCGCGTAAAAGCAGAAAGAAGCGTGCCGTGGCCGGCCATGTCCGGCGCAATTGAAGCCGCTGCATTACGCACGGCATCGAGTACATCCCCGCTGTCATCGCCGCCGCGCTCGGCGGCCGCATTCCCTCA
The DNA here is from genome assembly GCA_046732415.1 of Vulcanimicrobiota bacterium. Lineage (GTDB taxonomy): Bacteria > Vulcanimicrobiota > Vulcanimicrobiia > Vulcanimicrobiales > Vulcanimicrobiaceae > DATGJX01. The sequence goes on from JBKPMZ010000284.1 coordinate 5,547, forward strand.
CGCAAGGCCCGTCTTTCCCGTGTTGTCAAATGAAGAGGAAATTAATCAAACACCTCAACAGCTTCGGATGTATGAAAATCGCTGCTATCGCTTTGTCCCTGGGTGTGCTCACACTGGCTGCTTGCGGCGGCGGTGGCAGCACAGGCGGCAACCCCGGCCCCCCGCCAACAAATCCGCCCACGGCCACGCCGTCGACCACAACCGCGCAAGGCACCCTCGTCGATGATCCGTCCGGATCTGCGCTTTCCGGCGTGAAGGTGCAACTTGATCCGTGGGGTTCATATCCCACGCCCGGCCCGACCCCGACGCCGATCGCAACAACGACGACGGACTCGAACGGGCACTTCACGATCAGCGCGAAAAACGGCACATACTTGCTGGTCATCGGCTCTGATAGCGTGAGCGACACGACACGTCCGACGATTCACGACAAGATCGTGCTGAACGGCCAAACAACACTCGTCGCGCCGACGATGCCGCCGTTTCCCGGCTACACCCCGCCGCCGGCAGAAACGAGCGGTAAATATCGACTTGCGAGCATCAATCAAACGCTCGAACTTCCGTGCATCCAGGAATTCGACAACGCGCGTACCGCAAAATCGTTACCGTTGCCGGTGCTGGACGAGTGGCTCACGGAGAACGCGCGCGCCGCACAAGCGCAATCCCAAACCACATTCGGCGGGCAGGTGTTCACCAGCAATCCGTTCGGCTTCCTGTCGACTCCAAATGAGAAGATCCAGGGCGGCAGCACGTGCCAAGATTTGGTGGACGACATCTTCGTAAACCCCGGAAACTCCTACGCCCTGAATGAGAACTCAGTATGGCTGGCTATTACGTATCTGCCATATACTGGACAGGCACCGTTCAGCGCCTACGGCGTTGCGGAATTCCCGTACGACCCCCGCGTCTACACGGACCCGAACGCCGTTCCCTGGCCATAAAGTTACTCAATCAGACGTCTACGGAAGTAAGCCGTTTTGGCTGGCATAACGACACGCGTAATTACCGGCGCAGCTGGTCGTCGCGATGACGCCCGGCAGCTTATTGCGTCAGCGCCAGAATATCGGAGCGCACTGATGCCGTGATGTCGACGCTTCCCGGCGGCGCGTCGTGCATGTACACGTGCGTCAATCCTCGCGCGTTCGCAACCGCCTGCGCCTCTTTCATGACCTGCGAGACGATGTCGGTGTAGAGCTGAGAGCGAGCTTGATTGAGCGCCGCAATCTGCGCCCACGTGCTGCTCGTTGCGGCATCGTCGGCTTTGCGAACCGCGCTAAACTGCTGCGCGAGATCGTCGCGCGCAGAAAGAAATGTCTGCGGTTTGGCCGGTTGCTCCGCGAGCAGGTCATCCAGCATGTTCACGCCGGGTGCGTTGCGTGAAGGCTGCGTAGTCTGCCCGAGATCGAGCGGCATGTGCTCGGCACGCTGTGCGGCGAGCACGCGCTCGCGTTCGGCGAGGTTTGCCTGCGTACGCCGTTCTAGGGTGGCACGCATACGGGCCGCATCGGCATTGGCGCGTGCTTGAAGTGACGGGAGCAGCGCAGCGAGCATCGCGCGATCGCGTCGGTGCCGGCGCGCGACGATCGCGTCCTCATGGGCTTGCAGTGCCTGCATCTGCGCTTGCAGGTGGCGGCGCCGCTCGTCGTTCAATTGCAGCGTCTGCAGTTTCGCGCGAATTGTCAGGCGTTTGCCCGCGTCCGCCTTCGCCAAGTCCAGTTCGAGCGCCGATTCCTTTTCGTACAACTGCTGCTCGCGCGATGCGTAGGCTTGCTGCACGCGCTCCTGCATGCTGCGTTCGTAGTTCGTCAGCGCGGTCTGCTGCTGGCGCAGCAACTGCGCGCGATAACGGTCCATCGCCTGCGAGGCCGCGGCCCGCACTTGCGCTGCTTGCGCGTTGTAGGTCTGCTGCATGTCGGCGCGCACGCGGCTCTCGCTGGGGGCCGCCACGTTTGCGTTTTGCCGCAACCGGCTGACGTCCGGCGTGGGCAATGCCGCAATCGCACGCGCGCGTGAGGCGCTGTTTGTCAGCGTCTGCGCCGTCGCACGGGACGCGTTGGCGAACGCTTGTGTTTTGCGCGAGAACTCCGGTGTGTGCAGCGTGGCGCGCAGGCCCGCGATCTGCCGGTCGTACTGCGCCAGCGTGCCATACAGCGGATGCGCATGCACGAGCGCGTTCACGTTTACCGACGCGGCGGGGCCGGCCGCCTGCGCGGCGCAGCCGGTGAGAATCGCGAGAAGAACGAGTGCGATGCTGCGCATGTTAGTGGAACTTGTGCTCGTAGAGAAGTGACA
>JBKPMZ010000285.1:0-4124 GCA_046732415.1 Vulcanimicrobiota bacterium
TTACCAACGTCTTTACGCCGCGCAGCGGAACGCCGCGCAACAGTTCGGCGGACTATCTGCGCACGCTCGTTAAAAAAGGCGCGTCCATCGGCGCCAATGCGACCATCGTCTGCGGCAATACCATCGGCGAGTACGCGTTCATCGGCGCCGGCTCGGTCGTTACCAAAGACGTTCCGCCGTATGCGGTCGTGTACGGCAACCCCGCGCGCGTTCACGGCTACGCCTGTGAATGCGGTTTGAAACTCACTTTTCACGATGACCGGGCGGAGTGCGCCGAGTGCGGCCGTACGTACGCGCGAGTCAGCGGCACCGTTCAAAGAGTAGGACACTAGTGATAGCCATTTGCGACCTGAAAGAGCAGTATCGCGCGCTCCGCGAGCAGATGATGCGCGCCGTCGACGAGGTGTGCGCGAGCGGCCATTTCATCAACGGTCCGAACGTCAAAGCACTGGAGAGCGAAGTCGCGCACTATCTCGGCGCGAAGCATGCGGTGGCGCTGAACTCGGGCACCGATGCGCTGCATTTGGCGCTGCGCGCGCTCGACATCGGGCCGGGCGACGAAGTGATCACGACGCCTTTTACGTTCGTCGCGACCACCGAAGCGATCGGCATCGTCGGTGCTACGCCGGTATTCGTCGACATCGATCCGCGCACGTACAACCTGGACGTCGCGCAGATCGAAGCGGCTGTCAGTCCGCGTACGCGCGCCATTCTGCCGGTGCATCTGTACGGCTGTCCGGCGCCCATGGACGAGATTCTCGCCATCGCTGCGCGCCGGCATCTGGCCGTGGTCGAGGACTGCGCGCAATCCATCGGCGCGACGATTGACGGCAAGTTCACCGGTACGTTCGGGCAGTTCGGTGCTTTTAGTTTCTTTCCGTCGAAGAACCTGGGCGCATACGGCGACGGCGGCATGCTGGTGACCGACGACGAAACGTTGGCGGCGCGCGCGCGCAGTTTGCGCGGCCACGGCGGACGCATCAAGTATTACCACGAGGAACTCGGCGTGAACAGCCGGTTGGACGAACTGCAGGCCGCGATCTTGCGCGTCAAACTGCCGCACTTGGAAGCGTGGATCGAGAAGCGCCGGGCGGCCGCGGGGCGGTATACCGCCGCGTTTGCGAGCTCGACGCTGCAGGTGCCGATCGAACCTGCCGACGCGCGGCACGTGTATCACCAGTATACGCTGCGCGTTCCCGACCGAGATCGCGTGCAGCAAGATATGCGCGCCGCAGGCGTAGAGAGCATGATTTATTACCCCGTGCCGCTCCATCTGCAAAAAGTGCACGCGATGCTGGGATTGCGTGAAGGCGCGTTTCCGCAGTCGGAGCAGGCAGCGCGAGAAGTGCTCTCGATTCCGATGTTTCCGGAACTGCGCGAGGACGCGCAGCAGCAGGTCATTCAAGCGGTGTTCGATGCCGCGCAGCGTGAGGCCGTCGCATAGATGCGCGTCCTGAGTGTGATCGGTGCTCGCCCGCAGTTCGTGAAGGCGGCGCTGCTCAGCGCGGAGCTGCACCGTCGGGGAATCGACGAGATCCTCGTGCACACGGGCCAGCACTACGATCGCGAGATGTCGGACGTATTTTTCGAAGAATTACGTTTGCCCGTGCCTCGCCACCATTTGGGCGTGGGCGGCGGCGGACACGGCGAGCAAACCGGCGAGATGCTCAGGCGCCTCGAACCCGTGATACAAAACGAAGCCCCGGATTGGGTGCTCGTCTACGGCGATACCAACAGCACGCTGGCGGGCGCGCTGGCGGCGGCGAAGCTGCATGTTCGGGTCGCGCACGTCGAGGCGGGGCTGCGATCGTTCAACCGCCTCATGCCCGAAGAGATCAATCGCGTCGTCGCGGATCACGTTGCGGAATTGCTGCTCGTGCCGAACGACCACGCGGCAAAACAACTCGCGAAGGAAGGCATCACGCGCGGCGTGCGTGTCGTGGGCGATCTCATGGTGGATCTCGCGGTGCAGGCCGCTGCGTCGATCCCGCCTCGTCCGCCGATACTCGAACGCTTCGGCATTACCGACCGCGCGTATTGCGTCGCAACGATCCACCGCGCGTCCAATACCGACGATCCCCAAACGTTTAAACGTCTCGTGCAAGGCTTGCGCGGGGTGGATCGCCCCGTTGTGTTTCCCGTGCATCCGCGCACGCGCGAAATCGCGCAGCGCGAAGGCGCGGGGCAGGACGACAACCTCATCCTGTGCGAGCCGTTGCCGTATGCGCAGATGTTGGCGCTGCTTTCCCGCGCGGCCGTGCTGTTCACCGATTCGGGCGGACTGCAAAAGGAAGCGTTCGTGCTCAAGGTCCCGTGCGTTACGCTGCGCGAGGAAACGGAGTGGATCGAAACGCTCGAGGACGGTTGGAACGTGCTCGCCGGCAGCGATCCGCAGAAAATTGCGACGGCTGCTATGCGCCCGGTGCCCATGCGGCAAGGAACACCTTATGGTGACGGCCACGCCGCCGCGAATATCGTGAGCGCACTGCTCGAGCGCGCCGCAGTGTGTGCGGCATAGCGTCAGCCGTGCGAACGCGAAAGCTGAAGGTCGCTCATTTGACGTCAGTGCATATCGCATCCGACACGCGCATCCTTTATCGTGAATGTGCGACCCTTGCGAGCGCCGGCTACGACGTCGTGCTTATCGCGGCCGATGGAAAACCGGCCTTGCCGCCCGGCGTTCGTCTGCGAACCGTCGGGGCGCCGCGCAATCGCGTGGAACGTATGACGCTTACCGTGTGGCGCGTCTATCGCGCCGCGCTCGACGAGCGTGCCGACATCTACCATTTTCACGATCCCGAACTCATGGGCGTGGGCCTGCTGCTGCGCTTGCACGGTGCGCGCGTGATTTTCGACGTTCACGAAGACATCCCGTACGATATCGCGGATAAAACATGGATAGCGCCGGCACTGCGCACGCCCGTCGCGACCGCGTCGGCAGTTGTGCTGCGCGCGCTCCAAGGCTTGTACAGTGGGGTAGTTACGGCGACTCCGGCCATTGCGCGCCGGTTCCGCCACGATCGCACCGTCGTGGTACGAAACTATCCCGCATTAGAGGAACTGCCGGTTGGTCCACCGCGGTCGTTCGAAGACCGGCCGCGATTCCTCGCGTACGTCGGCAGCATCACGGAACTTCGCTGCGCCGCCGAGATGGTACGGGCGATGGAAGAAAGATCCATACCGCAGGGCGTGCGCTTACAGTTTGCCGGCACGTTCGAGAACGAGCTGCTGGAACGCAAGGTGCGTGGTCTGCCGGGCGCGGCTCGTGTAGATTTTCTGGGATATCGCACCCGCACCGAAGTGGCAAACTTGCTTGCGAGCGCACGCGCGGGAATGCTGCTCTTTCGGGCTGCCGCAAATCATGAGGAAGCTATTCCGAACAAACTGTTCGAGTATCTCGGTGCGGGCGTTCCCGTCATCATGTCCAACACGCTGCGCTGCAGCGCAATCATAAAAGACCAGCACTGCGGCATCGTCGTCGATCCCGAAGACACCGGGCAAATCGCCGATGCCATCGCCTACCTCATAGACCACCCCGCGGAAGCGCAAGCGATGGGCGAGCGCGGACGCAAACTCGTACGTGAGCGATTCCTGTGGACGAGCGAAGCAAAAAAACTGACGCAATTGTACGCGGAGATAGCGTAAAAATTACTGCCGCGATTGCGGTGTACAACGAGGAAGCGCACATAGCGCGCTGCCTCGAAGGTATACTGACCCAGCGTTCATCACCGCCGATCGAGGTTTTGGTCATCGACGGAATGAGCACGGATCGGACGGCGGAAATCGTGCACAGTTTTCAGCGGCTCGATCCGCGCGTTCGCCTCCTGCAAAATCGCCGCCGGCTTCAAGTATATGCCTGGAACATGGCGCTGCAGGAAGCGCGCGGTGAATATTTCGCCATGGTTCTCGGTCACGCTGAATACGACGTCGATTATTTCGCGTCGTGTATCGACGCCTTGAACCGGACGGGTGCCGTTGCGGTCGGCGGCGTGCAGCGCCCGTACGGTACAAGCATGTTGGAACGTGCCATCGCCTGGTGCATGTCCAGTCCGCTTGGCATGGGAAACGCACGCTTCCGCTACACCATGGAAGAAGAAGAAGCGGATTCCGTGTTCTCGATCTTT
>JBKPMZ010000286.1:0-4694 GCA_046732415.1 Vulcanimicrobiota bacterium
CCGGTCGACGCCGAAGTGACCCGGCCGGCGGCTGCCCTTGACGGTGCGTCCGGCGTTGGTGTCGCCGTTCGAAGCGGGCTGGCGATGAATCATCGAGCCGTGGCTCGCGCCGCCGCCGCTGAAGTTGTGACGCTTGATCCCGCCCGAAAAGCCGTGACCCTTGGAGATGCCGATCACGTCGACGCGATCGCCCGGCGCGAACTCGGACACCGTGACGGTCTGCCCGGCTTCGACGCCGTCGATGTCGTCGCGGAACTCACGAATCCACCGCTTGGGTTCGGCGTCGTTCTTCTTATAATGTCCGGCAAGGGCACGCGAGACGCGCGACTTTTTGACGTCGCCGAAAGCGAGCGCGACGGCTTCATAGCCGTGCTTCTCTTTCGTTCTGCGCTCGACCACCGTGCAGGGACCGGCTTCGATCACCGTCACGGGGACATATCGTCCGTCGTCGGTGAAGACGCTCGTCATCCCAACCTTGCGGCCAAGGATGTTTTTCATCTAAATCCTCGTCCTATTGCTGAGTGATTAGCAGCACACGGGCCCAGGCGTACTGCTCTATTCTTTTTACCGGCGCGCGCAAAAATGCCGCGGCCGGCGTGGACCACAACCTGGGCAGTTTAGCAGAACGCCCCGTGGGCGTCAAGCGAACTTAGCGGTGAATGGGGCGTGCCGGGGCAGGCGGGGGAGGCGCTGGACGTACGGGCGCGCTGCGCATCGGCGGCGAGAAACGCGGCGCCTCGCGGACCGGTTCGGGCGCCATGACCGGCGGACGCTCGACGGGCCGCTGAACCGGCGGCGAGGCGACCGGGAACGTCCGTGCCATAGAGGTTCCGGGCGACGCGGCGAACGGGCGCTGCCCGTTGGCGACCGGGACGCAACGGCCGTCCACCATTTCGCGGGCAACGACATGCGTTGTGTATTCACGCCTTTCGATGACGCAAACGTTGGAACGGTTCACGATGTGCGCCTGCTCTCCGGGGCAGTTCAGACATTGCCCTGCGAGGGGCGGCAGCTGGGCCGACGGCATACAGGTCTGCACTGTGTAATGCACGGTCGCGGGAAAAGCGATGGTGACGGATGGGCACTGGGCTCCGCTGGCGGCCGCGGCGACGCCGGTCCCCGCAAGCAGCGAAATTGCGAGCGCAAATAGCCGTTTGAGCATGTCGAACACCCCTTTTGCTTTCGACTATAGCACCGCAGGCGCGCGGGCAAAAGTCAGGAAGGCGACCGAGCGGGCCGCCTTCGCCGGACCTACTGGTTCATCGGTTTCATTGCGGGGTCGGGAATGCCGTTGGGACAGATTTTGGCTTGTTCCGCGGGGCTGACGTAATAGGCATGCACGTCATAATGCGGTACGGGAAACCCTTCGTGTCCCTTCGGCTCGAACGCGACGTCGACGTGGTCGATGTGATAGCCGGGCAGCGCGCGCAGGTTTGCGTAGCTGAAACCCTTCTTCAACTGATCCACCGAAACCATGATTTCCGAGAACACCGGCTTGCCTTTCCACGTTCCGTAAATCGGGCCGAGCGGCAGCGACTTGAGGGCGGCCCAGTGCTCGCCCATGGTTTGAATGCACGGCGAGACCATGACGGCGTTCTGCGGGATGCCGGCCGGATGCACTTTGGGTTGCGGCGGCAATTGCGGCGGCGCGGCGATTGCGAATGTCGTACTCAGCGCAAGCGTGAGCGTCAACAATGAAAAGCGTTTGAACATGCTCGCTCCTTTCAAGTGATGAGCGAGTTCAGTGATGCGCTTCCGCCTCCTTTTGTCGTACCAAAAATGAGGACAAACGTCTCAACGATCGCACGCGCACGCGACGCGTTTCCGACGCAAGTCCGCGCTTCCAGGCTTCGAGCAAATCGTACACGGTGAGAATACCGACCCACGCCCCCGCGTCGTCGATCACCGCGACGCTGCGCCTGCCGCTCGTTGCCATCACGCTGGCGGCCGCGCGCACACGATCTTCCGGATGGACGGACATCGGCTTTCGTGCTAGCGTTTCGATTGCGGCCGTTTCAGCGTCCGGCATATGCGCCCGCTGCACGATGGCCGCGTGTCCGACGAATCCGCACAGCACTCCGCTGGGCGTTACCACGGGATACTCCAGGTAATGCAATTCGGAGTCGAGTTGCGCAAGACGGCGGGCAACCTGCGCGACGGTCGAGTGAGACTCCAAAACGACCAACTGCTCGCGCGGCACCATAACGGCGTGGACGGCGATGAGTTCGAGCGGATGCACAGAGTATTCGCGCGCAACATGCATGCCGCGGCGCGCTAGTTTTTCCGTGAGAATCGAACGCGGCACGAAGATCACGGTAAATGCGGTCGCGGCGACGCACCCGATGAAGATCGGCGGCAGCAAGCCCCACGCGTGCGTTGTTTCGAGCGCGAACATCGTTGCCATGAACGGCGCCCGCATCGTGCCGCCCATAATCGCCGCCATGCCCACTGCGGACCACACCATCGCGTCGTGTCCCGGAATCGCGAGTGAGAGCAGCGTTCCCATCGCGCCGCCGATCATCAGAAGCGGAGCAAGCACGCCGCCGGACGTTCCCGAACTGAGCGCCGCAATCCAAATAATGATCTTCACCACGATGATGCCGGCGACGACGCCCATCGCGAGTTGCCCGTTGAGCATGCCGTTGATCGTGCCGTATCCCACGCCGAGGGCTTGCGGTACGAACCATCCGCCGATACCGACGACGGCGCCTCCGATGGCGGGCCACCACATCCAGTGCACCGGCAGCCGTTCGTACGCGTCTTCCGTGAGATAGACGAGCTTGGTCATCAGCGCCGATACGACGCCGCCGGCAATACCAACGACGGCGGCCCAGCCGAATGCTTCGGGCGCGATCGCATGCGGATGCGCGATAAGGAACGGCGGATTGGGGCCGATGATTATCGCGCGCATCACGTCCGCGATAAACGCGGCAACGGCAACCGGAATAAAGCTGCGCGGCTTCCATTCGAACAGCAGCAGTTCGACGGCGATGAGCACCGATGCGATCGGCGCTCCGAACGTGGCAGCCATACCGCCGGACGCACCGCAAACCAGCAGCGTGCGCCGCTCCACCGACGAGAGCCGCAGAAATTGTGCGAACAGCGAACCGAACGCACCGCCGGTCATGATGATCGGGCCTTCGGCGCCAAACGGTCCACCGGTGCCGATGGTAATCGCCGAAGCGATCGGTTTCAAATACGCGACGCGCGCTTGAATGATGCTGTCGCGGTCGAGGATCGCCTGAATCGCTTCGGGGATGCCATGTCCGCGGATCTTGTCGGTACCGTAGCGCGCAATGACGCCGACGATCAAACCGCCGACGATCGGAATAGCGATTGCAGCGGGCCCAAGCGCGTGCGGATTGGGCTGCGTGAGCGTCGAGCCGATTTGGTGAAAATACAGCAAGCGCGTGATGAAACCGATCAGAACGAGCAAGATCTTCGCGACTACCGCGGACGCGATGCCGATAAGTACGGCGAACGCGCTCATGATGAGCAAGCGGCGCGGATCGGTGGTGAAGTCGGCCAGTTTACCCCGTTCGGATTTGATCATCGTCCGCTGGATCATAACGAAAGTCGACACGCCGCGCTACGGTTTATGGCGGCGTGCCGACTCTCGAGCAGCCAAGTAACTACGGTTAACTTCTACACGAGTGCGGTTGCCACGAACGTATTCCCGCTGTAGTAGCCGTAGGCGTCCACTATCTGACCGGGTTGTATCGGGCCGTTGACAGTGTATCCCGATTGCAGCGCCGGAGCGGCGTACACGAACGTCGGCGTGCCGTTGGCCGTGAGGACCATGAGCATGTCACCGCTGCGCCCGACGACGACGCCCTGTACCTGCTGCGGCGTGTAGCCGCCGTACATCGAGTAGTTGCCGTAAGCGTAGCTGTTCGCGGGCTCGCACGGTTCGTCGCCGTCCTCGTCGCCGGCCAAGCAGTTGTCGTACGGCGTTGCGTAATTCACGGGCGCCGCGTACGACACCGGCGCGGCATATCCGTAATTCACGGGCGCCGCGTATGCTGCCGGCGCGTAATACGGCGTAGGCGCGTACGTTTGGCAGCCGTTACCGCCGAGCGCCGCCGCAAGTGCGACCTGCGTGAGATCGTTCGAGTTGTAGCTGTTGCCGCTGCCGGTGAGCATTCCTACGACTGCTGGAAGCAGAGCCGCATACAGAGCCGTCGACGAATCACCGTTGCAATACATCGCCGGCGCATACGCGTATTGATATTGCGGCGCGTAGCCGTATTGCGGACCATACGCGTAGCTGCTATATGCGGGCTGCGCGTACGTGTAATATCCGTTCGTATACGTGACCGGCATCGTCACGTACGTACCAACCGGAATGGCCGGAACGCTCGTGCCGAGCACGACGTCACGCACGATTACCGGCGAACCCGCGGGCGGATCGATGACGACCGTATTACTGCGCACCGCCGCCACACGCCCGGCGATATAACGCGGATGGTACACGACCGGAATGCTGCGCGCACGCGCGACATACGCCGACCGAACGAGCGGCGACGTGGCGATCGTGCGCGTCATGCGGCGCTGCACACGCGGTGCGGAACGCACGTACTGTACGAACGGCGCGCTTCGCGTTTGGCGCACAGGTGCTGCGTGCATCACGTGCGCGGGTGCGGCGTAATGGCGCACGGGCGCTGCGTGCACCACGCGCGCGGGTGCGGCGTAAT
>JBKPMZ010000287.1:0-2387 GCA_046732415.1 Vulcanimicrobiota bacterium
CCGATCGTGCTCGACGATGGCTCGAGCGTGAACGCGATGATCTATCCGCGCGAACTCATCGAGCAGCGCGGCTACAAAGACATCTCGCACCACGGCGGCTGGGCCGCGTTCAAGGCATCGGCAAACCACTAAGCTTTACACGCAGCGTGCGCCATGCATAGCGCAGCGTGTGTGTCATGCATAGCGCAGCGTGCGCCATGCATAGCGCAGCGTGTGTGTCATGCTGAGGTATCGAAGCATGGCCGAGGTACCGAGGCCCGCCTGGTCGTTCGCCTCGACTGCGCTCGGCGGCCCTTCGATACCTCAGGGTGACACGCGTTTGTTTAGCTTCCGCGGTACGTCGAGTAGCCCCACGGCGAGAGCAGCAGCGGCACATGATAATGTGCCGCTTCGTCTGTTAGGCGAAAACGCACGGGAATGCGATCGTAAAACGCGCGCTCGTCGCGCGCCGCAAAATACGCGCCGGCGCTGAATTCGAGTTCGTATTCTCCCGCGTGCAGCTCTGCGCCGAAGGGCGAAGGGATGCGGCCGTCGGCGTTCGTTTGGGCGCGCGCAAGTTCGCGGCGTTCATCGCCTTCGAGCGCATAAAGTACGACGTCGATGCCGCTTGCGGGTTTGCCGCGCGAAATGTCCAGGACGTGCGCCGATAGCGTCATAAATGCGCTCCTTGCGAGATCCATGCGCCAACCATATTGCGTTCGGCGAGCGTCATGTGCGTGGCGTTCGCGAGCGGCATCGCATGCGTGGCGACCGCCTGCGCGTAGATGCGCTGCGCGTTGGATTGAATGTGCTGCGGCGTATCGAGCAGCACGCCCAGCGGCGCGCTCGCAAATCCGGGTTGCGTAGGATGCGCGCTATGGCAGACCGCGCAGCGCTCGCGCACGATCGGTTCGACTTGTGCGAACGAGACCTGCGGCTGCGCACCCGCAGGCTGGGGGTGTGGAAGCGCAACGATAGCCGCGGCCGCAATCAGCGCCGCCGCACCGAGCGGTAGCGCGAAGATGAGCCGCTGCTTGTGCGAGAGTATGAAGAAGTAGCGTACGGCCACGCCCGCAACGCCGAGTATGACGAGAATCAACCAGCCATACCCGTTCTGGTATGCCGCGGGATAGTGGAAGCTGATCATCGTGAACAGCACGGGCAGCGTGAGATACGTGTTGTGCACGGAGCGGATTTTGCCCAAACGCCCCGGCAGCGGATCGGGCGTTTTGCCGGCACGTATTTGCGCGAGCATCTTGCGCTGCCCCGGAATAATGACGAAGAAAACGTTGGCCGCCATGATCGTGCCCATGATGGCGCCGATATGGATGTATGCCGCGCGCCCGCTGAACACGTGTTCCAAACCGAATGCAGCTGCGGCGAGCAGCACGAAAATCACTGCACCGAGAACGAGCGGGCGCGATTGCAGCAGCCGGCACAGCACGTCGTACACGATCCACCCGGTAACCAGCGTGCCAAGACTAATCAAGATCGCCTGCGCCGGCGTCAGTTGCAGCACTGACGGGTCGATGAGAAACGTCGTCGCGTTCACGTAATACACGATAGCGAGCATCGCGAGGCCCGAAAGCCACGTGCTGTACGCTTCCCACTTGAACCAGTGGAGTTTTTCCGGCAGCGGCTCGTCGGTGGGGCCGGTCAGATACTTCTGATTGTGATAGAAGCCGCCGCCGTGCACGGACCAGAGTTCGCCCAGAACGCCGCGGGCGGAATCATTCGCATGCGCCGGCCGGTCCAAACTGTCGTCGAGCCAAATGAAATAGAACGATGCTCCGATCCACGAAATGCCGGCCACGAAATGAAACCAGCGGACGACCAGATCGATCCATTGCATCGCGTACGCGCTCATTGCTCAATCGCCTCGCGCAAGCGCAGGTACGCGATCTTCGCGATCTCGCCCAGGGCCGTGGCAATCTCGCTCTCGCGGTCGTTGCGTGTCCGTGCATCCAGCGTTGCCAAGATGCTCTCCTTGTCGTGTTCTCGCGCGCAGATGACGAACGGAAACCCGAACTTTGCGCGGTAGGCGGTGTTCAGGCGATCGAAGCGCGCAAACTCCTCGGCGCTCAGCCGGTCGAGCCCGGCCGAACGCTGTTCGCCCGTGGACGAGGCCGTGAGCCGTCCTTCTCGCGCGGCGCGGCCGGCCAAATCGGGATGCGCGGCGATGAGCGCGACGCGGCGCTCTTGCGTTGACTCTTCGACGACCCGTGTCATGGCGCGGTGCAGATCGTCGACGTCTCGAAACGGCCGCTGCGCCCACGCGGCGCGCGCAATCCACGGCGAATCTTCGAATGCGAAGCCGACCGCATCGGTAAATGCGCCGGCGTCCATGCCGTTGAGTTCTCCGATCGTCACTACGCGTAGTTTGGCCGTGCCTGGGCGGGTGCCTCTTG
>JBKPMZ010000288.1:0-14486 GCA_046732415.1 Vulcanimicrobiota bacterium
GTCGGGGCGGTCGAGCGTGACGGTCGTCACGCGGCCTGCGGTTTCGTAGCGAACGTACGGCATGCGATCCTTTCGCGCTTAACGGATGCGGAACGGCAAATCTTCTTCGACGGCTTGGCCTGCCGCATTACGCGCGATGACGCGCAGACGATAGCCGCGGATAAAGATCGGCGGCACGTCGTAGATGCGCAGCGCAAAACGAAAGTCGCCGAACGTGCGCCGCGGGACGTTGAGAGAGAACAGATTGCTGCGCACTTCGACGCTCGCCACGTTCGTCGTCGTGATGATGGTGCCCGACCACGTGTCCCCCCGGCTGACGTCGAGCGTCGGAAAATTCATCGCAAGAATGCGCGGCGGCGCGTCGTTCGGCGCGGGCGCCGGGCTGGGAATGGCGCTGCCGGTGCCGATGTGTGCGTTCGCAGGAACTGCGGCGGGCTGCGATGCGCAAGCCGCCAGCATCAAGGCAACGATTGCCGAAACGGCTAGTCGGTACATCGATTCTTTACCTGGGCGACGAATGCAAGTATTTCCTGCCTTCGAGGCGTATCGTTACCGGGATGTTTTCCCAGGCGGCTCGCAATAAGAGCCTCGATTTACTCGTGAGCATCTGCGCGCTTTGGAGCGCCTGCGGCTTCCTGCTCGATACGTGGGCTCACGGGCACGTGCCTGTCGAAACATTTTTTACGCCGTACCACGGCGTTGCGTATAGCGGCATCTTCGCCGGAGCGGCGATTCTTGCAATCTATGGCGCCCGGCGCGCGATTCCACGTTCGTACCGCTATCCGATGCTCGGTATTCCGCTATTCATCTTGTCGGGCATCGGCGACCTCGCGTGGCACACACTGCTCGGCATCGAAGAGGGCGTCGACGCGGTGCTCAGCCCCACGCACATCGGTCTGGGGATCGGCATTCTGCTGATCTCTTCAGCGCCAATCGTGAGCGCTTTGCAAAACCGCGACAAATTGCACACGCTTGCCGATCAGCTTCCGCTCATCTTCTCGTTGGCCGCATGGTTGGAACTGCTGCATTTCGGTACGGCGTACGCGTTCGATCCGGGTGCGGGAGCCATCAACGCCCCCCCGCCTACGGCGCCGTTTACGCCCGACTACCTGACGGCGCTCTCCATCGGCTATTACAAACTGGGAACCGGCGTGCTGATCGTGATTTTCCAGAGCTTGCTCATGTCCGGCTTCGCGTTGTTCGCTGGTTCTCGCTTTGCGCTGCGCGCCGGCGCTTTAACGCTGCTCTATGTGCTCGGAAACTGCGCGACGGCGGCGGCATTCACGAATCAAACGCCACTGCTCGCGGCTGTTGTCGCGATGAGTTTGGCCGGCGGAATTACCGGCGATTTCATCGTGGGGCGCTTGCATCCGGTTCCGGAACGCCCGGCCGCCTATCGTCTGCTGGGTATTTGCGTCCCAGTCGCATATTTTGCGGCGTACTTCATCGTGACGGGCGTCACGGACCATTTGTGGTGGGATTGGAACGTCGTGCTCGGATCCGTGCTGTGGGCGGGCGGTATCGGCTTCGGCCTTTCGCTGCTCTCGCAGCCCCGCACGCAGACCGCGTAGTGGGCTTCGCCTTCGGCATCGCCGCTTTTATCGCGCATATCGCGACGAGTTGGCGATACGGCTACTTTCGCGACGAGCTGTACTTCATTGCGTGTTCGAAGCACCTCTCGTGGGGATACGTCGATCAGCCGCCGCTCGTCGCGTTTGCGGCGTGGCTGTCGGCGCCATTTCACTACAACATCGTCGCGCTGCGGGCACTGCCGGTTATCAGCGCCGCGCTTACCGTGTGGCTTGCGGCGCGCATTGCGCGAGAACTCGGCGGCGGAACGTTCGCTCAGGCGGCGGCGGCGCTGGCAACGCTGCTGCTTCCCGCGTATTTACTGCTCGGCAACACGCTCACCACGACGTCGTTCGAACCGCTCTCCTGGACGCTGCTGACCTATGCGTTGATTCGCCTAATCCGCACCGGCGATTCGCGCTATTGGCTGGCTTTGGCGTTCGCGTTTGCATTCGGCATGTACGGCAAGTACTCGATGCTGCTACTCGCGGGGGCGCTGTTCATCGGGGTCATCGTCACGCGCGAACGGCGCGTGTTGCGTACGTGGTGGTTCGCGGCGGCCGTGCTGGTTGCATTCCTGTTGATTCTGCCGAATTTCGTTTGGCAGGCGACGCACGGCTGGGCGTTCGCGCAAGTTGTGGCGGGCGATTTCGCGCACCGGCACGCTTTCAATACCGGTCTGCAACTGGAATACAAGAATTTCGCGCAGAACGCGCTGGCCTTTATCACCGAGCAAGTCGTGTATACGAACCCGCTCATAGTTCCGTTGTGGCTGAGCGGCCTACTCGCATTGGGATTCTCGCAGAAGCTGCGGGAGCTGCGCTGCATCGCCATCGGGTACGTGGTGCTGCTGGTGGCGGCGATCTGGCTCGAGGGGAAAGGGTACTACATCATCGGCGTGTATGCCGCGCTTATCGCCGCGGGCGGCGTCGTCGCGGAGCGCGTTCTCGTTCGCACGCCGGCACGCACCGTTGCGACGGCGGTTTTCTTGGCTGGGACGCTCGCGGTGGTGCCGCTCTCGCTTCCGGTGCTGAACATTGCCTCGTTCATCTCGTATTCGAAAGCGCTGCACCTTACCGGACAAAACGGCACGGCGTCGCACGTCATTCAGCCGGTCTACGCTGAAGAGTTCGGCTGGAAGCAACTCGCGCAGCACGTGGCCGCGGTATACAACGGATTGCCCAGCGGCGTCCGCGCGCGCACCGGTATCTTCGCGGACACGTACGCAGATGCGGGCGCGCTCGACCTGTACGGCCCGGAATTTGGGCTGCCGCCCGTTATCAGCGCGCAGAACACGTATTATTTGTGGGGCACGCGCGGCTACGACGGCCGCTCACTCATCGTCGTCGGCGCGACGCAAGCCGATCTCATCCGCAAGTTTTACAAGAAAATGGACTTGGTCGCAACGTACGGCCATCCGTACAAATGGATCGTCGAGGGACCGACGCCCATTTATCTCTGCACCGATCCGGTCGCGCCGCTCCCGCAAATCTGGCCGTCGCTCAAGTGGTACGGCGCGTAGCGTGAACCGCCACGCATGGCGGGTATCATTCCGCCATGCTGAAGGACAGCGGAACCGAGCGAGCCGAGCTTTTCTGCGAGCATCTCAACGACGCATTCCCCGGATCGCAAACGACCTGGATCGGACCGCCGCATGATAAGCATTACGTGTTTGACATGCGGGCGGCGGGCAAGCGCATCGTCGTTTCGGAACGCGTCCTCGATCTTCTCGGCGGCAGCAAGCCCGGCCTAAAGAAGACGCTGCAGCACCACGGCATCGACTCGCATATTGCCGAATGCCCGCAAGGCAGCGAGTTGCACATCGTTCCGGGCAACGGCGAAAAGCCCGACTTTCAAACGCACACCCTTCACACGATGAGGTGAACGTCACCGAATTCGTGCTGGTAGTAGCCGTTCTCCGCGGCCTGCGCGTAGGCTTCCGCCAACATATCACGCGCTAAAAACGCGCGCAGAATCCACTGATGCGTGGCCGCCGCGTCGTGAAAGCCGGTGAGGAGCGCATCGACCGCTTTGGGGCGGTAGTTCTCGTCGATAATGAGATCGGTCCATCCGGCGGACGCGACCACTGCTTCTTGCGGAGTCGCGGATTCGATCGCGCGCAGCGCCGTCGTTCCAACGGCAATCACGCGCCGCCCTTTGCTTCGCGCGCGATTGACGGCGGCGGCCGTTTGCGCTGAAACGAAGTAGCGTTCAGCGGCCGGGAGTTCAGGTGCCTCGAAACTTGCGACGCCGCAATGCAGCGTGATCGGCGCGATGTCTACGCCTCGCTCGTGAAGCGCGTGCACGACGCGCGGCGTGAACGGCCGCGCGGCGGACGGCATCTCCGCCGAGCCGGGTTGGTTCGCGAACATCGTCTGGTACTCTGCGAGCGGAAAACGCTCCGTTATGTATCCGTAGCGGATCGGCTCGCCGTACCGCGCGAGATACGCATGCATCTCCAGCGGCAATTGAAACCACGTGTACCAGAGGCGCGGGCGCTCGGGATCCATCGGTGCGATGAGCACAGCCGATGCACCGTCCGGCAACCGCAGTTCCTCGCCGGCGCGCACCGTGCCGCGCGGCTCGGCGGTCCACAACCGCCGGTCGAGCATCGTTGCGACGTGCAGCATCAAATGATCGCCGTTTTCGCGCTGCGCACATATTGCCGCAGGCACCGTCGCGGAGTCGTTCACGAGCAGCAGATCTCCCGCGCGAAGAAACGACGGCAGTTCGCTGAAACGCGCGTGCACGTGCGTTTGCGCTGTGCGATCGGTGACGAGCATGCGCACTTCGTCGCGCGCGATACCGCGCCGCTCCGGCGGGGCGACCGCTTCCAGCAAGCGCGGAATGTCCGCCTTGAGCGCAGCAGTCATGCGAGCACCATCTCCGCCAAACGAACGCGTTCGTACGACGTCTTCATTGCCGCTATTGCCTGCAGCAGCGCACGCGCCGACTCCGCAGGATCGCGCAATTCGGCCGGATCGGCATCCGGGATCGCGTCGCGGTGCATCTGCGTATCCATGTCGCCAGGGTCCGCTACCAAAATGCGCACGCCCGAATCGTGCAGCTCTTCGGCAGCAACGCGCGAGACGTGTTCCAGCGCTGCTTTGCTGGATCCGTAGCCGCCCCACGTCGGATACGCCTCCACCGCCGCATCCGACGTAACGTTCACGATCGTCGCGGTTCCACCGCTGCGCCGCATGAGCGGCAGAGCGTGCTGCATGAGGTGGATCGGCGCAAAGACGTTCGTGTCGAACAGATCGCGGAATGCTTGCTGCGTGAGTTCGTCGACGCGCGGCAGCGGCACGGCGCCCAGCGTCGAGGCGTTATTCACGAGCAGATCGAGACGCCCGAGATTGCGCGCGGCGGCAATAAGCGCGTGCGCGTGCTCTTTGTCGGTCACGTCACCCGCAACGGCGATCACCTCGCCGTGCCGGCGCAATTCCGCGGCTGTGTTCTCGAGTACGGCAGCATCGCGTCCGTCGATAATCGTACGAATGCCATGCGTGAGGAGTTCGCGGGCAATCGCTTTACCCAGACCGCGCGACCCGCCCGTGACGATGGCCACGTGGCCTGCTTCAAACCATGCGTTCATGGTGCAACCCTACAACCTCAACTATAGTTGAGGTCAATACCATGGAAGAATCACTGACCGTCGGCGAACTGGCCGAACGCAGCGGCGTTGCCGTTTCGACGATTCATTTCTACGAGGGCAAAGGGCTCATTCACAGCGAGCGCAATGCGGGCAATCAGCGGCGTTTCGCGCGATCGGAATTGCGGAGGGTGGCGATCATTCGCGTCGCGCAGCGTGCCGGGATTTCACTCGCGGAGATTCGCGACGCGCTTTCGACGTTGCCGGTCAACCGAACGGTGACCGCGCGGGACTGGTCGCGTCTTTCCAAACGGTGGAAGCACGATCTCGAGGCGCGAATCGAACGGTTGACGGCGCTGCGCGACCAACTCGGTGAGTGCATCGGCTGCGGCTGCTTGTCACTGCGCAGCTGTCCGTTGCGCAATCCTATGGATGTCGCAGGCGAGGACGGCCCCGGTCCGCGTTACATCGATCCAGCTTAGGCGGCGCGCGCCTGCTTGCGCGTTACCGGAAGCGTCACGATAACGTGGCTGCCCAGGCCGGGCAGCCGTTCCACTTCCACGTTGGGCGCAACGCTCGCAACCAAGAACAGGCCGCGTCCCGATTCCGCCCAGACGCTTTGCGGCAGGGCGGGGCGGTAGTCGAACCCCGGGCCCCGGTCGATCACGTGCAGCATAACGTCTTCGCCGCGCGGTTCGAGCGAAACGCTGAGCGGTCCGGGCGCGTGACGTACCGCGTTGCCGACGAGTTCGGCGAAGATCAGGCCGCACATCGAATACTGCTCTTCATCCATCATGCACAAGTGTTCGAGATTGCGAAAAAATTCGTCGCGCATCACGTACGCGGCGCGCGCGTCCGCGGCTTCAAATTGCCAGCGTATCTCGGCTGCGCCGAAATTGGCGACGAGTATCGCGATGTCGTCGCGCGGTGCCTCGTGCGCGATGGCACGTTCGATAAACTGCGCTGCGTTCGCAGCGTGCATGACGGCTTGCGAAGCAACGACGCGCTCCAACATGCGGTCGCCTTCGATGACGTCCCGCGAAATTTCAATGAGCCCGTCCGTGTACAGAACGAGCATGCTGTTTGCGGGGCACGTAACGGTGTGAGTTTCGAAATATGCGTCGCGAAAGGCGCCGAGCGGCGGCGACGGTTGCGAGAGGCGCAGCACCTCCCGGTTGCATAGGCGCAGCAGCGGCGGCGCATGCCCCGCGGAAACGTACTTCAGGCGGCGCGTGTGTGGTTCCAGCACGCCGATAAAAGCGCTCGCGAGCCGCTCAGCGCCTTCGACGAGCAACAAACGGTTGCACGTATCGGCAATAGCTTTCGGCTCGCTCGTGCTTAGCGCCGCGACGCGAATCGCCTGACGCATGAGCACCATCAGGCGTGCAGCTTCAACGCCCTTTCCGGTCACATCTCCTATTGTCAGAACGACGTCGCCGCTTTCGTTTTCGAACGCATCGTACCAGTCGCCGCCCACGTCCGCTTCAGTGGAGCCCGGACGGTAGTGCGCGCTCAATTCCAGGCCGGCACGCGACGGGAAGACCGACGGCAGAAACGAGCGCTGCAGTGTTTCCGCGACATACTGCTCGCGGTGAAATTGCTTCGCGTTCGCAACGGCTTGCCCGGCTCGGCGGCCGAGCTCGACGGCAAACAGTAAGTCGCTTTCATCGAATTCGGTGCTCTCGCCGGTTCGAACGAACGTGAGCGCGCCAAAGAGTTTATTTTGCGCCGTCACCGGAACGACGATCTTCGAACGGTAGGCGAAGCGCCGCATGTACTGCTCGTGCTGACGCGAGGCGGCATGGCGCGCGATGACGTCGTCGTCGATGTGGGGCAGGAAAAACGGCTGGCCGGTGCGCGTAACCTGCACGACGGGGTGGACGCCGAATTCCTCGACGTAGAGAATGGACGCAACCGTGGAAAGCGCTTGTTCTTTGACCGGATCGCGATGCGCGGACGCGGTGACGAAAAGGCGATCGGATCGTTCGTCGATGAGATCGAAGAGGCAAATGTCGGAAAACGCCTCAACGGCCAACCGCGCAACGTTGTTGAGCGTCGCAGTTACGTCGAGCGATTGGTGAAAGATCTCTCCCGCGCGCACGAGCAGGGCAAGCCGCTCTTGATCGCGGTTTTCCAATGTTGTGGCCAACCAGCGTCTCCCGGGCGCTACGTACCCACGTTCGCCGCTACATAACCGGCAGCGATAATGCGCGGGCCCTACGGCCGCGGAAGGATCACCTCCTGGCCGCTCTCGTCACATTCACACAGAGCAAGCGCGGTGCTCGCAATCTCATCCGGTGTAACCCACCGCCCGCCGGGGTTGGCCTGCGCGAGTTGCGTGCGCACCTGTTCCGGCGTGAGCGAGGTGGTGCGCAGAATCTTCTCGATCGCGCGGTCCATCATCTCGCCTTCCGTATAGCCGGGACAGATTGCGTTCACCGTGACCCCGCTGCCGTCCAATTCAACGGCGAGCGAGCGCGTCAACCCGATGACACCATGTTTGCTCGCGGCATACGCACTAATGTACGGTGCGCCGAACAAGCCCGCAACGCTGGCTACGTTTACGATGCGGCCCCAACGGGCGGCAAGCATTTCATCGATCACCAAACGCGAACAGAGATACGTGCCGGTGAGATTCGTGCCGATGATCCGATCCCACATTGCACGATCGGTCCGTTTGAACGGCGCGCTTTCCGCGATACCGGCATTGTTCACAAGTATCGCGATGTTTCCGTTGCGCTCGCGGCATCGTTCGAATGCGCGCATTGCGGATATCTCGTCGGAAACGTCGGCGCTCGCGCAAAAAAAGCCGTCGCCCGTGTCGGGCACGGAGCGGCTGACGATGCTGACGTTTGCGCCCCGATCTTGGAGAGCGCGCGCAACCGCCAAGCCAATGCCTTTTCCTCCGCCCGTTACGACGGCATGCTTGCCTTCAATCATCGCTTATCCGAATGCCTTGACGCAGAAGCCGATTAGCAGCCATTGCACCGGTTCGGCCACATACGCTGGTGGACTGCGGCGAAGCAGCACGCGCGAGACGCCGTAAAATACGCCAAGCATCACCAATAGGGCGGCGAGCGGACGCAGAAAGTCCATCGCCAAATTTGGAGCGCGCGGAATATGCAGAAGCCATTGCGCGAACGCGCCGCCCGCGTATCCGACGGAAAATGCCGCTGCGATAATAAGCCAGGAGGTCTTAGGATCTCGTGCGGCTTCGGCCTGGGGATTCATATGTGCGGCGCCACTTCGGCCGCGCGGGCGAGATTCCGTTCGAGCTGCGATTTGCCCGGCAAATACTGGACCGGCCATTCCATGCCGGTGTAGCCGAGTTGCGCTGCGGCGTGCAGCGTCCAATACGGGTCGGCCAAATGCGGGCGACCCAGCGCGCAGAGGTCCGCGCGCCCGGCGGCGATGATGCTGTTCACGTGATCGGGCTCGTAGATGTTGCCGACTGCCATAGTCGCGATTCCAACCTCGTTGCGAATGCGGTCCGCATACGGCGTCTGAAACATGCGTCCGTAGACCGGCTTTGCTTCGCGTGACGTTTGACCGGTGGAAACGTCGATGAGATCGGCGCCCGCTGCCTTGAATGCGCGCGCAATCTCGACTGCGTCGTCCGCCGTGATGCCGCCGTCGACCCAATCCGTCGCGGAGATGCGCACCGACATCGGACGATCTTCCGGCCAAGCCGAGCGCATCGCACGAAAGATCTCCAGCGGGTAGCGCAAACGGTTTTCGAGCGAGCCGCCATACTCGTCGGTGCGTTTGTTCTGCAGCGGTGTGATGAAACTCGAAAGCAGATAGCCGTGCGCGCAGTGTAATTCGAGCATGTCGAAACCGGCCTCTAAACCCATGTTCGTTGCGCGGACGAATTCCTCGCGAACGCGCTCCATGTCGGCGTGCGTCATTTCAGCAGGCGTTTGATTCTGCGGACCATACGGAACGGGCGACGGTCCGATAACGGGCCAGTTGCCGTCGGGCAGCGGCTCGTCCATGCCCTCCCACATGAGCTTCGTGGAACCCTTTGGTCCGCTGTGTCCGAGCTGCAAACACATTTTTGTTTGCGTCCACTCGTGCACGAAATCGACGACGCGTTTCCAGCCTGCGACATGTTCCGGTTTGTACATGCCGGTACAGCCCGGTGTGATACGGCCTTCGGGGCTCACGCACGTCATCTCGGTGTAGACGAGCCCCGCGCCGCCCATCGCGCGCCCGCCAAGGTGCACCACGTGAAAATCGTTGGGCATACCGTCGACCGCGCTGTACATGTCCATGGGCGAGACAACAACGCGGTTGCGCAATTCGAGGCTGCGCAAACGAAACGGCGTGAACATCGGCGGGACTGGTTCGCTTCCCCGCGCGAGCCAACGTTCGATTCGCTCGACGTATGTTTTATCGCGCAGGCGCAGATTTTCGTGACTGATTCGCTGGCTGCGCGTGAGCAGGCTGTAGGCGAACTGCTCGGGCGGGAGTTCGGCGTAACGCGCCACGTTTTCGAACCATTCCGTGCTGTTGCGCGCCGCGTTTTGCAGGCGCAGCACTTCGACGCGGCGTTCGCTCTCGTAGCGGGCAAGCGCTCCCTGTGCGGACGGTTCTTCGCACAATGCACGCTGCAGCGCAATGGCGTCTTCCATCGCGAGTTTCGTGCCCGAACCAACCGAAAAGTGCGCCGAGTGTGCGGCATCGCCCAGCAGCACGATATTCCCGTACGTCCAATTCGCATTGCTCACGCGCGTAAAGTTGATCCAGTCTTTTCCGCGCAGATGCGCGGAATTCGCCATGAGCGCATGGCCGCGCAGATACGGCGCGAACAGGTCCTGGCAGAACTCGATGGTTTCTTGCGTACCTGCATGGTCTAGACCGTGCGCGAGCCACGTTTCCTCGCGGCATTCCACGATCCACGTGCTCGTGTCTTCATCGAAGCGGTACGCGTGCACGGTGAACCAGCCGTGCTGCGTTTTTTCGAAGATAAACGTGAACGCATCGAGCGGAAGCGTGGTGCCGAGCCACACGAAGCGGCATTTGCGCGTATCGAGGTCCGGTTTGAAGTGCTCGGCGTATGCGCCGCGGATACGGCTGTTGACCCCGTCGGAGGCGACGATGAGATCGGCGTCGCGATACGCGTTCAGATCGCCGGCTTCGGTTTCGAATTGCAGTTCGACGCCGACTTCTTCTGCGCGCCGCTGCAAGATATTGAGCAGCCGCTTGCGCGCGATGCCGGAAAATCCGTGCCCGCCCGAGCGCATCACGTGGCCTTTGAAATGAATTTCGATGTCGTCCCAGTGCGCGAAACTGTCGACGATCTCGTCGTGCGTTTGCGCATCGGCGGCGCGCAGATTTTCGAGCGTCGCATCCGAAAAAACGACGCCCCAGCCGAAGGTGTCGTAGGGGCGGTTGCGCTCGATGACCCGGACGCGGTGCTGCGGATTCGCCTTCTTCATCAACAGGGCGAAATACAGCCCCGCCGGTCCCCCGCCAACGCAGACGACGTTCATGAACGCAGCGCCTCGCCGACGATACGCCCGACCGACGCAATCGCCGCGTCGCGATCGGCGGCTTTCGCCTTTGCTCCGGTGAGGTAGGCAGTGACGATGATCGGCGACCCTCCCGGCGGCCATGCGATTGCGATGTCGTTGCGTGTATTGCTGTCGCCGAACGTGTTGTGCGGTCCGCCCAAACCCGTTTTGTCCCCTACCTGCCACGATGAGGGCAGACCTGCGCGAAGGAGCGCCGTGCCCGTCTTGCATTCCGACAGCCACGACTGCAGCGCGCCGCGCGAAACGGCAGAAAGCGCGCCATGGCCCACGAGTACGCGCGTCATGTCGCCAGCCATGGCCGCAGGCGTGGTCGTATCGCGCGGATCGCCCGGAATCGCGGTATTGAGCGACGGCTCGGCGCGATCGAGCCGCGTAACCTGATCGCCGAGCGACCGCGCGTATGCGGTGACCGCACGCGGCCCGCCCACGGACTTGAGCAAGAGATTCGCGGCAGTGTTGTCGCTCAGTTCGATCGCCGCTTCGCAGAGATCGCGAACCGTCATGCCGTCGCGCACATGCAATCTCGTCTCGGGCGCATATTCCAGAACGTCGCTTTTACCGTACCAGATACGCCGCTTCAGTTCTTCCTGACCGCGGTCGACGCGCGCAAGCACGCCGGCGACCAGTAAAAATTTGAAGGTGCTGCACATGGGGAAGCGTTCGTTCTGACGGTACAAAACTTGTTTCGTACTGGCCGTGTCGATGGCAAAGACGCCCAAGCGTCCGCCGGTGCTGCGCTCGATCTGCGCGAGTTGTGCAGCGGCCGTGCTCGGCGCGCCGGCACGTGCGGCTAGCGGAATGCTCCCGAATGCGGCGGCCGTCATTGAAAGAAACGTTCTTCTACGCATCGTTGCTACACCGCCATGTCGTACTCGATGATTACGGGCGCGTGATCCGAGAACCGCTGCTCGCGATAGATCGACGCGTTGCGAACGCGCGAACGGAGGTCTGGCGTGACCAGGTGATAGTCGATACGCCAGCCGTTGTTGCGTTCGAACGCGTTTTGAAAGTTCGACCACCAACTGAACTGCATGGGTTGCTCATTAACGACGCGGAACGCGTCGACCCACCCGACCTCGGAAAGCACGCCTTCCATCCATGCCCGTTCGTGCGGAAAAAAGCCGGAGATATGGCTGCAGCGCACCGGGTTGTAGACGTCGACCTCTTTATGCGCGATGTTAAAGTCGCCCGCGATGAGGTACGTGCGCCCGCTTTCGCGCAGACGCCGCAGTTCGCCGTAGAAGCGCTCCATGAACGCCTCCTTCACCACTTGGCGAACCGGTCCCATCGCACCGGACGGCATGTAAAACGACACGATGCTCACAGCGGCGTAATCCAGTTGTACCCAGCGTGCCTCGCGGTCGTACTCGGGCCAGCCCAGACCGCGAACGACCTGCTCCGGCTCCTTTTTCGCGTATACCGCGACACCGCTGTACCCTTTCTTTTCGGCGTCGAGAAACACGCCGGTATAGTGCGAGACGGCCGCAGCTTCGAGCGGCAACTGGTGCTCCTGCGCCTTGGTTTCTTGCAGGCACACGAAGTCAGCGTCCTGCGCCTGCATCCACGCGTAGAAGCCCTTGCGCGCAGCCGAACGGATTCCATTGCAATTGAGGCTGACGACCTTCACGCTACTTTTTGCGTACGACCATCAGCCCATCGCCGATCGGCAGCAGGCTGGCGTCGACGCGCTGATCGCGGCCGATCTTCTCGTTCAGGGTACGCAGCGCCAGCGTATCTTCGTCCGTCGTGTTCTCGTCGACCACGTCCCCGCTCCACAGCACGTTGTCGATCGTCACCAGGCCGTTTGGGCGCAAGAGTTTCAAACAGCGCTCGTAGTACGCATCGTAGCCGGTTTTATCGGCGTCGATGTATGCAAAGTCGAAGCGCCCTTCTTCACCGGCGGCGATGAGTTCGTCGAGCGTTTGCGTTGCCGGAGCGAGATACAGGTCGATCTTTCCCGCGACGCCAGCACGCTCCCAATACCGCTGAGCGATGGCCGTATACTCTTCGCTCACGTCGCACGCAACGATGCGGCCGTCATCCGGAAGTGCGAGCGCGACACCGAGCGAGCTGTATCCGGTGAACACGCCGACCTCGATGCAGCGCCGCGCACCGATGAGCCGCACGAGCAGTTGCAGGAACTGCACCTGATCCGCGCCGGTCTGCATACCCGCGCGCGGATGCTTTGCGGTTTCTTCGCGCAGATCGCGCAGGACGGGAAGATCGCGCAGCGTCGTCGCGTCGATGTACTGCTGAATTTCCGGCGGGATGAATGACGATCTGGAGCTCACGGCCTACCCTTTCAGCATTTCGCGGGCGCAGTTCATGCCGGGCGCGCCCATTACGCCGCCGCCCGGATGCGCCGCGGAACCGCACAGAAACAAGCCTTTGACCGGCATCTTGTATCCCGCATACCCCGGAACGGGCCGGAACATGAACAGTTTGTCCAAATTCATGGCGCCTTGGAAAATGTTGCCGCCCGTGAGATTGAACGTCGCTTCCAGATCGCGCGGCGTGAGAATCTGCCGGTCGATCACCGAGTCCTTGAAGCCGGGCGCGTAGCGCTCGACGATGTCGAAGCAGCGATCGGCAAACTCGTCCTTGGCGGCTTGATTCCATTCGCCGTTCTTGATGCTGTACGGCGCGTATTGCACGAACATCGACATGAGATGCTTGCCCGCCGGTGCAACCGTGGGATCGACCGACGAGGGCATCGTGCACTCCACGACCGGTTCGCGCGAGGGCAGGCCGTATTTCGCATCGTCGTATGCGCGCTCGATGAAGTCCTGGTCCGGACACAGATGCACGGTTCCGCGATGCTGCGGTCCGGCCTCGTGGCCGGGCAGCGCACTAAAACTGGGCAGCCGCTCCAGCGCGACGTTGATCTTCGCGGAAGCGCTGTCGTAACTGATGCGGTTAATCGCTTCGTGAAACGGCGCGGGCACGTCGGCGGCGTCGAGCAGTTTGTTGAACGTCACGTTTGCGTCCGCATTACTGGCCACCATTTTTGCGTGGTACTCATCGCCGCTCGCCAGCGCCACGCCGGTAACGGCGCCGTTCTTCGTGAGAATCCTCGCAACTTCGACTTCCGTGCGAATCTCGACACCGAGATCCGTTGCCGCTTTCGCAAGCGCCTGCGTGAGGCCGCCCATTCCGCCTTTGACGTACGCCCACACGCCGCGTTTGCCGTTCGTTTCGCCCATCACGTGATGGAAGAGGACGTACGCCGTTCCGGGCATTGACGGTGCGGCGAACGCGCCGATGATTGCGTCGGTGGCGAGCGTTGCTTTCAACTCCTCCGATTCAAACCAGCGATCGAGAATCGGCCGCGCCGCACCGGTCAGTACTTCGAGCGCTTCCGACATGCCGCTGCCGAGTTTGTGCGCGCTCTTTCCAAGCGAGGCGAGTTGCAAAAAGTCGCCGATACCTGGCTTGAGCACGTTGGGCGGCGTTTGCACGAGCGTTGGTTCGATAACCGACGCAACGCGCAGCAGCATCTCCTCGTACTTGGCGTAATTCTGCGCGTCGTTCTTGCTGAATTTGGAAATCTCGCTCGCGTTCTGCTCGTGCGAGCCGCCGAGCATGAGATACCGTCCGTCCAGGAACGGTGAGAACGACGCCGGATTGCGCTCGATGAGTTCGAAGCCGTAGTCTCGCAGCCGCAAATCGCGGATGATCTCCGGGCGGAACAAACTGTTGACGTACGCGGCCGTCGAAACTTTGAAGCCGGGAAACGTGCGCTCTTCGGTCACGCACGCGCCGCCGACGATGTAGCGGCGCTCCAGCAC
>JBKPMZ010000289.1:0-2174 GCA_046732415.1 Vulcanimicrobiota bacterium
CTCGAACACGACAATCCGGTCGCAGTTCGTGCGCCCGGTCAATTGCAGCACGTCCCCTTCGGCGGCCTGCTTGCGGCTGGACTTGCTCGGCCCTTCGACCAGCACGGTCGTGGTGCGGCCCAGGAATGCCTGGTTGTCTTCTTCACTGATCACATTTTGAATCGCCAGCAGTTCGTTGTTTCGCTCGCGCTTCACCTCTTCGGGCACGTCGTCAGGAAACCGTTCGTCGGCCTTCGTTCCAGGGCGTGCGCTGTATTTGAAGATGAAGCTGTTCTTGAAGCGGCCTTCGCGCACCAACTCGGCCGTGGCCTCGAAATCGGCGTCGGTCTCGCCGCAAAAACCCACGATCCAATCGCTGGTGACGGCTGCATCGGGGATCGTCTCGCGGATCCGCGCCAGCATCTCGCGATAATCTTCGACCGTGTAGCCGCGCTTCATCCGCCGCAACACCTCGTTGGAGCCGCTTTGACACGGCACGTGCAGGTAGTGCGAACACTTGGGCAGATCGCGGACGGCTTGCAGCAGATCGTCGGTCATATCCTTAGGATAATTCGTGACGAACTTGATGCGATCGATCCCTTCGATTTCATGCAGCCGGCCGATCAGATCGGAAAGCCGCGTCGTGCGGCCATCGGCCGCGTGGCGGTAGCTGTTGACCGTCTGCCCCAAGAGCGTGATCTCGCGGCAGCCCTCGTCGGCCAGCTTGCGGACCTCGGCTTCGACCTGCGCGGCGGGTCGGCTCTGTTCAGGACCGCGGACTGAAGGGACAATGCAGTAAGTGCAGAACTTGTCGCAACCGATCATGATCCGCACGAACGCCTGGTAGGGGCTCGGCCGCATCTCTTCGTCGCGCAATGGATCGTAGCTTTCAAAGCTCTGTTCGATTTCCGTGCGACTGCCGGCGGAGCGATCGAGGCTGACCTCCATCCGCTGGCCGGAGCCTGCGGCAATTTCTTCCAGCAGCTTGGGAATCTGGTGCAACTGCCCGGGGCCCACGACCAGATCGACGTAGGGGGCGCGTTCGAAGATTAACTTCTGGTCTTTCTGGGCCATGCAACCCAGCACGCCGATGATTTTGTCGGGATGTCGCTGCTTCGCGTTTTTCAGGCGCCCCAGGGCGCTATAGATTTTGTCCTCGGCGTGCTGCCGCACGCTGCAGGTATTGAACAGAATCGTGTCGGCCTGTTGGGGCGTGTCGACCAGACGATAGCCCTGGCGGCGCAGGCTGGCGACGACCAGCTCGCTATCGAGCATGTTCATCTGGCAGCCGACGGTTTCGATATACAGCTTGCGATCCATGAATCAACCAAACGGGGCCCCGGCCTAAGCGGACAAGTATCGCCGCTTATCTCAGGCGGCGCCTTTGCGAGCCGCCTGGGCCTTGGCCTCTTTTTCTTTTGCTTCTTTCTTGCGCGCCTGCGCCGTCTCGATTTGCCGGCGGAATTCGGCCAAGAGCCGATTACGCTGCGCAAGCATCAAGCGCACCAGGATCATTACCGCCAGGTAACTGACCCCGACCAACAACGCCACATCCCAACCATCCATGGTCACCTCGGCCCATGCCAAAACCGTGCGAAGGGCAAGCCTCCTATCTTACCGCGCCGCCCCGTCTGGCCGCGAGGGGGATTTGCCTGCTGGTAGTGGGCTATTGTGGTGCGCCCGGCGGCTAAATACATCACGAACAAGGGACGTGCGCTAAGGCGGATCAGTAAGACGCGCTCCCGTATATGGGTCGAATCCTAGCTCCGCGGCCTTCTCCTCCAACTCCATCCAGCCTTCGGCGTACTGCTGGCGCGCGAGCTTCTTGCCATAGGCGATCCCGCCCAAGAACGCCGCCACGACCAGCGTCAGCCAGAGCAGGGTTCGGACGCTGAACTGCGGTCGTCGCATGGGGCTAGTCTCTGATTTGGCGTAAAATCGTGCTGTTCTGCTCTATCCAGCGGAGATCGTCCCGAATGGCGAAATACTATCCAAACAGCAACCTAGCCGCAAATGCTTTTCGCCCCGCCCTGCGGGGCTTTTTCATGCGCGGGCGTGTATGATGCTCGAATGAGCCGAAGATTCCAGTTCAGCCAAGACGGCTTCGCTTCGGAGGTCTTTAATGGCCAAGATTTTGCTCGCAGCGTCCTCTGAGCCTCGCGCGGCCCTTCAGCGCATTCTGGCTGGCTATGATC
>JBKPMZ010000290.1:0-3759 GCA_046732415.1 Vulcanimicrobiota bacterium
TAGTAGCCCTGCGCATCGGGCACATGTCCGGAGTCGGTATATTCGGCAAATACGCGGGCTTTGGTGTCGCACAGAACGCGGTCGTGATCGTCCACGAACTCGAAGCGCACGAAATAATAGCTGCCCGTGAGATAGTGTCCCGACCACCATCTGCGCCATTTGCCGGGTTCGACCCAGCCCGAATCCAGATTTCGCGTCTTGATGTCGTTTTGGATCGTCACCCAAGCGCGGTAGTTGGACATATTTCGCGTCGGGAATTCGAGACGGTCGATGGCCGCCGCGGGGCGTTGCAAGCGAAAGCACCCTTGCTCGCGGGCGTTCACGGTGTCCGCTATCTTACCTTTCGCGCCTCCAGGGTCTGGGCGTGCGGTGCGGAATGCAAGGGCCCTTGTGCCAGAGTACGGTGCGAGGGTTCCAATCCGCCAATGCGCGGGCTGCCGCGAGCGTAAACCGCAGACCCAGATGCGCCGGTTCGTACGAACCGGGCCGCGCGCGTGGCACCCGGATAGGGGGCGGCTGCGGCAACCGGGCCGCGGCGTATACTTGTGCTCGGCGGAATGCGCCAAGCGCGTGGAAAAAAACAAAAAGTTTCCGGGGCTTGCAGCTTCGGCCGACGAATATGGGTTAGAACTAGGCTAACGGTTTGATATTGTGACAGTTACATGCTGAACAACACCAATGCGTAACGACCTGCGGCGTGGCGACCACGCTGAGGAAGGAGCGCGCTTATAAGGTGAGGGTACGTGCAGGCGGCCCCTTACCGGGAAGCTTTGCGCCTGCAACGTGAAAGGCAGATTTTGGCTACCGGAAAAGTTCGGATCTTTGAACTTGCAAAAGAGGTGGGGCTCACTTCGAAAGAGCTGATCACGCTCTTCAACGAACGTTTGGGCGGTATCTTCGAGGCGAAGAACCAGCTCAGCGTCGTCCCCGACCACATTGCCGACCTCGTACGCAGCGTGCTGCTCAAGCCTGCTGCCCCGAGCAAGGCCAAACCGGAAGCCGCGCCCGCGCCTCCGCCGGCAAAACCGGCCGCAACGAAGGCGCCGAAACCCGAACCTCCGGCCGCACCGGCCGAGCCGATCCCAACGCTCAAGCCTGTCGCCGCCACATCGCGGCGCGCCGTTGCGTCCAAACCCGCCGCTCCGGCGAAAGCCGAGTCAGCAGCGCCCCCCGCGGAGGCTGTGCCTGCGCAACCTCAACCGCCGGCTGTGTCCAAGCCTGCAGCGGCAAAGCCCGCTGCCGCAAAACCCGTCGCTACGCCGCCGGCCGAGCGTCCCGCTGCCGTAGCGCGCCCCGCGACGCCTGCCGCGCCCCAGGCGCCGATTCCACGTCTTCGTCCGGTTCCGACCGGGCAGCCGCTTCCGCAGCGCCGTCAGGCTCCGCCGCCGACGACGTCCGCGTCGGCATCTCCAGGGCCGCAAACCGGCCTGCCCGGACGTCCCGGCGTTGCGCCGCGTCCCGGCCAAGCCTCAGGGCAGCCGCCGGTCCGTCAGGACGGCCAGTCCGGCGCGCAGCCCCGCGTCCCGCAGCCGGGTCGCCTCATTTCGCCCGCGCCCCAGCGCCGCCCGCAAGGCAACGGCCCGTTCCGGCCGCTCACGCCTCCGGGTAATCGTCCTTTCACGCCGCGTCCGGGCGGTTTGCCGCCGACGGCCACTGACGCACCAGCGCCGAGCTCCGGTGCCGGCGGCGGACGTCCCGGTGCGCACGGCCGCGATCGCGACGAAAAGATCAACAAAAAAGATCGCGAGAAGGAGCTGCTGCTCGAAAAAGAGCGCAATCGCAAGAAGCGCGTCGAAGCTGCTCCGCCGCCGCCCCCGGCGAAACTCGAAACGATCGAGATTCCCGATCTTCTCACGGTGCAGGAACTTGCAACGTCGATGATCGTGCCCGCGAAAGACGTTATCAAAGAGCTCATCAAGATGGGCACGATGGCGACGATCAATCAGAACATTCCGAGCGACGTGGCGATTTCGGTCGCCAAGAAGTTCGGCTTCAACGCGGTCGTCAAAGAAGCGGGCGAAGAAGTTACCGTCGAGCAAGAAGAAGACAAACCCGAGATGATGACGCCGCGTCCGCCGGTCGTCACGGTGCTCGGTCACGTCGACCACGGTAAGACCTCGCTGCTCGACAAGATCCGCAGCGCGAACGTTGCCGCAGGCGAAGCCGGCGGCATCACGCAGCGCATCGGTGCGTACACCGTCGAGCAAAACGATCGCAAGATCACGTTCATCGACACGCCGGGTCACGAAGCGTTCACCGCGATGCGTGCACGCGGTGCGAAAGCGACGGACGTGGCGATTCTCGTGGTCGCCGCCGACGACGGGGTCATGCCCCAAACGAAGGAAGCGATCGCGCACGTCAAGGCTGCGGGCGTTCCCATCGTCGT
The DNA here is from genome assembly GCA_046732415.1 of Vulcanimicrobiota bacterium. Taxonomy (GTDB): domain Bacteria; phylum Vulcanimicrobiota; class Vulcanimicrobiia; order Vulcanimicrobiales; family Vulcanimicrobiaceae; genus DATGJX01. The sequence goes on from JBKPMZ010000290.1 coordinate 2,387, forward strand.
CGCGATGAACAAGATCGACAAACCGGAAGCGCAGCCCGAGCGCGTCAAACAGCAGCTGGCCGAAGAAGGTCTGCAATCGGTCGATTGGGGCGGCAACATCGAAATGGTGCCGGTTTCCGCAAAGACCGGAACCGGCATCGACAAGTTGCTCGAAACGGTGCTCCTGGAAGCCGACATCCGCGATCTCAAAGCGAACAAGAACCGCCGTGCGACGGGCGTCGTCATCGAATCCGCGCTCGACCGCGGACGCGGTGCCGTCGCAACAGTGCTGATTCAAAACGGCACGCTGCGCGTCGGCGACGTGGCCGTTGTCGGCGGCACGTACGGTAAAGTCCGTGCGCTGGTCGACGACAAGGGCAAACAAGTCAAGAAAGCCGGTCCGTCGATCCCCGTCGAGATCATGGGCTTGCAAGACGTGCCGTCCGCCGGTGACACGCTGATGGTCGTATCCGACGAACGCGTTGCACGTGAAACCGCCGAAAAGCGCAAGACGCGCCGTCGCGACGTTCGCATCGCTGCGAGCGGTGGAGCGCGCGTATCGCTGGAAACGTTCATGTCGATGCCGGCCGAAGGCAAAAAGACGCTCAACATCATCGTCAAGGCCGACGGACAAGGCTCGGTGGAAGCGCTTCGTGCACGCATGGAGCAACTCTCGACCGAAGAAGTCGATATCCGCGTCATCCACGGCGGCGTGGGCGCGATTACGCCGAACGACGTCAATCTCGCGAGCGCGTCGAACGCGGTGCTCATCGGCTTCAACATCCGCCCCGACGAAACGGTCAAACGCTTGGCGGAGAACGAAGGCGTCGATCTGCGCTTCTACCAGGTCATCTACGAAGTGGAAGACGATCTGAAGAAAGCGATGCGCGGCATGCTCGCGCCGGTCGAGCGCGAGGTTACGCTCGGCCATGCCGAAGTGCGCGAGATCTTCAAGGTCAGCAAGGTCGGTTCCATCGCCGGCTGCTACGTCAAGGACGGCAAGATCAACCGCAACAATAAGGTGCGCGTTCTGCGCGATCAAGCGGTCATCTTCGACGGCGAGATCGAATCGCTGCGGCGTTTCAAAGACGACGTGCGCGAAGTGGCCGAAGGCTATGAATGCGGTATTCAGGTCGCCAAGTACCAGGACCTCAAAGTCGGCGACGTGGTGGAAGCGTACACCGTCGAAACCGTGGCGGCAGAACTGGCTAATGCGTAGGAACCGGAACATGCCTGCTGTGGACCACTCGGAAATCAACCTCCTGTTGATTTCCTGTTCGCTCCGCATTTTTGGCAAAGCAAGCTTGGAATCTGCCATCCATGGCAGGGCCAAAAATGTCGTAGCGTCCCCATCAGGCACGTTCCGTTTCCCCCACATTAGCGCGGTTCCGGCG
>JBKPMZ010000291.1:0-3835 GCA_046732415.1 Vulcanimicrobiota bacterium
CTTGATACAGCGCGTTGGCCGCAAGCGCTTTGTACGCGAACTCGTCGATGAAACGCTGCTTTGCATCGACGAGCACGGCATCGCGCGCGCCGAGCGCCAGCGCCTTTTCTTTTACCGCTTGCAGCGCTTGGGCCGCGCCCCCGCCCGAAACCGCGTCGCTTTCTCCCAAATCGGCGGTCAGCGCGATAACGTCCAAGCCTTCAATGATGAAGCGTTTGAGCAGCACCGAGGTGTCGAGTCCGCCGGAGTACGCAAGGACGATGGTGTTCTTCTTCACGAGCTTTCTTTCAAATCGGTAAAGCGCTGCGCGATCATGGCCGTGTTCTTCGGATCGCTCACGATGACGAGAATGGTGTCGTCGCCCCCAATGGTGCCGATAATCTCGGGCCACTGCGCCTCGTCGATCGCGGCAGCAACCATCATCGCGCTTCCGGGCGGCGTTCGCAGCACGATCAGATTCACGCTGCTTCGTATTTCGCCGACGAGTTCGGATACGAGCCGGTGCAGGCGGCTGCTGAACGATACTTCCGCGGAGGGAAGCACGTACTTGAACTGATGCGCCGCGCCGTCTTTGATAGGCACCTTCACCAGCCCGAGCTCCTTGACGTCGCGCGAGATCGTCGCTTGCGTCGTTTCAAAGCCTTGCGCGTCGAGCAGCTCCGCAAGTTCTTCTTGCGATCGCACGGGTCTAGTAGACACGAGCGTGAGTATCGCCCGCTGCCTGCGCTCTTTCATTTGAAAAGGCGCTCCGGCCGAGCCTCCGCGCCCCCCGCGAAGCGGGGCCCCCGTTGAGGTGCGTAGGCGGTGTAGAATCGCTGCGTTACGACGCAGCGATTCTTTGCTTGCAAATACATCATACTGTGGTCCCTCTTAATCCGATCACCGATGACGAGCCGTCGACATTCCGCCCCGGAATCTGTGATATTTGAAACGGCGCTCCGGCCGAGCCTCCGCGCCCCCCGCGAAGCGGGGCCCCCGGTTGGGTTGCGTAGGCGGTATGGAATCGCTGCGTTACGACGCAGCGATTCCTTTCTTGCAAATGCGTCATACTGGGAATCCTTTTAGGTCGGTGAGGAGCGCGGCGAGAACGGCCTTTTGCGCGTGCATGCGGTTTTCGGCCTGATCGAACACGACGCTTCTCGGGCCGTCGATGACGCCCGCGGCGACTTCTTCACCGCGATGGGCCGGAAGACAGTGCATGAACACCGCATGCCGCGCGGCGTGTGCAAAAAGGTCCTTTGTCACGCGGTACGGCGCGAGCACCGCGCGATTGCGCTCCGTTGCGGCTTCCTCACCCATCGACGTCCATACGTCCGTGTACACGGCGTCGACGCCGCGCACGGCGCGCACGGGATTCGCAAACGCGCGTGCGCTTCCGCCCTGCGCTTTGCCGAGTTCTTTGAGTTGCGCGAGGAACGTTTCCGACGGGCGGTGGGACGGCGGACAGCCGAACTGCACGTGCGCGCCGCAGAGCACGGCCGCCTGCGCGAGCGATGCGGCAACGTTGTTTTTCGCATCCCCGAGAAACGCTATGCGCAGGCCTTGAATCGCACCGAAGCGCTCCTTGAGCGTGAGCAGATCCGCGAGCGCTTGACATGGATGCGCGTGCGCCGAGAGCCCGTTGATTACCGGCACGCTGGATGCCGCCGCAAAACGCTGCAGCGGTTCGTGCGCGTGCGTGCGGATCGCAATCGCGTCGGCGTAACGCGAAAGCACGCGTGCCGCGTCTTCGGGCGTTTCGCGCGTGCCAATCGAAAACTCGTCGCCTTTCGCGAACAGCACCGCGCCCCCGAGCTGCGTCATTGCAACTTCGAATGAAACGCGCGTACGAAGGCTCGGCTTTTCGAAGAACATCGCGAGCGTTTTACCGCGGAGCACACGTGCCTGCTCACCGGCACGGCGCCGCTTGAGGTAATCCGCCAAACGCAGAAGTGTCGCGACCTCCCCTGCGCTGAGATCGTCGACGGCGAGCAAATGGCGGCCCCATAAAGTGGCCGCCGGGGCTGGCGCAACCGCGTACATATGCTGTATATTTATGCATATGCTGCATAAAATTGCAAGCCTTCGCCGGCTGCCTGCATGACCGTCGTCGTAAAATACGGCGGTAACGCCATGGACGGGACTGCCGACGCGGCGTTGCTCTCAGAAATCGCCGGTCTCCGCGCCGCCGGGCACGCCGTCATCCTCGTGCACGGCGGCGGTCCGGAGATCGACCAAGCGCTGCGCCGCCAGGGTCTGGTGACGCGCCGGATCGACGGGCTGCGGGTTACCGATGAAGACGCCCTCGGCGTCGTTGAGTCGGTACTTTGCGCCAGCGCGAACAAACGGCTCGTCCGGCTCTGTTTGCAACATGGGATCAACGCGGTCGGCATCAGCGGACAGGACGGCGCGATGATTCGCGCGCGCGCTGCTCGTACGCCGTCGGGCGGCGATCTCGGCTACGTCGGCGAGATCGTTGCCGTCGATCCGGCGCCGCTCAACGCGCTGCTTAAAGCAGCGTACGTTCCGGTCGTTTCACCGATCGCCATCGACGAACGCGCGCACCACGCATACAACGTCAACGCGGACACCGTTGCCGGCGCGATTGCCGCCGCGGTGAAAGCCGAAGCGTTTATCGCATTAACCAACGTCGAACGCGTTCTTCGCGACCCATCGGATCCGCGCACCGCAATAGACCGGTTGACGCTGACCGATGCGCTGCAGTTCGCCGGTTCAGAAGCGTGCGCGAGCGGCATGAAACCGAAAATGCTCGCCGCGATCGATGCCGTGACGGGTGGCGCGAAACGCGCGTACATCTGCGGCGTAAAAGCGGGTGCGATTGCCGGCGCGCTTGCGGGCGACGCGACCGTTATCGCGTAGCGGGCGCAGGGCCGGTTCCTGAAAGATAGGAATGTGCGCAGCATGCAAAGCCGCCGACGTTTCCTTTCGATCGCAGCCGGATCAGCACTCTCCGCCGCGGTGCTGCCGCCGTCGATTACGCGCGCACTCGCTATACCGGCTTCCGCGAAGACCGGAACACTGCGTGACGTGGAGCACGTCGTGGTGTTCATGCAAGAAAACCGTTCGTTCGATCACTATTTCGGCCAAATGCGAGGCGTACGCGGCCACGGCGATCGGTTTCCCATTACGCTACCCGGCGGACTTCCCGTCTGGTATCAGCCCAGCCGTCGCGATCCGTCAACGCCGGTAACGCCCTTTCGTCTCGATACGACGTCGACGAGCGCACAATGCGTCGGCGACCTCGATCATTCGTGGGACAAGACGCAAGGAGCGATAAACGGCGGCCGCTACGATCGGTGGCCGGAAAACAAGACCGACATGACCATGGGCTACCACACTCGCGAAGATCTGCCGTATCACTATGCGCTTGCCGACGCATTCACCGTCTGCGACAATTACTTCTGCTCGATTCCCTCGCAAACACATCCGAACCGGACGTATCTGATGACCGGCATGATCGATCCTACGGGTTCCGGCGGAGGTCCGCTGCTCGACAACCACGATGTCGTCGTCCGTCCCGGACTTGCGCCATTGAGTTGGACAACGTTTCCGGAACGGCTCGAGGCATCCGGCATCTCTTGGCAGATCTATCAGCAGGGATTAGATCTGGACGACGATTTCAACGGTAATTTCGGCACGAACGTCTTGGCGAATTTCAAGCAGTTCATCGATGCGCCCGCGGGTTCAGATCTGCATCGGCGCGGCATGTCGGCGCGAACGCTGGAAGACCTGGCAAACGACGTCGCCGCCGAGCGTCTACCGCAGGTCTCCTGGATTTTGCCACCGGCGGCATTTTCCGAGCATCCGCGTTTTACGCCCGGATACGGCGCGCAGT
>JBKPMZ010000292.1:0-2312 GCA_046732415.1 Vulcanimicrobiota bacterium
GGCGGGCGGCGGTCCGCGGCATTTCGATAGCAATCGCCTCTTCAAAACGCTGGCGGGACCGCATGCGAAAGGGGAGCAGGCGAAATTGGAACGCCTCTACGGAAAAGCGCGAATGGCTGCCTTTATGGAGACGTTCACGTATGCCGTGAACGATCTGCAGACGCTCTTCGCCATCAACCACATTCGCATGCCCGACTATCCGAGCGTGTCACCGTCGAACGGGCGCGCCATGACCGTCGCGATCTACCATTCCGGCATCATGCCAACCGGCAAGTACGATTGCGGCTACATGATGGAACACCTGATGACGCATCCCGTGCACGTAGTGCTCATGCATGACATCAACGTCGCGCGCGGCCACGGGCCGGTTCACAACGCAAACTTTCACATCATTCTGACGCGAATGGTGGCCGACTTGCGCAATATGTACACATAAACGGTTAGTCCGCAAGCCCTAATCCGCGGCCCCCACCGGCCCTAAGACAACCGCTCGTTCCCCTGTATGCTCGCGCCACAGGAGATTGAGCGCTATGGCGGCACGCGTGCCATATTTGGACGGGCTTCGGGCCCTTGCGATCCTGATGGTCGTGACGTTTCACACGGTGTATTACAATCCGTGGTTCGCGACGCACGGGCGCGGGTTCTGGCCGTCGCTCGTGGCGCAAAACCAGGGCGTCTATCTGTTCTTCATCCTGTCGGGATTTTGTCTGGCATATCCCACGCTCGCGCGCCTGCAGCAAGCCGGTAAATTGAAATTCGACGTTGCGCGCTTTACGGCGCGGCGCATCGTTCGCATTATTCCGTCGTACTATATCGCGATTGCCGTCCTTGCCGTAGCGCTGGTCGTGATGCTGCGGCTGCACGTGCAGCCCGGCGCGGCGATGACGCCGCATCTACGTCCGGTAAAAATCGTGGAACAGGCGCTGCTCTTCAATCAGCGGCCGGAGTGGCTCAACGGTTCGTTCTGGACACTGCCGATTGAGGTCCATTGGTACTTCGTGTGCCCCATGCTGATTTGGGTGTGGACCCGCTCGCGCCGCGCGTTCGCCGTAATCGCGGTATTGTGTTGGGTTGCGTCCACGGCGACCCGGCTGGACGCGCCCGACGTGCGCGTTCTGCCTGCGTTTATGATGGGGATTGCAGCTGCCGATATGCGTCTGCGCGGAAGCTCGCTCAACCGGTACGCGCCGGCAGCGTTTCTCGTGATGTTGGCCATCGTGCTCACGCCCAAGATGCAGGCGTCATCCATGCGCTACATCCCGTGGGAAGTTGCCATGTTTCTCTTCGTGGTCGCGACCGGTGAGGTTCGCGCACTGGGGCGGATCTTTGCCGCAAGATTGTTCGCACCGATCGCCGCTGCGTCGTACAGCATCTATCTCATTCACGCACCGCTGCTGAGCACGATCGAGAACTATCTTCCGGCGTCAATTCCTTTGGCATCCGGGATGCTGTTTGCCGCGCTGTTCGCTTTGGCAGCAGGTTTGCTGTTTTCGCTCATCGCCGAAAAGCCGTTCCGCCGCGGGCCGATGCGCGACGCGTTGCTGAGCCGATTGGATCGCTGGCTGCCCACAGCGTTTCGGCGGGCGGGTATCGAACCGTTCATCGCGCTCACCGCGCCACCGGAGCGGCCGATGCCGCAGGTCGTACCGCCGGCGCCCGTGGAGGCAGCTCCGCAACTATCCGGGGCATGACGTTCCATCGCTGAACGAGAGTGAGTCAAGCATGGCATCCGCTGTTTTGGCGTCGCTCCGTGACAAGTTTTCGTACAAAGCAAAAACAGCGTTCACGCCGGGGCTTCCGACGATGACACTGGTTTCCCCGCCGTTGGTTGCGCGCCACGCGCGTTTGTGATTGAGGCAAAACTTCCGGTAGCGGCTCAGGTCGTATGCGCCGGCGCCGACGATGATTTCGAGCAATTCAACGCCGTCCGCTTTGCGCTCAATCGTATACGCATCGGCTTCCCAGTTCACTCGGCGCCTGTAGGCGACGACCCAAGCGGTACACGTAGGCGCACCCTGCCCGAGTCCAACGAAATGTTCCGAGCGAGCAGGCCTGCGAGCAGTATTGCGGCAGAACCTATCACGCGTTTCCCCTCCGTGTTTTCACAATTAGATGCGGGATAATCAGGCGCTGGAGCGCGCAACACGAATGCGTGACAAAGAGTATGTCAGGCCGCCCTTTGCCAAGAAGGAATTTTTTTGATATTGAGCGCGGCCGCGAAACCGGTCGCACTGGGAAGCGCGAAGAGTAGCAGAACGGACGCCATAGCGTCGTTCCCTAGGTGCGGCGCAGCGGCCATCAGCCCCGCAAAC
>JBKPMZ010000293.1:0-2602 GCA_046732415.1 Vulcanimicrobiota bacterium
GGTTAGGAAGCCGTCCCACCTGCTCAGGAGGGGCACAGATGGCCCGAACTCGGCGCCAACCCACCGAATTCCTAGATGCTACGATCCGCCTCCAGGATCAAGCATTTGCGTTCCGGCTTTATACCCGGCCTTTGCGGCTCGGGCAGTCCGGGACAATCCAGTACTACCCTACTTTCCGCACATCTCGGCGGCATTATCCTCGAATTTCTGCCGCTGGCCTAGCACACGGGTCATGACCGCGGCAGGAGCCTTCGGGCCGAGCGTGCGATAGCCTCGCGGCTGGCGACCGCCTGCACCGGCACCACGCTCGAAGCCTGGGCGTTGCCGCCACCGATCGCCCCGCGACGCCATCGCTCCTTTGGCCCACGGACCCCGGCCGGCACCGACACATCCTTTCCGGTCGTCAAGTCCACCAGGTGTCCAAGTCCCACGGCACCAACAATCCGGGCCGGCTCCCCGCCGCCCTTCGAGCGACTCCGCCCACTTCTTCAGGCCCACACGCCCGCGACGCCACCGGCGCACCTCCTTTTTTTCCGAGAACCTCATGTCCAACTTCGGTTCATCATGACGCCGCGGCCCAACGACCGGCTACGAGCGACCGCACGGAGTCCCGGGCAAGCGGGCCATCTTGCTCGCCGGACAATCATGTCGGTGGGACGGTCGGCGACGACTTCGGGAGGCGGATGCCCGACGACGCCCTCCGTCTCGTCCCCGGCCAAGGGCCCCGGAGAACCAGTCCCCATGGACGATCACCACGATCCACGACGGCCAGGCAACGCGGCACAGGCCCAAGGGCACACCCTCCAATCGCGGCGACTCGGCGCCTTGCCCGTCGTCGAGGGCCTCCTCCAGCGGCTCCGCATCGAGGAATTCCTCCGTAAACACCTCCCGCGCGAGGACCGGCGGTCCAAGGTCCCCACGGCCACGGCCTTGCTCCTGCTGGTGCGAAACCTGCTCATCGCGCGCGAACCCCTCTATGGGATCGGCCAGTGGGCCGCGCGACACGACACACGCTGGCTCGGTCTCTCCGACGGATTGCTGCCCGCGCTCAATGACGACCGCGCCGGCCGTGCCCTCGATCGCCTCTTCGACGCCGACACCGCCGCGCTGGCGCTCGACGTGGCCGCCGGCGCCGTGGCCGAGTTCGACGTCACCCTGGACGAACTCCACAACGATTCGACGACCGTCACCTTCCACGGCGAGTACGAGGACGCCGCACGCGAGCGCCTGCTCCGAGGCCGGCTCCGGCTGGCCATCACCTGGGGCCACAACAAGGACCATCGCCCCGACCTCAAGCAACTGCTCTACGTCCTGACGGTCAGCTCCGACGGCGCCGTGCCCGTGCATTTCCGGGTCGAGAGCGGCAACGCCACCGACGATCGCTCCCACGTCGCCACCTGGGACTTGCTCTGCACCCTGACCGGCCGGAGCGATTTCCTGTACGTCGCCGACTGCAAGCTCGCCACCGCCGAGAACATGGCTCACATCCACGGGCGGGGCGGCAAGTTCCTCAGTGTGCTGCCGCGCACCCGGGGCGAGGATGCCGCCTTTCGTGCGAGGGTCTTGCAGGGGCACGTGGTCTGGCGGCACATCTACGACAAGCGGGACGACCGCGGGGACCTGGTCGACCAGTTCTCGATCTCGGAACCGCCGAGTCAGAGCGCCGAGGGCTACCGGCTGATCTGGTACCACAGCCGGCGCAAGGCCGAGTGGGATGCGGAGGCGCGGCTTGCGCGGCTGCGACGTGCGGTCGAGGACCTGGAGGAGTTGGGCCGGAAGCTCGGCTCGCCCCGGACCCGATACCGAACGCGGGCGAAGGTCGCGGAGGCGGTGGACGCGATCCTGGAGAGGTCCAGGGTCGGGGATTGGATCCAGGTCGAGGTGACGGAGCGGACCCGGGAGAAATACCGCCAGGAGAAGCGTGGCCGGCCGGGGAAAGAGACGCGATACGTCAAGCAGGAGGACACGCGGTTTGAGTTGGCGCACCGGATCGACCTGGAGCGGTTGACCGAGGAGGCGGAGTGCGACGGGATCTTTCCGCTGATCACGAACGAGTCGTCGGTATCGGAGTTGGACCTGCTGTTGTCGTACAAGCACCAGCCGGCGATCGAGCGGCGTTTCGAGCAGATGAAGACGGATTTCGTGGTGGCGCCGGTGTACCTGAAGGAGACGAGCCGGATCCAGGCGCTGCTCTGCGTCTACTTCGTGGTGCTGCTTGTGGAGTCGCTACTGGAGCGGGAGTTGCGTCGTGCGATGGCGAAGAAGGGGATCGAGAGCTTGCCGCTGTACTCGGAGGACCGTGGTTGCCGTCGTCCCTCAGCTCGCCGAGTCATCGACCTGTTCGAGGACATGCAGCGACACACGCTGTCGAGGGACGCAGGACCACCCATCGAGTTTGTCACGGAATTGACGCCGCTCCAACGGAAGGTCCTGCGCCTGCTGGGAATGCCAGATGTCTATGAGTCCTGATACCATGGCCGTCCGATATTCGGAGAAATTGCCGCCGAGATGTGCGGAAAGTAGGTTTCAACCCTTCGAACGGACCTTCCCCTTGGCGGCTCGGGGCGCCTCGGCTCCCTTGACCTTCGGCGGGGCGCTCGGC
>JBKPMZ010000294.1:0-3800 GCA_046732415.1 Vulcanimicrobiota bacterium
CAGCAGCACCACATCACCGTGACTCAGGACGAGATCAACAAAGTCGAAGATCAGTACAAGACGCAATACCCCGGCGACCAGTGGAACGAGTTGCTCAAGGCACGCAACCTGACCGAGCAGGACGTACAAGACCTGATCCGCCGCCAGCTCATCATCGACAAAGCGGTCGGCAGCAACATCCAGATCAGCGACAAGCAGATCAAGGACTACTTCGACAAGAATCGCGCGCAGTTCGATAAACCGGCGGAAGCGCGCGCTCGCCACATCCTTGTTCCGGACATGAAAACCGCCGAAAAAGTCGAGGCCGACTTGAAGGCGGGCAAAGACTTTGCAGCCGAGGCCAAACAGTATTCGACCGATCCCGGCAGCCGCGATAAGGGCGGCGAACTGGGCTGGTTCCGCCAGGGCGGCATGACGCCGACGTTCGACAAGTACGCGTTCAGCGCACCGATCAACAAGATCAGCCAGCCGATCAAATCGCCGTTCGGCTATCACATCATCCAAGTCGAAGAACGCAAGCCCGCGCAGAAGGCAACGCTCGCGAGCACGCACGACCAGATTGCGACGATGCTGCGTCAGCAACAGGAGTCGCCGCTGCTGCAGCCGTTCTATCAGCAGCTCCAGCAAAACGCGAAGATTCAGATCAACGATCCGCGCTTTGAAGGGCTGTTCCCGACGCCGCAACCGAGCGCGGCACCCAGCGCCGCGGCCGCAAGCACTGCGCCGAGCGCCGCGCCGACCAAGTAGCAGTCGCAACCGGCTCGCAGAATGGGAGGCCCCGGTAACGCCGGGGCCTCTTCGTTTCCCTAGCGAAACAGGGCGCTCATCATGCTCGTGCGCATCGTTGGCCTTGGCCCGGGAGATCCGCAGCTGCTCACGCTGGGCAGCATCGAGGCGCTGCGCAGCATCGGCCGCGCCGTCACGCTTCGGGCGCCGCCCGACCTCACGAAATACCTCACCGAACGCGGCATCGGCATCGTACGCGATCTCGTCGACGATCCGCCGCTGCTCGTGCGCGGCAGCACCGAAGCGATCGAACGTTTCGTCAACGAGTTGGACGGCGCGTCCGATCTGGGGTTGGGCGTCCTCGGCAATCCGCTTTCGGACTTTCCGGGTTTACCGCCGCTCCTGCGCGCGCTCGAACGGCAGCGCATCCGTACGGAAATCATTCCCGGTATGCCGCGCGCAACGCTCTCCGCGGCTATCACGATGCCGCTGGTTCCGCTTCCGCCGGCATCGGCGCATCATAGCTGGGACGACCTCATCGAGATCATGGCGCGGCTGCGCGCATCGTGTCCGTGGGATCGCGAACAAACGCATCGTACGCTGGTTCCTTACTTGATCGAAGAAACGTACGAAGTCGTCGAAGCGATCGAACAGAACGACCACGGCGCGCTGTGCGAGGAACTCGGCGATCTGCTCCTGCAGATCGTTTTTCACGCGCAACTCGGATCGGAAACCGGAAAGTTCACGATCGCCGACGTCGTGGACGCGCTCTCGAACAAGATGGTGCGCCGCCATCCGCACGTGTTTGGCGACGCCGTCATCGAAGACGTCGACGCGCAGTGGAAGAACTGGGAAAAACTCAAAGCGCAAGAGGCGACGGGGCAGAAACGCAAAAGCCGCCTCGACGGCATTCCCAGGCATTTGGGCGCGCTGCAGCGCGGACAGCGCATGCAGGAAAAGGCCTCGCGCGTCGGCTTCGATTGGCCGGCCGTGCGAGACGTTTTGGACAAGTTGCACGAAGAACTCGGCGAATTGGCCGAGGCGCAGCGCGAGAAACAGGACGATCCGCACGTGCGCGAGGAACTGGGCGACGTTTTCTTCACGCTGGTGAATCTTTCGCGCGCCATGGGCATCGACGCGGAAACGGCGATGCGCGAGGCGAACGAAAAATTCTACAAACGCTTCTCGTACATGGAAGAGCGCGCGGCCAAAGACGGCAAGCAACTTTCGGACATGAGCATCGACGAACTCGAGGAACTGTGGCAACTGGCGAAAACGCAAGCAGCCTGATCCGCTTGCGCATGAGCGCGCACGACGCGCATTACGGCGGCAATCTGGTCGACGGCGCGCGCATGCTCGCGCTGTTCGGCGACGTCGCAACCGAACTGCTCATCCGCATGGACGGCGATGAAGGCCTGTTCGTGGCGTACGACAGCGTCGAGTTTCTTGCCCCGGTTTTCGCGGGCGATTACGTCGAAGCCGAGGGCTGGATCGAAAAAGTCGGCAACACATCACGTAAAATGCGCTTTGAAGCGCGCAAAGTGATTGCCGCGCGAACAGACGTGAATGAGAGCGCTGCGGACGTGCTCGCGGAACCGGTCGTTGTTTGCCGCGCGTCCGGAACGTGCGTAACGCCAAAAGACAAAAAACGCAAATAACTTCGCAGAAAGCACAAGGTATGGCGCCTCGATACCTCGGCGGTGCTTCGATACCTCAGCATGACACCAGCGACGTTAGATCAGGCGTTCGTGGGTCTTCTTTTTCCAGACGAGCGCGTAGTACGCGAACTGCAGCAGCACTAAGGCGAAATAGGCACTAGGGTAGCCCATCCACACGCCGTCGATGCCGTAGTGCCGCATCAGCACGTATGCGGCCGGAACCTCGACGGCCCAAATGGAGAATATCGTGATCGCCGTCGGCCAGAACACCGTGCCGCTGCTGCGCATTACGCCGCTGAGCACCGAACTGTTGCCGAAGAGCAAATAACTCCACAGCGTGATCATCAGCAATTCGTGCGCGATGTCGAGCGTTTGCTTCTCGGTAATGAACCAGCCGAGGATCGCCCACGCGAAGATGTAGCAGATCGCGATGATGGCGCCGCCGATGACATAGTTGAGCGCGATTCCGGAGTGCACGACGCTTTGCAGTTTATCCTCGCGCTTGGCGCCGATGCATTGCGCGCCGAAGATGGACGTCGTTATGCCGATGCTCATCGCCGGAAATTGCACGTAGCCGGCGATTTGATTGACGGCGCCGTACGCAGCCGTCGCGCGAGATCCAAAGTGGTTGACGAATGAGATGATGGCAATTTCCGCGAGCGCTACCATGATGACTTGAATGCCGGTCGGCACGCCGATACGCACGACCTTCGCGAAAATCGTCCAATCGATGCCCAAGTCGTGCAGCATCTCGCTGTCAAAGCGCAGCGGATGCCGGATCGCGTTGAGATAGACGAGCAGCGCGCCGAAAGCGGCGACGTTCGCGACGACGCCCGCCACAGCGGCGCTCTCGACGCCCCAGCGCACGCCGAGCCAGCCGAGAATCAACGCCGGCGTGAGGATTATGACGATGGCCGTGCTCACGATGAGGAAATAGAACGGGGTCTTCGAGTCACCCGTGCCGCGCAGGAACGTCGTGTACGAAATGTATGGAAAGAAAATCGGCAGCGATGCGAACACGATGCGCGCATAGATAGCCGACGCATCCAGAATGTTGAGCGGCGTGCGCACGAGTTCGAGCAGCGGTTTTGCCGCGAGTGCACCGGCAAGTCCCGTGATGAGTCCGAGCAGTATGCTGACCGTCAACGTCGTCGCCGCGACACGTTTCATGGCGTGTATGTCTTTTGCACCGTACGCCTGCCCGATGAGTACGGTACTGCCGCTCGCAAGGCCGATCATGAACGAGATCAGCAGGAACAGGATCGGAAACACCGCCGAGACGGCGGCCAGTGCATCGACACCGATCAAACGCCCGAGATAAATGCTCGCAACCGTTTGCGATGCGGACTGCAGCGCATTGCTGAGCATCAACGGAATGAGGAACACGAGAAAGAGCCGCCACATCGGACGGCTCTC
>JBKPMZ010000295.1:0-25933 GCA_046732415.1 Vulcanimicrobiota bacterium
GGCGTGATTACCGGCACCGTTTCCGCGGTGAGTCAATCCGCGTTTCAACCATTCTCGGAATTCGGCGCACCGTCGAACGCCACGTCGTTCGGCATTACGTCGTCGGTGGGTGACGTAACGGCGGCAACGACGGTGACTGCGACGACGGCTGCCGCCGCCGGCACGCTGACGACGCTTGCCGGTGCGATTATCGGCACGTTCGTCGTAAACACGATCGTGCACACCGTGCAGAACATCACGAGCCACTCGAGCGCGCCGCCGCCGGCTCCGCCGGCGCCGAGCCCGTCGCCGAGCGTACCGATCGTCATTCATTAAGCGACCAAAGCCCTAGCTGTAAATCACGCGAACGCGGGGACGATACTCTATAAAGGAGTCCCCGCGCCGATGCACGCTTTACAACAGCCCCTTGGCCAACCGAGCCTGCTCTCGATGGCGGTTCTCGGCGACAGCCTTGCGTACGGGCTCGGCGCCTCGACAGCCGAATCGGGGCTCGCGCACCTCTTGCACGGGCAACTGCGGGCAAAACGGCCCGCCAGCACGCTGTTCACCTTTGCGGTCCCCCATTCTACGATGGGGGACGTTTTACGTCATCAGGTTCCGCGGCTGCGCGGTATGTGCGCGGATGTCGTGCTCGTCATCGCGGGCGCCAACGATTTGCGATACACGCGCGACGTGCTGGTCATTACGCGCCGTTTCCGCCACATGCTGCAAACCATTCACCACGCAGCGCCGCAGGCGCAGCTCGTCGCCGGAGGCATGCCCGACGTAACACAAACCGTCGCGGTGCCGCGGCTGCTCAAAGCGCCGGTGCAGCGATTGTGCGAACGGCTCAACGAACGCATGCGCGCCATCGCGCTCGAGCTCGGCGACGGTTTCCTGGACATGTTTGCGTTCACCAATGCGCCGCTGTGCGAAGGCGCGCAGTATCTATGCGACGACGGCTACCACCCGAACGATTTCGGTTATGCGGAGATCGCGCAACGCGCGTATCCCGCGGTGGAAGCCGCCGTCGAACGTTTGCTCAGCGCTTAGCGGTCTGCTGCGCCGGGAGTTCCTCGGTCGCTTGGTAGAGCGACCAGGGCTTGTCTTCGTGGTGGTTCGGCGGGAACGTCGCGCCGCGCTCGAACTTCTCGCGATGCCCGCAATCCGAGCATTCGTAGAAACCGCCGACCGGCACGGTTTCGCCGCCTTTACCAAATATTTCAGCCATGGGCTGTTCGTACCCATCGTAGCGACGGGGACGGACGGGAAGGCAAGCGAAGGCCCGTCGATGAGTATTCGAGCTTTAGCCGCCGCGCTGCTATTCGCACTTTCATCCACCATTTCCGCAGTCGCGGCAACGAGCGTTCCGACATACGATCAGGCGCAAGCGCTGATGAACAAAAACGATTTCAAAGGCGCGATAGCGCTGCTCGACCGGCTCTTGCAAGCGGATCCGAAAAGCGTCAAAGCGCTCGTGCTTCGCGGTGACGCCAAAGACGACGCCGGCGATCCGACCGGCGCACTGGCGGACTATAACGCGGCAATCGCGCTCAATCCGGACTTCGCGTATGCATACGCCACGCGCTGCGACACGCAGACCGAACTCGAACACTACGACGACGCGGTAACGGATTGTACGAAAGCGCTTACGCTTGATTCGGCCAACGAACTCGCGCTGCGCGCGCGATCGAAGGCGTATTATTTTCGCGGCGATTACCAATTGGCGCTCGCCGATGCGCAGCAAGTCGTCTCGCTCGATCCGACGGACGCGCGCGCCCAGTTGACGGCCTGCCGCGCGGAATTTGGCGCCGAGCAGTACGATCGCGCGCGCGACGCATGTTCGAAGACGATCACGTACGCTCCGGAGGAGGAAAACGCGTACTTCTACCGTGGGCGCAGTGCGCTGCAGCAGAAGCAGTACGAACCGGCGATTGCGGATTTGAGCAAGGCGGTGAAGATCGATTCCGAATTTACCGGCGCGCACTACTGGCTTAGTGAAGCCGAGTATGGCGCGACGAAATACGGCCAGGCGCTCAGTGAAATAGATGCGTACATGCTCGCGTATCCGCACGATCCCGATGCGCTCATGTTGCGTGCGCACATCAACGACAAGTTGGGCAAGGCCGATGCCGCCAAGTATGATGCTTCGGAGGCACTGCGGCAGTTCAAGATCGCCAACGACAACGACGGCATGAAAGCCGCTCAGGCGTTTATCGACGCTTTGAAACCGTAGGCGTTAGCCGGTAGATCGCGCCGGTGCGATCGTCGGCCAGAAACAGCACGCCATGCGCGCCGGCGGTGATGCCGGTAGGCCGTCCGCTGCGCTCGGACGTGTCGCCGCTTTGGTAGCCGCCGATGAACGTCGTCCATTGCTTGGATGGATTGCTCCAATCGACGCGACGCACGGGCTTGCCGTCACGCATCGGAATGAAAACCACGCGCGGCGGCACATAGCCCGGCAAACCCTGCCGCGGGCCGTGCCATGAGCCGTGCAGTGTCACGAACGCGCCGCCGTGCGCGAAAACAGCGCCGATAGGCGTTTCGTACGCGGGAAACACCACTTGCGGGATCGCGACGTTCGCGCACGATTCATTCGAGCCCGGCTTGCGCTTGCGGTTTTCGTAACAGAACGGCCAGCCGTAGTCGACGGGCGTTTTCCGCACTGTGACGTCGTCGAAGAACTCGTAAGGATGGCCTGCGGGAAGTGCGTCTTGACCCGCTTCGGAAACCCAGAGGTGATGCGTGCGCGGATCGACCCCGAGTGCGATGGCGTTTCTGATGCGCGTGGCGATTGGAACGTAGCGCCCATTCTCGATTTTGCCGACGGTCGCGCGTGTGGGATCCGTCTCCACGCACGCATTGCACGACGAGCCGACGCTTGCGTAGATCGTGCTTCCATCGACGACGACGGACGTCGTCGTGTGTACGTCGCCGTCGCTGCCCGGCGGCGGTTCACCGCTGCGAACGGCAGCGAGTTGCGTTGCGTGACCGTTTCGGACGCTCCAAATGCCATGCTCGCTTCCGACATACAGCAGCCCGTTACCGTATGCGACGCCCGCGATCGGCGCGTCGTCGATCGTGACGTAGACGCGCGGGGAATCGGGATGCGCGCTTTGCGCGCGGCGAACGACGTACACGCTGCGGCCGTTCGTGCCGACGTAGAGATCGCCGCTCGGCGAGAGCGCGAGTTCGCGCGCATCGGAAACGGTCGCAATCTGCGTAACGGTGTAGCCGGCAGGAACCGTAATCATGGACGAACCCGATAGATGTTGCCGGTTTGATCGTCGGCGACGAAAAGGCTGCCGGATGCACCGACCGCAACGCCGGTTGGCCGTCCGATGCGCGTCGTGCCGTCAGCAGATTGAAATCCGCTGATGAAATCGCTCCACTGTGCCGTCGGATCGCTCCAGTTCACCGCCGTGCGCGGAGCATCACCGTTCATCGGAACGAAGGCAACGCGCGGCGGTGAAAGATACTTGCCATCGCTGCCGGTATGCCACGAGCCGTGCATGGCGACGAACGCGCCGCCGCGGTAGGCCGCCGGAAATGCGTACGCACCGCTTTGGTTTACCGGATAAAAGGCAGCGCCGATCAGCGTTTCATATGCGGGGAAAACGACGCGTGGAATGACCGCTACGGTGCAGTCTGCTCCCGGACTATACGCCTGCCGGTCCTCTTCGCAATCGGGCCAACCGTAATCGGCCACGCCCGAGTGTAAGGTCACCGCATCGAAAAACTCGTACGGATGCCCGTTCGCAAGGCTGTCTTGCCCGGCGTCGCCTGCCCATACCGTTTGCGTGGCGGGATTCACCGCCAGCGCGATAGCGTTGCGGATACGCACGGCCTTTGCCGTCATCGCCGTGCCGTCGGCATGCATCTGCTGAATCGTGGCGCGCGTTGGGTCGCTCTCTTTGCATGCGTTGCACGAGGATCCGACGCTGGCATAGAGCACGCTGTTTGCGAATGCGACCGATGTCGTGCTGTGGCCGCTTCCGCCGCCTGTGCGCACGCTCGCAATTTTTGCGGGTGCGCTTCGCGCCTTGTGGTCGCCAACGGTGTACGGAATGCGATAGACACCGAATTGCGTGCCGACGTACAACGTGCCGCTCGATCCGGAGAGCCCAAGCGCTACGCCGGCGGCCGGCGTGTCCGGAAGCTGCGCAAAGACGCTCGGTGAGGCGGGTTGCCCTTCGGCGCCGGCAATCACGTACACGTTCGAGCCGCTCGTGCCGACGAGAAGGTCGCCGTTCGGCGCGGCCGCAAGTTCCCGCGCCCCGCCGACGTTGCCGACGATCTCGATGCGGAAACCCGCGGGCACCGACAATCCCGACGCGGGTTTCGGCGAAGAGCTCGAAGGCGCACGCGATGGAGCAGGCTGCGAGCTGGAGGGGGCCTGCGGCGATGAAGAAGCGCCGCCTCCGCAGGCCGCGGCGAAGAGCGCAATAGCAGGCAAAACCGCTGAAAAACGCATGCTCTACACCAGTGCGACGTCCTCGAATCGTTTACGAAAGTCCGCCGCCGAAAGATTCGTGTGCGCCGCCAGGCGCGATAGATATGGTTCCCGGAAATCGCCTGGTTCAAGACGGGTCATGTAATTGCGTGCGACGCGATATGATTCCGTCGTAACGTCTACCATGCGAACGCGCACGCGTCCGGTGCTCGGATCTTGCAGTTCGGCGAGCTGCACCGGCACGACGCGTCCGCCGGAAAGAGCGATGAGCGCGCCGCTGCCGCCCTCGAGCAAATAACGCACCGCACCGTAGCCGAGCGTACGCGTGTACTCCACGTCGAACGGCACCGGCTTCGCACACCGCAGCTCGTAGCCGATATCTTTCGTGACGACGGTCGCTTCGACGCCGATCTCGCCCAGACGCCTGCGCACCGCGTCGCGCAGCACGGCGCCGATCGGGATGTCCGCCAAACGGATATGGCCGTACGCATCGCGTGCCGCGCTTTCAAATGCCGCGAGCTGTTTCTCCGAAAGGCGTTCCGCGATGCCCTCGGCGATCACCGCGACGCCATTGCCGTGATTGGATGCTTTGCGTTTGACGATCGCGCCTGCGACCGTGTCGACGACGGCGTCCAGATCTAATTCTTCGCCGGTAAATTCTTCCGGGATCACCGCGAGATCCGCGCCCGCTGCTTTGCACATGCCCAGCGCCAATGCGCCGGATTTGCGCCCCATGCTCACGACCAGGTACCAGCGCGCCGTGGTGCGCGCGTCCTCCATGAGCGATTCGATGATGCCCGTACCGACGGATCGCGCCGTTTCGAAACCGAACGTCGGCGCGTTGTCGGGCAGCGGAAGATCGTTGTCGATCGTCTTCGGAACGGTTGCAACTCCGATGCGGCCTTGCGTCATCTGCGCGATGCGCGTGGCGCCGTACGTCGTATCGTCGCCGCCGATTGCGATCAGATACCGTACGCCCATGAGCGTGAGCGCGCGCACGCAATTACCGAGCGTCGTTTCGTCTTTCGCCGGATTCGTGCGCGAGGTGCGCAATATGGAGCCGCCCGTGGTGTGAATGAGCGAAACGTCGTCGATGCCGAGCTCGACGATGTGCGAGGTGTCGTTCTGCGCGAGATGATAGTAGCCGTCGTAAATACCGACGACGCGCAAACCGTTGTTGATCGCTTCGATCGTCGCCGATGCGATGACGCCGTTGATGCCCGGCGCGGGGCCGCCGCCTACCAGGATTGCAAGAGTATCGCCGCTGGTCATGCGGCCGGAGTACGCACCGCTACTCCGCGGGCCCTTTGCTTTACCGCCTACCGAACCGCGATGGCGGCCCCACGGAAGTGGGGGGCGCGTAGGCTAGGCCGAAGTGCCGTTAATAATGGAAACGTTCGAGGCGGTGCTGTTCGATTTGTTCGGTACGCTGGTCACGGAGCGCGCGGAAGCGATCGACGGCGCGGCAGAGCTCCTGCGAGCGATGCCGGATGGCCGCTGGGCAATCGTTACGTCGTGCCCGCGGCGCTTGGCCGAAGTCATAATTCGCAACGCCGCGCTGCCGGTGCCCTCACTCATCGTTTCCTCTGACGACGTTGCGCGCAACAAGCCTGCGCCAGACTGCTACCGGTTGGCCGCGGAACGTCTACGCATCACGCCGGAACGCTGTTTGGTGGTCGAGGACAGCCGCCAAGGCGTCGCCGCGGCGGTGGCCGCCGGTATGACGGTCGTCGCGATTGCGAAGGGCCGTACGTTCGCGCTCGAGCGGGGCGACGTGCGTGTGGCCGAGCGCCTGCGTGACGTGGACTTGCGGATAAACGAAAACGGAGCCATCGTTTTGCGATAGGCTCCGCTCCGGCGTTGGCGTCCGGTGAGGGCTTAGAAAATCGGCGAGCTCGTCGGCTGCGGCGCCGGATATTGACCGCCGTTGCCGCGGTGCTGCCGGCGTTCACGCATCTGCTGCATGTTCGCTTGCACCTGCGCGCGCTGTTGCGGCGTGAGCACGTTCATGAGCTGCTGGCGCAGCTGTTCGTGAGCCGTACGGCGAGCCTGCGGGTCGGTCTGGCTCCCTTTGGGATGCGCCTGGCGGAACTGCTGCATGATTTGCTTCAGTTGCGTCTTTTGCTGGTCGGACAGGTTCACGCCGCGCAGCATGCCCATGAAGCCGTGGCGGCCGCCGTGGCGATGGCCCTGCCATTGCCCTTGGGTTTGCGCTCCGGGAGCGACTTGCGCAGGCGCCTGGCCGGCCTGCTGCGCAAATACCGCAACGGGAGCAACGAGTGCGGCGCACAGTGCCGCGGGAGCGAGTAAAGAACGAAGGGATTTCACTGGGTGTTCAAACTCCGTGGTGAAGAGGTTGCTTTCAAGATAACGCACGATGCCGGAGAATTGGCTTAGAAACCGATGAAAGAACTGGTCGCATTCACCGAGCACCAGACAATCACGACGACCAAGCGGTATGACATCCTCGATATCACCGATCGCGTCGAAGAGGTATGCAAGCGGGCGCGCTTGCACGACGGCTTCGTGCTCGTGAGTACGATGCACATTACCGCGTCGATCTTCGTGAACGATCACGAATCGGGTCTCTGGCAAGACATCATGGCGTGGCTGGAAGAACTCGCCCCGCGCAAACCGGAGTACAAACATCATCTCACCGGTGAAGACAACGCCGACGCGCATCTCAAGCGCATGCTGCTGGGCCATCAAGTGATCGTCCCGGTGACGGACGGAAAACTCGATCTCGGCACGTGGGAACGCGTGCACTACGGCGAATTCGACGGGCAGCGGCCGAAACGGATTCTGTTCAAAGCGGTCGGCATCGGCGGAGCGTGATGGAGCGCGCGGACGTACTAATCGTCGGTGCGGGCCCGGTGGGCTTGTTTCTGGCATGCGAATTGCGGCGGCGCGGACACGACTGCATCGTGATCGATCGCGCAAGCGAACGGCCCACGCATTCAAAAGCGCTGGCGATCATGCCCGGTACGCTCGAAATGTTTGAAACGGCGGGGATCGTAAACCGGTTCGTTCTTTCCGCAAACCGTATCGACGGCGTGCGTTTCGTAACACCGCGACGTTCCGTTTATGTGCCCTTCGGCGGGCTGCGGCCGCCATATGATTTCGTTGCCATTTTGCCGCAGTGGCGTACGCAAGCGTTGCTCGAAACGCGGTTGCACGAACTCGGGGGCGACGTCCGCTACAGTCACGCACTCGTTCAGCTGCGCCAAGAGTCCGATGGCAACGAGGCGCTGCTCGAAACACCGGACGGTACGATGCGCATACGGGCGCGGTACGTCGTTGGCTGCGATGGCGTAAGAAGCACCGTGCGCGAGCAGAGCGGCATTCGTTTCGACGGCAAATCCTATCCGGGAACGGTGCTTCTTGCCGACGTGCGCGTGCAGACCGCTGTGCCCGAGCACGAGGCGCGGGTGCACGTCCATCGCGGCGGCGTCGTCACGATGTTCCCGATGAGCGCAACGGAGCGGCGAGTCGTTGTGATATCCCCGGACGAACTGCTGCCCGAGCGCGCGGATCACGGACGTCTGCAGACGCGGCTTTTGCGCGCCGGCTACGCGGAGACCCGCATCGACGAAATTTTGTGGAGCAACGCTTTTCGCGTGCACCGGCGGTTGGCGTCGGCGATGCGCAGTGCAAACGTGTTTCTCGCCGGAGACAGCGCGCACACGCACAGCCCCGTCGGCGGGCAAGGCATGAATATCGGTTTGCACGATGCTTGGAATCTTGCGGGTAAGCTTTCCGCGGTGCTTGCCGGCGAGGCTGCGGAGTCGTTGCTGGACCGGTACGAGCGCGAACGGCTGCAGGTCGCAAAAGGCGTGGTGCGCAGAACCGATATGCTTACGCGCGCACTCGTTCACCCGCACCCACTCATGCGCATTACACGCGAACGGATAGCCCCGCGCGTTGCTGGGCTATCCGTCGTGTACGGGCCGGTCATTCGGCGGCTGTCGCTCAGCGCTTGATGCGGCCGCGCGCCGGTATTTTTAGGTTGGGGAAACGGTGAATTCGGTGGTCTTCTGGTCTCGTTGTTTGCCGTCTTCCATCATCGTCAGAACGATTTTATAGGTGCCCGTCGGCCAGCCGGCAGTCGGCGGCGACAAGTTATACGTCGTCGTTGCGTCGGAATCGAGATCGAACGACTTATTGAACTGGGACACCGTAAGATTTTTTGGCTCGCCGGCGACGTTCTCCGCAACGAGCGACCACTGCAGTTTGACCTTGTCGGGTACGTTATCGGCATCACCCGAGGCGTAAATGGTGTCATGCGGGCTGAACTTCGTCGTTTGCGTCGCAAGTGAACGGTCTTTGCCGATCTTGAAACTGCCGATATGCGCAGTTGAAACGCTGCAGGCCGCCATGAGTATGGTGAGTGCCAGCGCGGCTAGGAGCCGGGGCGTGATTGAACGAGAAGGCATGGAATAAACGCTCCTTTGAGCGCGCCCGCAGCCAAAGCAAAGTCGCCCACACTGCTAAGCGGCGCGTTCTCTGAGGCCTTTTGACCTTAGCGAGCGGGCGCCTGCAAAACCGTGTTAAGGTATGATAGCTGCGGCGCGCACGCCCGGTGCGGCATGCGCTTCGAACTTCTCGAAGTTTTTCGCGAATAGTCCGGCGAGTTTTTTTGCTTGCGCGTCGTACGCGGCGCCGTCGAGCCACATGTTGCGCGGGTTGAGCACTTCGGACGGAACATCCGGAACGTGCAGTGGAATTGAGAGCCCGAAGAACGGCTCCGTTTCGAATTCGACGTTCGCGAGCGCGCCGTCGATCGCCGCGTTGACCATTGCGCGCGTGTAGCCGATCGCCATGCGCTTTCCGACGCCATACGGGCCGCCGCTCCAGCCGGTGTTAACGAGCCAGCATTGCACGCCATGTTCGTCGATGCGCCGCCCGAGGAGCCGTGAATACACCGTGGGGTGCTGCACCATGAACGGTGCGCCGAAACACGTCGAAAACGTGGCTTGCGGTTCGGTGACGCCGCGTTCCGTACCGGCAACCTTTGCGGTGTAGCCGGAGAGGAAGTGGTACATCGCTTGTTCTTTGGTGAGCTTGGCGATTGGCGGCAATACACCGAACGCGTCGGCGGTGAGCATGATGATCGTCTTTGCGTGTCCGCCTTTGCTGCCGGCCACGACGTTCGGGATGAACTCGATCGGATATGCGGAGCGCGTGTTCTCGGTCTTTTCGTCGGACTCGAGATCGAGTTTGCGCGTCTGCTTGTCGTACACGACGTTTTCGAGCACGGCGCCGAAGCGGTGCGACGCCGCCCAAATCTCGGGTTCGGCTTTTTGCGAGAGCCGGATCACCTTGGCGTAACAGCCGCCTTCGAAATTAAAAACGCCGTCGGCGGACCAGCCGTGTTCGTCGTCGCCAATGAGGGGACGTTTGCCGTCGGCGGAGAGGGTGGTTTTGCCGGTGCCGGAGAGGCCGAAGAAGATGGCAACGTCGCCGTCGCGGCCGACATTTGCCGAGCAGTGCATCGGCAGCGCGTCGCGCAGCGGCAACAGATAGTTCATGATCGTGAACACCGATTTTTTGATCTCGCCAGCGTACTTGGTACCGCCGATGAGAATCATGCGTTTGGCGAAGTTCACCAAAATGAACGTCGAGGAATTCGTTCCGTCGCGCTGCGGATCGGCTTGAAAGAGTGCCGCGTCGACAACGGTGAACTCGGGCGCGAAATCGGCCGGCACTTCGTCCGGCACGATGAACAAATCGCGTGCGAAGAGATTGTGCCACGCGAACTCGGTGACGACGCGCACCGGCAGGCGGTAGCGTTCGTCCGCGCCGACGTAGCAGTCGAGGGAATACACTTCGCGTTCGAAGAGATAGGCGCTCACGCGTTCCCACAGCGCGTCGAACACGTGCGGCTCTATCGGGCGGTTGGTCTCGCCCCAGTCGATATGCTGTTCGCTGGAGGGTTCTTTGACGAAGAACTTGTCCTTGGGCGAACGTCCGGTGTGCGGGCGCGTATCGACGATGAGCTGGCCGTCGTTTCCGAGGACGCCCTCGCCGCGGCGCAGCGCGTGCTCCACGAGCTCTGCCGTGGAGAGATTCTCGTACACGTGTGCCGCTTTGAACTTCTCGGGAACGGTCAGTATGGCCATACTCCTCTTCTAGTAAAGTTCATGACTTAGGTAAGGCGATAGAGCGAGCCTGCAGGGCCCGCTTAGCCGATGGGCCTAATGTCGTGCGGCATGGGACGCGTAATTGCCGCACTGTGCTGCATGCTGCTGCTCGCCGCTGGCGCGAGCGCTTCGGCGGCCATACCGTTCAGATTCGGATTGTACCCCGCTGGGCCGCTGGACGGTATTACCGATGTCCCCGGCGTCATGGTGGGGCATGTGACAAAAGTCGACGGCCGGAGCATCCATACCGGTGCGACGGCGATTCTTCCCAACGCCGACCCGTGGTCGCACAAAGTCTCGGCGGCCGCGGTCGCGTTCAACGGCAATGGGGAAATGACCGGAACGCACTGGGTGAACGAAGCGGGATTCTTGGAGACGCCCATCGTGCTGACCGACACGCTCGACATCGGCCGCGCGGACGACGGTGTGATTACGTGGATGATGCAGCATCACCCGGAGATCGGCGTGCGCGACACGGTGCCGCTTCCGGTGGTTGCGGAATGCGACGACCAGTTTCTCAACGACATTACGGCGCGCGCGGTTTCTGCAAACGACGTGGTGCACGCGCTCGACTCGGCAAAGACGGGACAATTTGCGCGCGGCGGCGTCGGCGCGGGCACGGGCATGAGCGCGTTCAGTTTCAAAGGCGGCATCGGTTCGGCATCGCGCGTTCTTCCGAAGAGTCTCGGCGGTTATACCGTCGGCGTGCTGGTGAACGACAACACGAGCGGGGGCGGAACGCGGCGGCTGCTCACGATCGACGGCGTGCACGTCGGCGCCGCGCTCGCGAACGAATACAAACCGGTTGCGCACCGCAGCGTGGCTTTGCAGCACGGACGGCCGGCGTACGGCAGCATCATCATCATTATCGCGACGAACGCGCCGCTGGATTCGCGGCAACTGCACGCGCTGGCGCTGCGCGCGGGCCTTGGCATGGCGCGCACCGGGCTGTATAGTGCGCTCGGCAGCGGCGATCTGTTTCTCGCGTTCAGCACCGGCTATGTGTTCCAACGCACGCCGAACTACGACATCGACGCCCCGACGACGAGAATCTTGCAAGACGAAGACACGCTCAACGCGCTCTATCTCGCGACGGTGGAAGCCACGGAGGGCGCGATTTACGACGCGCTGTTCAACGGCAAGACGACGACCGGAAAAAACGGCAACACGGTGTACGGCTTGCCGGTGGAACGCGTGATGACGATGCTGCACGCCGCCGGCGTGAAATGAGTTTCATCGAAACGCCGCGGCTGCTGATCCGCAAGTGGCAGCTGCCGCGCGATATGGACGACGCGTTCGCGATCTACGGCGATCCCGAGGTGATGCACTACATTCCCGGCGGATCGTGGCCGCGCGAAAAAGTGCAGGCGTACATCGAGCGCAAAATGGCGCACGACGAGCAGCAAGGCTACGGTATTTGGCCGGTCGTGCTCAAGGGTGAAAATCGCGTCATCGGCGAGTGCGGCGTAACGCAAATTCCGGGATGGGAGCCGGACATCGAGATCGCCTGGATTTACAACAAAGCGTATCACGGCCAGGGCTATGCGACCGAAGCTGCGCGAGCGGTCATGGAGTTCGCTTTTTCCGAGCTGCATATCGCCCGCCTGTATGCGCTCATCGATCCGTTCAACGCGCGTTCGATTGCCGTTGCGAACCGCCTGGGCATGCACTATGATCGCATCATCCGCGCTTACAAGCGCGATCTGATGCGATACGAAATGGTGCGGCAATGAAGATACCACTCGGCCTCGTCGGACACTTTGGCTTGTCGGTTCGCGATCCGGAAGCGAGCGCGAAGTTCTGGATGCACAACTTCGATCTCGAAGAGCTGTTCCGGTTCGAAGACGGCATCGGGTTGAGCAACGACGCCGTCACGATGGTTTTGCACAAAGGCGTGCCGCATCCGGGCACGTTCGGGCACATGTCGTTCCACGTGAAGAACATGCGGGCGCTGCGCGAAGCGCTCGAGACGCTGAAGAAGAACGGCGTGAAACTCGAGGACCCGGGCGATGAAATCGGACCGGAAGCACCCGGTTCGCCTCACATGGGTCTTTGGTTTCACGATCCCGACGGATACCGCTGGGAACTGTCGGTTCAAAACGGCGCGAGCGAAAAGAAGGCGTAACGCGAGCCTGTTGCGCAGGCAGTCACATGGCTTGCGGGTAAACCGCTCTGGTGATCATGCGGGTGTTTGCCGTTCTATTGGTATGCATGCTGACGCTGTCGCTGCTGCCGCGCGCCGTTCGTGCTCAAAGCCAAGAGCTTGGCGATATCGTGGTCGTCGTCACGGACGTGGCGACGAAGAAACCCATCGACAACGCGCACGTCTTTCTGCTCGGGGGCGACACGCCGCAGAGCTCCCTGACGAACGCCAAGGGGCTGCTGATCTTCGAACGAGTGCAGCCCGGCGTTTACCACGTAAAAGTGAAAGCCGACGGCTATACCGATAGTGACGCGGCGGAAGCGGATGTGGGCGAAGGGCAGCGTGTCGACGTAACGGTAGCGCTAGCCCCGGTGCTGCGTACTATTGCGAGCATCGTGGCGCGTTCGAGCATCAGCGTGACGACCGAAGAAATTACCGCAAACAGTCCGGAGCGCAAAGTCTCGCAATCGCTGATCGATGCGCTCGGGAAAATCGCCGGCGTCGACGTCGAGAACGACCTGTACGGGAGCGATTCGGCGTTCAACATCTCGCTTCGAGGAGCCGATGCATCGCAGACGGGATACTCCATCGACGGCGTGCAGGTGCGCGGTGCCGCGGCGCAGGCGATGAGCGGATTCCAGGATCTCTTCGGCGGCGCGTCCGTGGACTTTTCACCGAGCGCGATGGCGCCGGGCGGCATGGTAAATTTCTTTACCGCTCAGCCGACGAAGCTGCTGAGCTACCACTTTACCGGTCTCGTCGGTAATTACAGCAATACGCTTGGAAGTTGGACGGTGAGCGGCGGCGCGGGAAAAGCCGCGTTCGTTTACGAGCGCTCCGCGGGTGGCCAGGACATGCCGCTCGACGGGCAAGTGTTCACCGATTCAACGGGGCAGACGTACGTGCATCAAGGCGGCTTCGCGCGCCAGGAAAATCTCTTTAAAGCGGGCGTAAGCCTTTCCAGCGTCACCAATGTGAAATATTCGCTGCTAACGGGAACCAGTGCGCGCGCCAACATTTGTTCGAGCGAAACGACGCTCTTGCCGTGCGGCTTCGGCCAAGGCGACATGCTCCATACGAGCGATGTGATGCAAAGCGTGAGCGTCTCGTCACTGATTGGCCATCTCGCGTTCAACATTGGCGGTTCGACTGGGACGTATCGCTTCACGAATAACGATCCCAATCGCGCCGTCAACGGCGTGGGCAGTCCATTTTTCGCGACCGGCCGCAATCCGTTTGTAAGCACCGGCGTGAGCATCAGTTCGTCTGCCGGGCGCCATACGATTTCCGGCGGCTATCGCACGTATGCCAACGGCAGCGACTATACGACGACGTACAACTCGACAAGTACGACATCTGAAAAACGGACCGAGCGCTACGGTAGCCTATACGTTAACGACAGGGTCAAGTCGAACGACAAACTGGCCCTGAACTATACGGTGTCGCAGTCGGCAGGTACCGGTGCCGGAAGCAGTCTGCAACTCGATGCAGGGGCAACATGGCAGCCGCGAGCGGCCGACGTATTCAATTTGAGCATCGGCCTTGGTAGCGCGCAGCCCGCGCCCGCGTTCGACAGTGTCTTGGGCGACGCAATGACGGCCGAGTACGATTGCTATAACGGCTCAGTGTTCGTGGACGGGCCTTCCGATGAAGCGACCAAACAGTCGCGCATTCAATATGACGCCACCTGGCAGCATAAGTGGAAGAGCGGGCAGTTCACGGTAAGCGCGTACCGCAATCAGTACGACGGACAAGGGATGCGTGCGTCGGTACCGTTCGCCGCCGAGCCGGGATCGATTTTCCCAGGCGGTCCAGCGGCGTATCTCGCGTCACTACAACAAGTGTGGTCGCAATCGACGGTGTGCGGGTCTACGCCATTTGATCCGTCTCGCGTTTACGTGAGCCAGTACGTCAGCGGCTTGAACCAAATCAACCAAGGATTCAGCGTGAGCGGGCGCTTTACGCCAACGCGGGACGTTGAACTGTTGCCAAACTATTCCGTGACGAGCGCAGCACTATCTTCACTGGACCCGCGGTTGGCATTTCCCGGAAGCTACTACACGACCGGGACGCAAGTGCGCGGCCACGCTTTGCGTACCGCGGGCCTGACCGTGCTCGCCGCAATGCCGCACCAGCATATGGAATGGCTCTTCAATGCGCAGTTTAACGGCGCGAGCAATTGGCAGAATTTGCCAGCATACACAGTGTACAACGCCGCCATGGTCGTGCAGTTGCAGCGCGGGTCGCTACGCTTTTTCGAAGGGAACATCTTCGGAACGCATACCGGCCTGTTCACGACCTATCAAGGTGTGAACCCGCTGCCCGTGCAGGGCGGCGGACAGTTCGCGATCGCCACCACGCCGCTCGCTCCTCGGTCCTTCAGTGTGGAGTACGATGTTCACTGGCAGCAGCATGCGCCGCCGAAACCTTCGCCGGCGCCGACGCCTGCGCAGAAGAAGCACTAGCCCACCAGCGAAGCACGCGCATGGCGCGCAGCGTGATCCAGCGACTGGGCTGGCCGATCTCCGGTTCGATCGGAAAGCCGAGGCGATCCGCGTGCAAGTCGTTCATGAGCCAACGTCCATCTGATTGGCGATGTGCTTCCACAAGCGCAATCGCTTCGGCGGCGCGTTCGTCCGGCTGCACGCCGGCGCTGAGAAAGTAGTCGAGGCCGCGCAGAATATCGTAATGCCACATCGTGGGAAACGCGAAAAGCGTCCAGTGGGGGTTCACGACCTCGCCGGTCGACAGGCGCCTGAACATGCGCCGCTCGAGCAGATACTCGTGTGCCTTGCGGCGCGCGTCCGAGATCGTTGCATTCGCGCCCCACGCGCGCTCGTATTCCAGTAACCCCTCGAGGACGCGAATCGTGGAATTGAACGAGGAACGTACGCTTGGCGGCGCGTCGCAATTCCAGCCGCCGTCCGCGAGTTGCTCGCGCAGCAAACGGTCGACGATGCTATCGCAGCGCTCGCCGAAGTAACTGCCGAATGCGAGAATCGCGCCGTTGATGCACGCCTCGGTTTCGCCTTCGAAATACGGGCGATTGCCGAGCGACGCAAATTTGAGATTGGCCTTTACGCGTTCGACGGCGGTACGCGCGCGGTCGCTCGCGGGATCGAGCCCGAGATCGCGCAAGAGCGCGAGCGCGTCCATGCTGATCATCCAGCCTTCCTCGTTTGGACCGCTCCACCAGCCCTGCGGCGCCTGACGATCCAGCAATGCGCCGCCCCAGCCTTCATGTGCGATGCGCGATCGCTCTTTGGCGATTTCGCCGGCGGGCGCGTCGGTGAGATCGCGCATGACTTGCCAGCGAATCGCGGGATCGCCTTGAAGAAGCCAACTCGTGACTGCGTCGACGTGCATAGTGTGGTTAGCCTCGCATCGCGAGCTGTGCGATCTGCAGCGCTCGGCCGGGTGATGGTGACATCTCGAAATCGCAGAGCGCGTGTCCGATCTGCGCCTGCATCCTGTTCGTAACGAACCACGGCGGACGCGGCAAGAGCGAAAATTGCCCGCTTTTCAAACTGCGCGGAAACGGTGCGAACGGTGCTGTGACCACGCTTTTCTGCGTGCGCGCGAGAAGATACGAATTGTGCACGACGCCGATGCCGCTCCCGACCGCGTCGAGCGTGTGGCCGGGATACGCGCCCCACGGGGTTTCGGTGATGAAGTAGCCCACGCCGGTCCATCCGTTGACGGCAACGCACCCGTAGCGCAGCTGCGCTATTGCTTCATCGACGAGCGAGGGATACGTCTTCATCGTATGCGGATGCACGACGAGGTTGACGCCGAGCGTTCCGTGGAGGCGTTCGTTCGCGAACGCGACCGCGTCGCGAACGTACTGGCGGATGTCGCCGGGGAGTTCGACGCAGGCGAGCACGCCGCAAAACGCTTCGGTCGTCAAGGCGGGATTATCGATTTGCGCGGGATCGACGTGCAGCGTCGTTCGTAGTTGCGAGCGGTCGGGCGTGAGACGCGCGCGTCGCTCGGACGCACCGGGATAGTAGTCCGGGCGCTGCTCCATGCTATCGAACACGTCGACGATGCGATCGTGCAGCGTTCCGGAGAGTTTCCATGCTTTCGGAAGAATCAACACCTGCGCCGCAATGCAGTTGAACCCGGCGTTGTGTGCTTTTTGCGTGGCGATGTTTTCCGCTTGAAACGCAATGTCGGCCTCGCTCCACGGACCGGGAAAAACAATTGTCGGGCTCACGTTGCCCAGTTCGCTGGTAATGCGCTTGCCTGCGCCGACCGCTTCGACGATTGCGTTGTGCGTGGTCTCGCTGCCGGTAATATGAATTTCGTCGACAGCATCGTGTGCGCAGAGATACGCCCCGGCATCGGCGCCGCCGTACGCGAAACGCAAATATCCGGCTTCGACGAACGGTTTGAACGCTTGCTCGAAAATCGGCCCGAGATAGTCGTTCACGGGATTCATTTTGAGCATGCAGACGCTGCCGCTTAGCAGCTTGTAGAGGACGTCGAGCGGAGCGATGCTCGCGATGTTGCCCGCGCCAAGCACGAGCGCGACGCGGCCCTTCGGCTGTGCCTGGGTAAACGCGGCTGCGGCCTCGCGGGCAACGTCGGCTGGCTGCACGCCGTCTTGCATCCAGACTTGCGCGGAAATGCCGTTCAGCAACACGCGATCGTAGAGCGAGTGCGGAAACACGTCCACCACCGTACGTCCGTCCGCACGCACGTGTGGCGTGGGAACGGGCGATACGCCTCTTGCCGCGATGCCGCCCAGCGTGCGCAGATAGCGGTTCAGCGCGTAGAGCACGGCCCACGGCCCGGAAATCCATTCCTCGCCTGCGAGGGGAGAATCGGGCGCAAGGCCTTTCGCCTGCGCCGCCCGGCGTACCCATTCCGGGCCGGCCGCATGCACCGAGCGTTTCAGCCCTTCCAGCAACGCCATTTTGCGTTCGATGGAAAGGCGCGCCCACGCGTCTTTTGACGCGCTCAGGGTTTGCAGGTCGCGATCGATTTGCTCCACTGCTGTATACTACCAGGCGGAGGCTCACACGATGAACAGAAAAAAGCGCCGAAAGGCCAAACTCGTGCCGCGCCTGGGTCCGCCGCAGAATCTGCGGCCCGCCGGTGCCCACGAATCGAAGAAGCGGTACGACCGCAAACGCCACAAAGCCGCCCTCGCACGTTACGACGAGGACGGCTTTTTTGCGTGTGGGCCATTGGAGCGCTGGGAATATTCCAATCGTGAGCCGCTTCCCAGCCGAACTCACCGTCACGCTGACGGATGGGCGAAAGATTACCGAATGCTTCAACCAAGCGCAGATGGCGACGTTTTTGCGCGAAGCGATGTTGGAGTCGCTGCGCAAGCACGAAACCATCGTCGTCTTCGATGGCGAACGCATCGAAATAGAACCCGAGCGCGTGGCGTCTGTTCAGGTCGTCGTTAGCACAGAGGCGCACGCCCCGGTATAGCACGTCGGGGAACACGCAGAAGGCCATGTTCGTCCAAGGGTGAGCGTTCTGTTCGGAGTGCCGCCATGCGAACGAAGTCGTGAATGAGAGCACCGGCATTCATCAAAATGCCAATGCTTGATCCTCAGCTACCTGGTAGTTAGATCGAAACTTGCCGCGATGCCCAGGCGTTTCAGCCATTGCGATGTGTGGCGTGAGATAGATCCCAAAAGCATGTGGCGCGCACTGCCCGATACAAATGGCCGCTCAAAGAGCGCCCAAAACGCAACGGGTGCGACAATCGCGATGATCGAAGCCGCCGCGGGACTCCATCCCCACGCGTGCATAACCCAGATCGCCGGCACATGTACAAGGTAGATGCTGTACGAGACATAGCCAACGAAAGTGAGCAGTCGGTGGGACAGCACTTTGCGTACAATACCGTTTCGAGCGCTACCCAAGACCAAGAAAAAGGCAGCGGCATACCAAAGCGGATCCCGGAAGCCGTACGACCATCCGATGCTCGACTCGACGCGATACTGTGAGGCGACTGCGACGAGTACGATGGCGAGCGCAACGATGTACGGCGAGCGCGCATCACCGCGTATAGTGCGGTCGGCAGCAATCACCCCAAGCATGAATGCCGGTAGAATGTCTAGATCGGTGCTGTGCGCCTGCGTAAACACTGAAATCAACGCGCATACGCCTACGAGCGTAAAAGCTCTTGGCGCACGCACCCAGAGAAGGAGGAGCAATGGAAAAACTGCGTACCATCGCATTTCAATTGGTAACGTCCAAAATGCGCCATTAACATGGAAAATCGTGGGATCGAGAAACATCACGTCGCGCAGTGCAAGTGCTGGCTGTACATGCCCGCCGACAACACTTGTGGCCGCGACGCTCACGATGATAGCTGCCCAGTACGGCGGGATTATGCGAACAATGCGCGCAGCGACAAAACGCCCAGTATCAAACACGGCGTCCCCTGACATCTGCACTTTGTGAAGCGCAGGATAGGACAAGCAGAAGCCAGAGATGACGAAAAAGAGATCTACGCCGTGCGCGCCCTCTTGCATGAAGTACCCAGGCAAGAACGGTAAGCCGTAGATTTGCGCGACGTGACAGAGGACAACACTTAGAACAGCAATGCCACGCAATCCGTCGATATAGGCAAGCCGGCTCGGCGCGGCATGAACCGTACCGTACATTGAAGGTATGGCGCTTGCGGCGACGCGTCCCTGAAGAGCAGCCAAGAGTCCCTACACCCTCCGTGCATACCAAAGGCATCGGGGGCAACATGAACGCAACCAACTCACCCGCCGTGCATACAACGTTTTGAACAAACCTTTGTACCCGTCCTACCTTGTACCACGGGACGCGCGACGATTTGAGCTAGACAAATACTCGGTTGACATAAACTTATCAAGTCGAGTCGCTCTCATCGGCCTGTTGCGGATTGCCGTAAAGCCCTCAAGGACAACGTTTCGGCCCTGTACTCGGAAGTAGCGTGAGCGTCGCTGCTACGTGAAAACGATGTTAAGGTTTTCTAGTTTTCTCTAACCACTGATCCATACCGCACTTGAAAGCAACATGTCTTGAACTGCACTCATGTTCCGTTACTATCCGTTGACACATCAAGCAAGACAATGCTACATTCGTCCTATCGATACTCGGTAGCCGAGTATTCGCGAGTTTCTCTAACGGGTAATTGGTGTGGGCGCTTGGTTGTACTGCTGACCTGAATGGATGCTATGGCGCAGATGCGCACTGAATAGTGCGAATCGCTTCAGGAAAACAATTTCAACAGGCTCTCGGGTTCCGGTGTTTTGGACATTTAAT
This sequence comes from Vulcanimicrobiota bacterium, assembly GCA_046732415.1. Taxonomy (GTDB): domain Bacteria; phylum Vulcanimicrobiota; class Vulcanimicrobiia; order Vulcanimicrobiales; family Vulcanimicrobiaceae; genus DATGJX01. The sequence goes on from JBKPMZ010000295.1 coordinate 19,979, forward strand.
GTGAGTGTCCGTCTTTTTGTATAGCCTTTGGTGACATTTTCGCGCCAAGTCGAAAGGGTGGAGCATGTTGAAGTTCCCTGCAGCGCGCACGCGCGTTTTGTGGATACTATTAGCTGCAGCGACGATCATTGCAGGATGCCATGGTGGTGGCGGGTCAGGGTTGCCACCGGCGCCAGCCGGCGGCCCCAATGTCCCGAAGGAACCGCGCCATTCAAACGCACAAGCGGCGTATCCGGTCCCTACAATATCGCCCGAGACGATTTGCGAATTGACAACTGCCGGGGACTCCCAGAACACACAAAAATACGCGTGTTTCCTACAGGGGGGAGTGGCGTCTTCGCCGCTTCCGGTTGGAGGCACAGTGCCTTTAAGAAGCAGCTACAGCTGCAATGCGGGCACCTATGTCTTCGAAGAAGAGTCCGGTGGCGCTGACCCTCCATCGCCGTTGCCTTCCCCAAACGTTACGTTCAATCCGGCACAAAGCACACCGGGACCCTGTTCAAAAACAGACTCCACTACGCTAACGTTCACATTCCCCAGTCCTTTGCCGCTGGGAGGTTACGCCGTAAAATTTAAAGTCGAGGAGGACTATACTTATACTGCTTTTGGCGGAACATATACGGGACAGACTACGATCGCAGAATTTTTTCTTCACGGCGGACTGCGAATCAAAGATGTCGACGCGAGCCAAGAAATCCAGAACTCCACGTGGGAGCGCAGCGTCGGACAAGGTGTAAACCTACAGGCACTTGCGCCGACCGATCAAGAAACCCTTGGTCCCTGCAGTTGGCAAGTGCCAAATGCTGTAAGTCCCTATGCCGTCGGTTCATACGCTTCGTATTCAGGGTCCACACCACCAGCGGTAGTGCCGTCGCCCTCCCCGGTGCCTTCATTGACGAACGTTTCACAATTCCAGCTGTACTGGGTGCAACCGTTCGACGCCACGCAAATGAACGTTACTTGTACCGTTAGCAACGCTAATTTTACAAGCACGGAAGGTGGCGTCCTTAACCCGATACAGCTGTCCGCACTTGTAAATCCTTACGTCGTCGCACCGACGCAATCGATTAGCGCAACATTCGGTTCGATAAACCTAGGCGAGTATGGAGACGGCCTGCGGATTAGCCTCGGCACACAAATGAACCCGCCGTCTAGCTTTGGTCTGCAATCAACATACAACGTCACAATGCCGACCGACTATGGCGGCTATTTTGGGGCAAATCAGCTTGTGAATTTTACTTCTTCAGAGAATCCCGTGCCATCACCAACTCCTCCAAATACCGGTAATGCCTTCCAGTTAGACGGTTGCCCTATCTATACAACCTATTGGAACGGGACAACGATTCCGAGTCCTGCCCCCCGTACCCTATGCCTCACCCGGAACCTCAGCGGCCTTCTCAACCGTAGACGCGCCAGAGTCCGCCCCGCTTAACCCTTCAGCTCAGTCGCAACGCGAACAGGATGACTTTGTTACAACACTGATGTTCAAGCCGGCGACGGGGCCAAACGGAACAATCTCAAATAGCATCTGGGTTCCGTTGGCTGCGTACACATGGGGATTTGATGGAACAGCAGACAACAATAACGGCACTTGGTCGTGGGCGACAACCCCAGCTCCGACGCAGTACCCGTCGCCAGGCACGTATACCACCGCTGCGAATCCGAGTTTATTCTTGACCCCAGCCGACTTCCCGACCTGGCCAGCCGCGTATGGCGCGCCCAACGGATGTCCAGCGATTCCCTGATTACGAATACTGAAGATATGAGGATTTCGCATACATGAAAAAGAGGATCCGGATAACGATTCTCGGAGCGGCACTAATTATGGCGTGTGCATTCTCAGCGCATACGGTCTCCGCAGACGACATTGCCGCGACTTCAACTCCGGCAACAAATTCGCCGCGGCTATTAGCCTTGCATCTAGACGCTTCTCAGCATGTGTTTAAACTAGGAGAGCCTATCACAATCGAGCTTAGCGTGACAAACGCATCGTCGGACGCGCTTTCGGTGCCCCCGGTAACACCTTGGGAGGCCGCGAAGCTCATCGTACGGCGGAATGATGACACGATAGTGAAGCCATCGACCTCTCCAGTAGCGTACCATTGGGGATTCGCTGGTCACGCGGTCTTACAACCAGGGCAGAGCTACACCTATCGCTGGAGACAGTCAAAGCCGCCGTACGCACTTACGTTTTTCAATCCAATTTCGTATTGGGGCTACCAGGAACTTCCTCCCGGGAACTACACGATCACCGCAGTGCCCTATTATATGGCTAGTTTTTCGCATAAAAAGTGGGTTAAAGAAGGTTCTGACAATCGCAGCAATTCGGTTGAAATAGACGTTCAGCCTTAGCTCGGGCAAGCGAGCCAGTTTAGCGGAACGACAGCTCCTGCGCAGCCCTGCCAGCCCAAGCCGCACGAGCGTCCGGTTGCGCGCAACGAGGTCAGAGTGCGTCCCCGAACGCATACCGTGCGGCGCTCTAGATCTCGTGGTTCCAGACACGCCGCTCGAAGTTGTTTGGTGCGCCGCATCTCGTGCCTATGCTGGTGAGCTCGGGTGGTATCCCGCGGCGCGCTATTCGTCGTGCGGATTAACCAGGTTCGTAAATTGCGCTATACTGTTACTCAAGCGCACGAGTGCGGTCGTATTGCTCAGATGGCGGGTCCGCTATCCCGGTTGCGGTTTGCTTTCATGAGCGCAGTAAATTGTCTCGCCGGTGTGCGGTGCGTGCGCGGTGTAGCCATTGATCGTAACGTCTTGGTCACCTTTGACGACATAAAATGTGAGCACCTTTGGGTCTATCGTTTTCAGCCGATATCGCGCAGCATCGTCGGCCCCGCCGTTTATGCTTAGGCTCCTGTCGCCATTGCCTGTTCCGTCATTATTAACCTCAGCATCGTACTGCAGTTCCGCCAAGCGATACGTGGCGAAACCGGGCTCTATCGCATTTGCGCCCGTATACGTCGAACCCACGCTCCAGTCTGCAATCTGCTCGCTATCAGTGTTTTTCGCCGACAGGTGCAAGGATGCAATGTCGACCGCGCACGGTTTACCCTCAGCGGCGATCGCGGCGCGGACCGGCGTAACGATGTAGTAGTCATCTCCAACGGAATCGACGGAGATCACATCCCCTTGTGCTAATCGGCCGCCGGCGCTCTCATCGCCCGTATTTTGAAAGCCCATCGGCGTGATGTTTTCAAAATCGCCGCCCATGCCGCGCGCGGTTTCAAGATCGTCGGAACTGTCGTAGCATAGCAAACCGTCTTGGTTTTCAACCGCCCAGCGGTGTCCGACCGGGGAAGCGGATTGCGTATCACTATTGCCCGCGCCGCCGGAACATCCCGAAAGCGACGCCGCCACCGCGATAAACGCGACGGTTGAGAGGACGATTCGAATAGGTTGCACCCGCGCCATTATCACACTCCTAAGGCCATTGCCGTAAGCGTATGATTCGCACGTAGCAGGCGGTGTTCTTGCGAGGCTTGGGCGTGAACAGCGCCCCGACAGCGTGCTATCCAGGCACGCTGCTAAGGTGTATCGGCCGCTGGCGCCGTGGAGACCGAGAACACTCGCAAATTGTGATGCGCCGGCAATCGGGCCGCATGTACTACTGTCACGCAAAGGCGTTCCGTCAGCGCGGCGCGGTTTCGTAGGGTAGCGGACTGTTCGGCAAGTAACGCGTCGTCAACGAAGCATTCCGTTCCCGAAACAGCGCCATAAAAGCTCATTTTCGTGCGCAGTGCTGAGCGTTCAAAATAGCCGTGCATTTCGTCGTCAGTGACGTAAACGACGTACCGCGCGCGATAGTGTTCAGGCAGCGCCGCCATTCGAACGAAGTCGTGAATAAGTGCGCCAGCCTTCATGGGCATCGGGGCGTTCATCTTGGCGCGTCGATCGTACTTAAACTCAATCGCGAGTAAGGCGCCGTCCGGCGCAAGCGGAGCCACGAGATCCACGCGCTTACCGCTAATCGTGGGGTGGGGCGCCTCGACTATGATCTGGGCGGGCGAAATGGTTTCGCTCAGCGCATGAAAGAGCGTGTACCGAACGCTGTCCTCGGTAGTAAACGTGCCACGCTCAAAGCGGTCGCGTAAGTAGCCTTCGAATCGCTGAAACGCCTCATTCATCATTCGTCGCACCCCGTGGTGTTTTGCAGCACGCGGAACAGTTCGCAAAATGAGTCTATTTAAAATGAGTCTATTTAAGACGACCGCCGAAACGTATATCTTCGGGATGCGGCCCGGCTGTGCTGCTGGCGCTTACCGTGAAGGTGTTGGTCGACGTTAGCATATTGGCGTCCATAGACGTCGGTTCGAGCGGCTTTGCACGAGGTGTACGCCTAACATAGATGAACGCACGATCGGCGAAACTGTCGCGCTCCGCCGGTGTGGCGTTTTTGAAGAACCGCTCGAATGTAGCTCGCACGGATTTGCAAAAATGTGGAACGCTTACCAGGAGCGTGCCACTCTGCCATTGCGGTGGCTCGTTCACGTCGGCGGTTACAGAGATATGTTGGTAGGCATCGCCTGTACGGAATTCGTGGACTAGGCCACACCGCAGGTAGTAGATCTGCTCCGCGGTCTCTTTTTGCTTGTATCCGTCCATGCGCCGCACGGTTCGAACGTAATCGGCTTCACGCTGGTCGTACTGCGGGTTATGCAGACTGTGCGATAGCAGGTCCAGCGCGCAACATGCGAGGGTCATCGCGGCGAAGGGATGCGGCCGCTCAAGCAGTGTGATTGCGTTTAGAGCCTGCTCGCGATAAGCGTTTACTGCTGTGGTAAAACGATCAACGGTTGCCATTTGATATCTGCCCTGTAGTTTCTACGGCGGGGGCTAGCGGAATGTTTGCACGACGCGGTCGTCGTCCAGCGCAGACCGATGGAACCGGCCCGCGTCAAAGTTCAAGCCTTGGCTGTGAAACAAGGAACTTATTACGCCCCGAAGCGTGTTCAGGCTCGTTTCGCGCATGCCGGGTGCAGCGATCACCTCGCGTAGCAACCCATCTACGCTACGCGCCAAATTCCACCCCTGGGGTCGAAAACCTATGGTCTGATATCGGGCGTTATCAGACGTTAGAGCCGTTGTGCGGTGCCGAAGATGTGTACCAAACGGAAGCGGTGCTTTTGGCTAACGCATATCGCGAGCGCTACTCACAGAAACTCCACCAGGGCTCCTCAGAGGCTGAGGCAACCCAACGCTGTGGAAGAAGTGAAACCCGATGCGCGCACGTGGTGCATGCATACAACGCAGCCGCAATACTCGCCGGAGTAACTACCGGCCTTAAATCGTGCATTTCGTAGACACGAACGTGTCCGCTAATTCCCGCGTGATGCTCAACAGTGTTGGATAAATCGCGAGATTACCGAAGGCCAGTTGGCGATCGACGCGAGCGGCACGACCATGGGCGACGTCGTCACGGTTTACTCGAATAATGGAGTTTAGTTGGTCTAGATACGCTTTTGCCTGGTATGCCAGGTCCGGATTCAGTTCTCGGTAATGCGGCTCCAACGCTTTGACAAATTGCGTAAAAAGGCGTTCTGTACGATGCGACAGCTGGTCCAACTGTTGCTTTTGGGATGCCGCGACGGTAGGGGGCAGATGCGCCAGATACTGCCCGATCAGCCATTTCATTAGGCCCTCTGCCGATACGCCAAGCATAACCGTTGCGCTTAAGTAGTTGCCATCGAGAAAACTTTTATTCGCCTCCCGTAAATAGGTATAGATCACATCATGCGCTGGACCAAGTCTCGCCTGCGCGTCGTTAAGATATGCATATGAATCGTAGGGATTGGAGGCTCCCGGCTTTTCGAGAATCTCGCGCCCAAACGGGGTTATCGTAAAATACGGAAAGCGCAAATCTTCGTCGCCGCGATAATTTCGATGCATTGCGGCCGCTTTCCCAGGCACGATAATTCCATCGCTGACTAGCGACCATAACGCAGCATAGAAGGC
>JBKPMZ010000296.1:0-4693 GCA_046732415.1 Vulcanimicrobiota bacterium
CAACGTGACGCCGTACACGGCAATCGACGTGAGCGCAAGAACGAACAGGATGCCCGCATTTACGTCGCTGATCGCCCACACGTTTCCCGGCGCTGGCTGCGAGAACGGAATGACTGCGTAGACTGAAAACGCGGTGACGAGCGAGATGAACGGCGCCAAGCGATAGATCAGCGGATCGGCCGTTTTCGGCGTGAGGTCCTCTTTCAAAATCAACTTCACCGCGTCGACGGCGGGCTGCAGCAGGCCCCACGGCCCCACGCGGTTCGGGCCAGGACGCAATTGCATCCAACCCATCACCTTGCGTTCGAACAGCATGGCGTACGCAAACGTTGTGATGACCACAAACAGCAGCACGACGCATTTTATCAGCACGACCCACCAAATGTTGGCGGCGGGCGTCCACCAGGCGTTGCTCACGGCGTCACCGCCTCGAGCACGGCATGCGTCTTACGAACGTTGGTCACTTCTACGTGTGCGCCCTCAGGAAAACAGTTGCCGGGATCGTCGGGCAAGCCGTCGATCAGCGCGAGCGAGCCTTGCGGCATGTTCGCACGTACGTCTACGAGCAAATCGTGGATGACCGTTTCGTCATCCTGAGCCCGCATTTTGTCATCCTGAGCCTGTCGAAGGACGAGATCCACGTAATCGCCGGTTTTTAGTCCAAGCGCCGACGCATCGCTTGGCGAGAACGCCGCTTCGGGTAACGGACGAAGTTCGGCAAGCCGATCGTCGTGCGCGCTCGTGCCGCCGCCCGCGAAAATCTTCGTTTGCAGAACGACGCGCAGCGTCTTGGTATCATGCTGAGGCGTCGAAGTATCGCCATGCGCAGTCGAAACGGTCACACGTGCATACCGATCGTCGCCGAACGTAAACGAGTCATCGGCCGAGACTAAACGCTTGATGACCGAATCTTCGAGTTCTTCGGCAGACGGCAGATCTACACCGAGCTGCTGCGCGAGACCGACGATCATTTCCAGATCGGTAAGCGCGCCGTCCGGCGAGATCAGCGACTTGGCCGCATTGACCGGCAATACGTCACCGGCAAGGTTGGTCGTCGTGCCGCTCTTCTCGAACGCCGCCTTTGCGGGCAGTACGAGCGTTGCGAGCTCCGCGGTCTCCGTCATGAATAGATCGCTGACGACCAGGAACGGCACGTGCTGCAGTGCTTTGCGCACGAACGCTGCGTCGGGATAATGCAGCATAGGATTTGCGCCGAAGATCGAGAGCACCGCAAGATTGCCGTCGTGCGCTGCGGCGAGCATGGCGCTGGTATCCATCGCGCCCGTTTGCGGCAGCATAGCCATCGCTTCCGCGCCGCGCGCATTCGGCTGCTCACCCGTGATGAACGTGAGCACTTGCGCGCCCTGCGGCATCGCCTCCACCGCCGTCTTCCCGGCGGACAGGTCGACGCCGTCCCAAATCAGCGCGATGCGCTTGGCATTCTGCGGCAGTGCGTTTACCGCATCGGCAATGCTTGCAACGTCCTGACACGGAATCGGCGGGGGATACGGCTCCTCGAACGAGCCGACGCGAATGAGCTTCGCACGTTTCTGGAACGCCGCTTTGCGCACGCGCAAGTCCATGATGGGCGCACGCTCCGCCGGCGATTCGCCGATGATGACGATGGCATCAGCGCTCTCCAGATCGAGCAGTTTGCCGCTGCCGCGTCCCGGTGAGGCCTGCCGCTGGCGTCCCGCGCGCCAATCGAGATTCTGCACGCCCTTCGCACGATGCATGTGCGCGAGCAAATACGCTTCTTCATTCGTGAGACGTCCGCCGCCGATGGCGCCGACCGTCTTCGGATTCGCTTTGACCGCTTCGTTTATCGCGGTAGCCCAAAGCGCCAGCGCGTCGTCCCACCCGATCTGCATCCATTCGCCGTTCTGTTTGTAGAGCGGCTGCGTGATGCGCGCGGGATGGTCGTAAAAATTGATGTTGTAGCGTCCACGGTCGCACAACCACCAGTCGGAGATCGCATCGTCGTTCGTTACCGTCATCGTACGCTGCGTCTTACCGTGCCGGACGTCGACGTGCATCTGGCAGCCGACGGAACACTGCGTGCACGACGTCGTCGTGCGGCGCAAATCCCACGGACGCGCTTTGAACCGGTACTGCTTGGACGTGAGCGCACCGACCGGGCACAGTTCGGTGACGTTGCCCGTGAAGTTATGCCGGTACGGCTCGCCCGTCGCCGTCGCGATGATGTTTTTTACGCCGCGGTCTTTGAGTACGAGTTGGCGTTCGCCCACGATGATGTCGTCGAAACGCACGCAGCGCTGACACACGACGCACCGTTCTTCGTCCAGCACGATCGTCGGGCCCAGATCGATCGCCTTCGGTTTCGGTACCTTCGGATCGATGCTCGAGGAAAACCCTTGTCCGTAGGCCATCGAATAATCTTGCAGATCGCACTCGCCGCCCTTATCGCAAATCGGACAGTCCAGCGGATGATTCTTCAGATAGAATTCGAGAACCGAACGGCGGCCTTCCGACGCGTTGGCGCTTTGCGTGTGCACCACCATGCCGTCGGTGGCAGCCGTGTTGCAGCCGATCTGCAGTTTCGGCATGCCTTCGACTTCGACCAAACAAATGCGGCACAGCCCCGCCGGGCCCATCTTCGTGTGATAGCAATAGACGGGGATCTCGCGTTTGATCAGTTTCGCGGCTTCGACGAGCAGCGTGCCTTTGGGCACCTGCACCTGCACGCCGTCGATGGTAACGGTTACCAAATTTTCTTGTGCCGTATCGGCCATTATGCGGACACCGTTTCTTTGAGCACGCGCGCTTCGAACTGCTCCGGGAAGCGCTTGAGGACGGAAAGCAAGAACGGCTCGATGGAATCACCGAGCGGACACAGGTTGATGCCGGTAATCTGATGGCCGACGCGCTGCAGCATCTCGATATCCGAGGGAACGCCGCGGCCTTCGACCAGTCGATGCAACACCGTCTCGAGCCAGTCGCCGCCTTCGCGGCAGGGCGTGCACTGGCCGCACGATTCGTGCGCGAAGAACCGCACCAAATTGTGTGCCGCTTTCACGAAATCGGTGGTGTCGTCCATCACCACCATGGCGCCCGAACCGAGCATCGTGCCCGCTTTGGCGAGCGACTCATAATCGTACGGCAGATCGAGATGCTCTTCGAAAATGCACGCCGACGAACCGCCGCCCGGCTGAATCGCCATGAGTTTGCGCCCGTCGCGCAAACCGCCGGCAATCTCGATGAGTTCGCGCACCGGCGTGCCCAGCGCAACTTCGTAGTTGCCCGGCTTTTGCACGTGGCCGCTGATCGAAATGATCTTGTAGCCTTTGCTGCGTTCGGTTCCGACCGAAGCAAACCACTCGGCGCCTTTTTCGAGAATCGGCACGAGATACGCCAGCGTCTCGACGTTGTTCACCACCGTCGGCATGCCGTAGAGACCGGCGACGGCCGGGAACGGCGGTTTGAGCCGCGGCTCGCCGCGCTTGCCTTCGAGCGAATTGAGCAGCGCGGTTTCCTCGCCGCAAATGTACGCGCCCGCGCCGCGATGCACGGTCACTTCCAAATCGTATCCGGTGCCAAAAAGGTTTTTACCGATGAGGCCGGCTTTGCGCGCCTGCGCGATCGTCTGGTCGAAGATCTCCGCGCCGCGCTTGAATTCGCCGCGTATGTAGATGTAGGCGTGATGCGAGCCGATGCCGTACGCGCCGAGCAGAATGCCCTCGAGCACCAGATGCGGCGTCTCTTCGAGGAGCATGTGGTCTTTGAACGTGCCGGGCTCGGCTTCGTCGCAATTGCACACCAGATACCGCGGTTTGTCATTGGACGGCAAGAACGACCATTTGCGTCCGGTCGGAAATCCGGCGCCGCCGCGTCCGCGCAGGCCCGACTTGTCGGCCGCTTCGAGCACGTCCGCCGGCTTCATCGTTTTGAACGCGCGTTCGAGCTGTTTGTAGCCGCCGCGTTTGCGATACACCTCGATATCGCGCAGATCCGCCTCGCCGATGCCGGCGGTGAGCACTTTCGTAACCGGCATTACTGGAGATCCTCGTGTTCGAGCACGGTGGTGATCGACGGCTCGACGTTCGCCAGGCGTTCTTTTGTGCGCCCTTCGAACCGGGGCTGCTGCGCGAGAATGCGATCGATCATGATGACGCCGTCTTTGTCGATGCCCGATCCATTGTTCGGATTCGGCTGGCCGATCGCACCGAACGACTTTCCGCCGCGCGCGACCTGCAAGTCTTGCACGGTTTTCCACGTGCGCTCGGGCGCGTCGGTTTGCGCCATCGGCGCGACTGCGTACGTGCCCGCACGCATCGCATCGAGCATTTCGTCGATCATCCGCGGCGTGAGATCGTAAACGAAATCGAGGTTGACCTGCATGCACGTCGCGCGATCGCAGGCGGCCAGACACTCGACTTCTTCGTACGAGAACAGGCCGTCGTCAGTCGTTTGCAGGTGACCGATGCCGAGTTTCTCACGGAAATACGCCATGATGTCTTCGGCGCCGTTGATCGAGCACGCCAGACCGCGGCAGACCTGCAGCATGTACTTGCCGACCGGCTTGCGGAAAAACAGCGTGTAAAACGACACAGTTGATTCTACGACTGCCGGCGTGAGCTGCAGCATGTCCGCAACGGCTTGCTGCGCCTGCGGGCTGGCATAACCTTCGTGCTCCTGGAACAGATGGATCAGCGGCAAAAGCGCCGAGCGCGAA
>JBKPMZ010000297.1:0-3742 GCA_046732415.1 Vulcanimicrobiota bacterium
GCGTTGTACTGCGCACCGGCGCGCGCCGCCATTTCGGCGAACTGCGTCGCGGAAACATCGGCGGTTCCGCGGAACATCATGTGCTCGGTGGCATGCGCGATGCCCGGCATGGTATCGTCGTCGGATCCGACCGCGTACGTCATGACCGTGGTCGTGACCGGTGCGAGTTTGTTGGGCAGCAGCACGACGTGCATGCCGTTCTTCAGTGTTGCGGCCAGCATCCCGGCGGCAAGCAGCATGGCGATCATGCCACCAATTTGAGGAAAGCCTCGATGTCCTCCTCGTCGACGTCCACGCCGACGCCGCGCTTGTGATACCGGATGTCGTGAAAGTCGGACCCGGCCGTCATCACCAAACCGTAACGCCGCGCCTGATCGCGAAAGTACTGCACTTGCATCGGCTCGTGTGTCGGATAAAAGACCTCTAGGCCTTGCAATCCGCACGCTGCCAGTTCGCCGATGATCTCGTAGTCTTTCAGACGGCCGGGATGCGCGAGCACCGGAACCCCGCCCGATGCCAGCACGACTTCGATCGCGCGGTGCGGCGTGATGTGCGTGGACGGCACGTAGCCCGGCGTACCGCGGCGCAAAAACTTGCGAAACGCCGTTTCGATGTCCGGAGCGATGCCGAGGCGAATGAGCGCCTTGCCCACGTGCGGGCGCCCGAGCGAAGCGCCTTCCATCGCTTCGGCATGCACGTCGTTTAGCGTGATGCCGTAGCCCGCTTCGCCGAGTTGATCGACGATACGCGCAACGCGTTTGCGCCGCGCCGCGCGGTTTTCTTCCAGCACCGCGGTCAGCGGCGATTCGCCCAGCGGCAAGCGGTATCCCAGAATGTGCACCTCGCCGTCCCGGAACGTCGTGTTGATCTCGATGCCGCTGATCGCGCGGATGTGGCCGGGCGCGGTGAACTGCCCGTACGCCTTGATGCTGTCGTGATCGGTTATGGAGAAATAGCGCACGCCGCGCTGCTGCATGAAATCGCAGAGCGCGGAGGGCGCAAGCGTACCATCGCTCTCACAGGTGTGCGAGTGGAAGTCGACGATCACGCCGTCGCGGTGCGGCGTTCGATGGCCAGCGAGATCCCGGTCCGTTCGTTGCCATTGATCTCGACGTCTATAAAGGAAGGCACGCAAGCCAGATCGATCTGGCTTGTCTTCAAATAGCTGCGCGCGATGGCGACCGCCTTGATGGCCTGATTGATCGCGCCCGCACCGACCGCTTGCAGTTCCGCCGTCTCGCGTTCGCGCAACACCGCTGCCAGGGCACCCGCGACTGAATTGGGATTGCTCTTCGCCGAGACTTTCAGGACGCTTGTCGTGATGTGTTTTGCCGGATCGTCTATCATGCTATGCCTCGCTGGAAGATGCGCTTGATTTCCGTCGCGCGGCCGGTCTCCACGTCAATTGTTACTACCGCGGCGCAGAACTGCTTTGTTCCAGATTTTTGTACCGAAAAACGCTCCGAGAGGCCCATCGTGAATCGATCCAGGACGGGTCCCGCTTCCATCCCGATAACACCGTCAGTCGGCCCGGTCATGCCGACGTCGGTGATGTATGCCGTCCCGCCCGGCAAAATATGTTCGTCTGCTGTCTGAACGTGCGTGTGTGTACCGTAGATTGCTGAAACGCGTCCGTCAAGATAGCGCCCCAGCGCGACCTTTTCGCTGGTTGCCTCGGCGTGAACGTCCACGACGATGACCTTGGCGCTGCTTTGCAATTCTTCCAGCCCAATCTCCGCCGCGCGAAACGGATCGTCGACCGGCGGCATGAACGTGCGCCCCATCACGTTGAGCACGCCCACCGTCGTGCCGTTTGCCGACACGAAGCCGATGCCGCGGCCCGGGACGCCCGGCGGATAGTTCGCCGGGCGGATCACCCGTTCGGTGGAGTCCAGATACGACTTGAACTCGCGCTTATCGAAGATATGGTTGCCGCTGGTGATGAAGTCGATGCCGGTGCCGAACATTTCATCGGCAGTTTGCGCGGTCAAGCCGAAACCGCCCGCGGCGTTCTCGCCGTTGGCTATGCAGATGTCCACGTTGTACTGGTCGCGTACCAGCGGAACGCACCGCTTGAGGGTTTCGCGGCCCGGTGAACCGACGACGTCCCCAATCAGGAGGAGGGTAATTGTGCTAGCTATCTGCGGGCCGACGCCTTCGCTTTCTTTTGTGATTTCAAAAAGTATACCAGAACTCGCTTCTCTTCGCGGAATCCCACCAAACTTTTTGATTGCGCCGGGTCGCGCAGCGCCTCGATTGCGGACTCGGCCAGTTCGTCTTGAAAGGCCGGATCTTCGTCGGGGTGCTCTTCCGGAACGGGATTGCGCACCAGCGCGCTGCCGAAGCGGTCGGCGAGGTAGCTGGTAAGCATCGCCAGTTCGTCCTTGGTGAAGCTTTCGAGATCGCGGGTGACGTGCACGAAGCTGAGTGCGCGATCGGACTCGCACTCGACCTTGACTTCGCCGCGCTCGCCGATGAGCGAGAGAATGCCGTCGACGTGCGACTCGATCTCCTCGATGACGCGGCGCTGCGTGGCGCGATCGATGCGCGAGGATACCGCGTAGGTGAAACGTACCGTGCCGTCACCGGGCATGCTGCGAATCGACGCGATCTCCGGATAGCGCACGAGTAGTGCGCAAACCAGACTCACGGTATCGCTATTTTCGGCCGGCAGCCGGGTATTCATGACGCTTCACTGACTCTCTGGACGAAGTGGGCACTTGGGGTATTCCCGGTTTCCAGGCGGGGGGTCGCGTCTATTAGACGCCGGCTCAAGGCCACCCCTTGTGCTTTCACGACTTAACAACCCCGCCGCCAGGGCGGCGGTTCCGGTCCGAAGGTCCCCCTGCCCGCCCGCTGTTCGGCCCCAGAGCGGCTCCCCCGGTGCATCTCGTGCCCGGTGCCTTCGCCTGCGTACGATGGTGGACACGTCTGTCGCTGGAGTGGAGTTGAGGCAAATGGGTCGCGCTGGAAGGCTGATTACGGCTGCTTGCGTTCTTGGGGTATCCTTACTGGCCGCTTGCGGTGGAGGCGGTGGAGGGGGCTCGACCCCGGCTTTGCCCCCGACGAATCCCGCGCCCAGCACAAAGCCCAGCGGCAGCCCCGGGCCCACGGCTACGCCCAGCGGCTCGCCGACCTCGAGCACGAGCCCAGCCCCCACCGCTACGCCAACCGATGTGCCGACGGCAACGGCCACTCCGGAACCCACTCCAACGCCGACTACGGCTCCAACGCCTACGCCGACGCCGGCTCAAACGCCGACGCCGACTCCGAATCCAAGCGGTACACCGTACGCGTCGATGTGGATGATCGCCGGTGAAGGTGCTACGCCCAAACCCGGCTCGCTCGACAATGCGTTCGTCACGAGCAATCAGGATTGGGACACGCGACACGGTGATTACGACGGCGATTTGATGCCGAACGATCCGGGCGCGATACCCGGCGTCGGCGGCGGTCAGGGGCCGCTCGGAAGCAGCGTCGACAACATCTCGTGCGATGCGACGATGTCTGAGAATTATCACGTTCACGCGTATGTCGGACTTTATGTCAACGGTCAGCTCGTGGTGATTCCGGATGCAATCGGCATCTATCTCGCCGCGGGCGACACGACCGATCCGGCAACGTCATGGCCGAACCAAGAAATCTATGCCGGTACCTCGAGCACGCCCGGATGCTTCTACCACATTCACACGCATGACGAGAGCGGCATGATCCATCTGGAGGACCCGGATCCGTCGGGAGC
>JBKPMZ010000298.1:0-4181 GCA_046732415.1 Vulcanimicrobiota bacterium
ACGCATACGTGGCCGGAGGCGTTTCCACCGGATTACGACTTCGCGGGAGAATTCGCCGCGCTCATCGATCCGCAAGCGGTCGAAATCGTTCGCAAATCGGGGCTGCGCGCCACGACGTTCAGCGATCTCGCCGCAGCGGGAGCGTGAGGCGATGAAACTGCTCGCGATAACCGCAGGAGCGCTGACGGCGGCCGGTATTGCGTACACCGCGATTGCGCTTGCGCGCGTTCGCAAGTTCCGTGCAGCGGCGCAGCAGTATCACCCGCGTGCCGCAACGCCAATCACCGTGCTCAAACCGCTGTACGGGGACGAGCCGCAGTTATTCGAAAACCTCTACTCGTTCTGCGATCAGGACTATCCCGAGTACCAAATTATCTTCGGCGCGGCGAATCCGGACGATCCTGCGCTGCACGTTGCGCGCGCGGTCGCGGAACGGTTTCCGGGGCGTGACATCGAGATCGTCGCCGGCGCCGCCAAGCCCACGGCAAATCCGAAGGTCGGGAATCTGCTCGGCATGATCGGACGCGCGCGTCATTCGATTATCGCGGTTGCCGATAGCGACATTCGCGTGGGCAGCACGTATCTTCGGGCGATCGCGCAGGGCTTTGCGGATGCGCAAGTCGGCGCGGCAACGTGCATCTACGGCGGCATTCCGGATCGATCGCTCGCATCGCGCCTTGGCGCCATGTACGTGAACGACCAGTTCGCGCCGTCCGTCATGGTGGCGACGGCGATGGAGCCGCTGACGTATTGCTTCGGTGCGACGATGGCCCTGCGGCGCGACGTGCTCGAACGCATCGGCGGCTTCGAATCGCTCGCGACGCATTTGGGCGACGACTACGTGCTCGGCAAACGTGTGACCGACGCCGGCTATCGCGTCGCCCTTCTTCCGTACGCCGTGCAGACGACGGTGAGCGAAACGACACTGATCGCACTGTGGCGGCACGAATTGCGTTGGGCGCGTACGATTTTAGCTCAGCGCACCGCCGGATACGTGGGTTCCGTCGTCACGTACGCATTGCCGTTTGCGGCGCTGTTCGCGACGATCGCACGCACGGTGCCGGCAATGAGCGCGCTGGTTCTCACGGCGGCGCTGCGTCTGGCTTTACACTACGAAGCGCGCCGCACGTTCGCGCCGCAAACGAGCGCTACGCCATGGCTCATTCCGCTGCGCGACGTTTTCGGCATCAGCGTGTGGCTTGGGAGTTTCTTAGGCCGAACAGTCCGGTGGAAGACGGACGCTTATCGCCTCGATGCAGGCGGGCGTATGGCCAGCGGACCAAGCGAAATGTAACGTTTGCGTTCATCCTTAGGGCATATGGCCCAACCAAGACGCAAGTCACGAGTCGGATTGACGATATTCAACGTTGAATGGACAATAGTGAAGGGCGCAATATGAACGAACGCACGCTGGTAGCTCTCGACACGGACGACTCGTTTTTCAACGACTGGATGCTCGATCTGTACAGTCTCGAAAGGTGTGCATCCGATCGTTGGAACGATAAGATTTGGAGCGGCGTGCAGCCCACGTACGCGAGCATTCTGATTCGCGAGAACTAATCAACTTTCAGGGGAGAAAAAAGGGCCGCGATTATTCGCAGCCTTTTTTTTATTGCAAGAAACAAATCGCTCCGTCGTAACGGAGCGATTTGCTTTACCGACTACCGGGCCCAATCGGGGGCCCCACGAAGTGGGGGCGCGGAGGCTAGGCCGAAGCGCCTTTATTTGGGATACGTCATTTCTTTGGGAACGACGAACTTGTCGAAGTCCTCGGCGGAAACGTAGCCAAGTCCGACCGCCGCTTCTTTGAGCGTGGTGTTGTTGTGATGGGCGTGCTTGGCGATCTGCGCAGCCTTGTCGTAGCCGATCTTCGGTGAAAGCGCCGTGACCGTCATCAGCGATTCGTTCAGGTACTTGGCGATGACCGGCTCGTTGGCTTGGAGCCCTTCAACGGCGTGTTCGCGGAACATCGTGCACGTGTCGCGCAGCAGCATGCATGAGTGCAGGAAGTTGTAGATCATCACCGGGTTGAACACGTTGAGTTCGAAGTTGCCCTGCGATGCGCCGAACGCGATGGCGGCGTCGTTGCCGTACACCTGCGCGACGACCATGGTCATGGCTTCCGACTGCGTCGGATTCACTTTGCCCGGCATGATGGACGAACCCGGTTCGTTCTCCGGCAGAACCAGTTCGCCGATACCCGCGCGCGGACCCGAGGCGAGCCACCGGATGTCGTTGGCAATCTTCATCAGCGCTGCGCCGAGCGACTTGAGCGCGCCGGAGGCGAACACGAAATCGTCGTGCGATGCGAGTGCGGTGAACTTGTTCGGATGCGAGCGGAACGGCAGGCCGGTGAGTTCGGCGATCTTCGTGGCAGCGCGCTGCGCGAATTCGGGATGCGCGTTCAGGCCGGTTCCGACGGCGGTGCCGCCGATCGCCAAGTCGTACAGCGGATCCAGCGCGAGTTTAATCGCGGCGATCGCGCGATCGAGCTGCGTCACGTAGCCCGAAAATTCTTGGCCCAGCGTAAGCGGCGTCGCGTCTTGCAGATGCGTGCGGCCGACTTTCACGATGTTCTGCCACGCTTGCGCTTTCTCGTGCAGCGCGTCGCGCAGTTTCTGCACCGCGGGCAGCATGTCGACGACCGCTTCGGCCGCGGCCATGTGCATCGCCGTCGGAAACGTGTCGTTCGAGGACTGCGACATGTTCACGTGGTCGTTCGGGTGAACGGGCTTCTTACTGCCCATCTCGCCGCCGGCCAGCTCGATGGCGCGGTTCGAAATCACTTCGTTCACGTTCATGTTGGTCTGCGTGCCGGAGCCCGTCTGCCACACGCGCAGCGGGAAGTGCGCGTTGAGTTTTCCGGCGATGACTTCGTCCGCCGCGCTGACGATGAGATCGGTCTTCTCTTTGTCGAGTTTACCGATATCGTTGTTGACCAGCGCGCACGCCTTTTTGAGCACGGCCATCGCTTTGATGACCTGGCGCGGCATGATATCGCGCGGCCATTCGCCGTCGCCGATATCGAAGTGGATCAAAGAACGCGCCGATTGCGCTCCGTAATATTTATCTGCGGGTACCTGAATCTGGCCCATCGAGTCGGACTCGCTGCGCGTCTTGGCCCCGTTGGTCGGAATGTTCGTCGTCGTCATGGCCCCGTTATCTTCGCTCGCCGGCCGGGGTTTCTGCCCGGATAAACGTCTGAAAGCCGCAGGAAAACCCGGCTGTTCAGACGCTTGCTTGGCGGCGGCGCCTACTTGTGTCGCAGATCAACGGCCCTTGAACGCGGCCCGGCCGGTGGTCAGACCGATTTCGCGCGTTTCGAGCACTTCGAACACGGTGAGCGGGAAGCGCGGATCGTAGCCGCGCTTGCTGCAGCGCCCGCAGCTCATAGCCGCGGCAGGCAGCCGTCTGCGCAACAACTCGAGCGCACATTTCTCGCAGCGCAGGATGTACCGCTTGGCGCTTTCGTTGTACGGCCGTACGTTGCCGAGATCGTGATAGATCGACGTCATGCCGCACTCGCGCATTTTGCGCCGGAAGTCCGCGCTGTGCCCGGTGTCGCCGGTGCGATCGTAAAGCCACGCGTGAATCATCTCGTGCAGCAGTGTGTCCCGCAACGCCTGCTCGTTGTCGCGGAAATGTTTGGGTGAGAGTTCGATCAGCAGCGGCCGTTCGCTGTAGGTGATGCGTCCGGCGGAATTCGAAAAGCGCGCGTTGTAGCGAATGCGGCACACCGGCACTTCGCCGTTGAAGTGGTAGTTGTTGAGCTCTGCAAACAGCAACTGCAGATCGGTTTCCGAGGGCAGCACGAAGAGTTTGTTCGGCGCGCGTCCAAACGACTCTTGTGGCTCAAACTCCCCCGCGCGGCCTGCCGCCGCGCGTTTACGTTCCGATCATGATCGTCATCGCGGCCGTCTTTCTGGCCGGGATGGCATACCTGGTGCACACGGCGTTCTCCACAGGCGGCTCGGTATTCGGTGCTTCGGAAGCCGGAGCAGGCAAGCAAGTCGCGGCGACCGCGGCACCGCCCGCGGTGAACGTGCAGGGCGGCGGACCGCCGCCCGCGGTGCGCACGCAACTCACGGACTTGCGCAAGCGCATCGCACGCAATCCAAAAGACGACGTGGCACTCACGCAGCTCGCCGACATGTATCTGGCGGTTGGCAAATACGATGATG
>JBKPMZ010000299.1:0-1092 GCA_046732415.1 Vulcanimicrobiota bacterium
ACACCGCAACAGGATAAAGCGGCTCCGCGCGATACGGCTGCGCCGGTCGCGCCGGTGGTGGCGGGTGAGGTCTTTGCGACGCCGCAAGCCCGGCGCATCGCGCGCAAGATGCAGATCGACGTCAATCGCGTGAAAGGCACCGGGCCGCAGGGGCTCGTGCTGCGCAGCGACGTCGATGCGCAGGGACCGGCTCTGCCGAAAGTTTCGAACGGTGCCGCAACCGCGCAGATACAACTGCCGCCCGTGTCCGCGCAAGCCCGAATCACACCGCTCAAAGGCCCTGCGGCAGCGCTCACCGGCTACATGGAGCAAAGCCTGACGATCCCGACCGCGACAAGTTTTCGTACGCTCGCGGTGGATGTGCTCGACGCTCGGCGCAAAGAACTGAATGCCGCGATCAAAACCGCCGGCCGCAGCGAAAAGATTTCCTTCACGCACGTCATCGCGTATGCGCTCGTTCGCGCCGCACATGACATGCCGTTCATCACGTATCATTTCCGCCGAGACGGCGAGAAGCCGGTGCGCGTCGAGCCGGGCATTCATCTAGGGCTCGCGGTCGATGCGGAACGCAAAGACGGAACGCGCTTCCTCGTGGTGCCGGTCATCAAAAACGCCGACGCGCTCGACTTCGTGCAGTTCCGCGCGAAGTACGAAGAACTGGTCGCAAAAGCGCGTGAGAATAAACTCACCGCCGACGAACTGCAAGGCGCATCGTTCACGCTCACCAATCCGGGTGGTATCGGTACTTCGGCGTCCGTACCGCGGTTGATGGCGGGCCAAGGCGCGATCATCGCGGCCGGCGCAATTGGGTATCCACCGGGATTTGCGAGCGCGAGCGAAGCGGCGATCAAGTCGCTGGGCATCAGCAAAGTGATGCAGATGACCTCGACCTACGATCATCGCGTCATTCAAGGCGCGCAATCGGGCGAATATCTGCGGCGCATCGACGAACTGCTGCAAGGCAAGGATGCATTTTACGAATCCGTATTCGCATCGCTCGGGCTGCAAGCGGGTCCCGCGCCGCAAGCGCAGACCAGCGCGATGCCGGCGATTGTTTCCGCGGATCGCGCGGAGGCGTCCAAGGCGCCGTCC
>JBKPMZ010000300.1:0-38709 GCA_046732415.1 Vulcanimicrobiota bacterium
GTTCGCCGGCGAGCAAGAGGTGGAGTCTGACGCGCTTAGCGCGGTACTTCATCAAATCAAAGGCAACGCGCGCGAGTCGGACGTGTTCTACGAACGCGCTGCCAAATGTATGGCAAAATACCCGTCCGGCCGCGGCGGCAACATGCTCGCCTTGCGCGCGTGGATGCGCGACGATTTCAACGAAGCACTGCGCCGCCTGCGGCCCGGCGAAACGTCCAACGATGCCAGCGTGCGTGCGCAGGCGCTCAGCTTGCGTTCGTGGACACACGCCAGCCGTCGCGATTTCGCAGCGCAAGCGGCCATACTCGGTACGGTTTTGCAAGTGGCCGAAGCCAGCGAACCACGCGACTCCGGGCGTATTGCGGACACCATTCTCACGCTCAGCGGCCGCTGCCGTGAGTTGTATTTGCCGGAACAGTTTGAAGCAGTGTGCTCGGCGATGCAAACGATCGCGTGGACTCCGGATCTGCACGAGCAGGAATACCACACGCGGCGTAACGTCGCGCTGACGTGGGCGATGCAGGGCCAGTACGTCGTCGGTCTGCGTGAACTGCAGCGCGTTGCTGCGCTCGCGCGTACGCCGGCGCGCCGCGCGCTCTCGTCGCTCGACTCGGCGTGGGTTGCACTGGCATCCGGCGAGCGCAATACGGCCCAAGCACTTCTCCAGGATGCGCTCGAACTCGTCGAGGGCATCGATTGGCAGCATCAGCTCGGCAGCGAAAGCAATACGCTGCTGCTCGCAGCGGAAGTCGCCTCGTCCTTCGATCCGCCGCTGGCGCGCCGTTTGCTCGACACGTACGAAGCGCTCAAACCCAGCGTGCCGATACAAATCGGCGTGCGGCACGATCGCAGCTTCGATCCCGTCGAGGCGTACACACACGCGCGCGTTCTATCGATCTCGGACGTCGGGCCGGCGCGAAAACTGGCAAAACAGGCGTATCGTGAATTTGCCGGCATGCGTTACGACTGGCGTGCCGCGCGCTGCGCGCTGTTTTTGTACGAGTCGGGGTGCGGCGACACGTGGCTGGCGGCAGCCAAGCAATGCGCGGAGCATTATCCGCGCAGCTTCATCGGCGCGCAGTTGCAGCGCATCGACTTGGAATCGAATTGCGAACCGCTCGCCAAGCTGACCCCGCGTCAGCGCGACGTCGTGCGGCTGCTCGCCGAAGGCGATACGGTGGATGCGGTCGCGGCGGCGCTCAAGACGAGCCCGGGAACCGTACGCGTGCATCTCAAGCACATTCATCGCACACTCGGCGTGCGCAACCGCGTCGAACTGCTGCGGCTCGTGCGCCGCAGCGCTTAGCGTATTATCCCGTCGCCAGGCGCGCGACGACTTGTCCGAAGTATGCGGCGATGATGCCGCTTACGACGCTTCCCGCTGCGTACGCGAGCGCAAGAGGAGCCGCGCCGTCGCCGACGAGCACGACGCTGTCGAGCGAAAACGTCGAGAACGTCGTATAGCCGCCTAGCACACCGGTTGCCGCGAATGCGCGTACCGTCGGCGTAATGCCGAAGGAACGCGTGAACGCGAGCTGCGCGACGACGCCGATCAGAAAACTTCCGGTGACATTGATGAAGAACGTGCCCCACGGAAAGCCCGGACCAAAGCGTTGCAAAAATGCCGAGCCCACCAGGTAGCGCAGCACCGCGCCTATCGCGCCGCCGACACCTACTGCAACAATTGCTCTTGCATCCATGGCTATGCTTCCCGCGTGATGCGCAGCATCTGCACGTTCTCGAGTGTGATGAGTCCCTCGCGCATCATCTCGCGCAGTCTCGGAATGAACGCGATGATTTTTTCTTCGCTTTCAAAGACTTCGATCAGGACCGGTAAGTTCGTCGAGAAGTCGACGGTGCGTGCGGAATGCACCGCCTTGCGCGCTCCGAATCCCTCGATGCCTTTGAGTACGGTGGCGCCCGCGAAGCCATCGGATTTGAGCGCTTCGACGATCGCCGCGTAGAGAGGCTGACCGTTCCAGCGATCGCCTTCATCCACGAAAATGCGCAGCAGTTTACCCCTGTCCATACGAGCCTCCGTGTTGTCGAACAGGAGCCATCAGCCGGTGCGGCGGTTGCAGGGAGCTCCATCCCTGTTTGAGTGGCCGATTCTCGCTGCGCGCCGCCTTGCCTTGCTTAGCCGCGCATTAAAAGCGTTCCGCTGCGCGTCACGCGGCAGGTCGGTATTGGTAACCACGGTAAGTTCGCCTGCCAGTAAGGAGTCCGCCCATGCGCCTGCTCGCCGCTACGGCCACGGTTTGCCTGCTGCTTTGTACCGGGTGCATGAAAGGCTTTACGCCGGCGCTGCCGCCGGGCGTTGTATCGCAAACGCAGTTTACGCTCGTGCCCGCACCCGTCGAACTCACCAGTGAAGCACCGAGCGCGCTCGTCGACGGACAGAACGACGTCCCCGGCGTTTCGTACACGCCGCACATGTCACCTGACTGCACCGGGCCCGCGGGCAGTATGGTTGTTTCGGGCGACGGCATCGCGCAACTCGACGTGTCCGGTTCACCGCTGCTGTTTCTTACCGCGGCGGTTGGAACGCCGCCCGCGTCATGCACGCTGACCGTCATGGGTTCCGATGGATCGTCGGCGAGCGTGCCGATGACGTACGAAGTGGTAACCGTGATCGAAGAAGACGCGCTGCAGGTTCGTGCGCCGCAGGCTCGCGTTCAAGTCTCACCGGGCGTTACGCCGGCCTCGTTTACGTTCGCGCAGGCCGATCAAGTGCAGAACGTGGATGCATCGGGCTTTAGCGGAGCGGTTACCGAAAAAACTGCGTGCACCGGCACGGGCGGCGTGAGTGTGAGTCCCGCGACGTTCAGCGGATCTGCGACGCTGGTGGTGATGCCGTACGGGCAAGGTGCGCTCAGCGGCGCGTGCACGGTTACGCTCACGGATTCGAGCGGCGCAACGGCGACGTTGAAAGCAACGCTCGGGACGAAAGCGCTCAAGAAGTTTAGCGTTACGCCGGGCACCGTGCAGTTCGCATGCAGCGGTACGCCGCCGCAGCAGTGCCGCACGACGCAAAGCGTAACGCTCAGTGAGAGCGGTGCCGCGCAATTCAAAATCGTCACGCGTCCGGGTTTGAAAGCATCGTGCGCGAATGCGTTCGAAGGTCCGCTCACGATGAGCACGGGCAGCGGCAGCGCAGCGTTGTCCGTGAGCGGCCCGCAAGCGTCGGTCACGTTCGGCGGTTTGCTGCCGGCGTCGTCGCTGTCGTGTACGAAGATCGTCATCGGCGACGGCGGTTCTCCGGCCCAGACGCTCGCGGTCAGCGTCAATCCGCAGATCGCCTCCGGCGTCGCGACACCTACCGCACCGCCGTGCAGCGGAACCGATCCGAACGTCGCCGTTCCAAATGCGCCGCACGGGCTCTACGTGTGGAATCCGTATGAAGTCATGGGCGGGATGTATAAGGACGAGATCGTCAACAAGGTGATCGGCAGCGATCATACGCTGTGCGGCGTGAGCTTGCTGGTGAACTGGAAGCAGGTCGAGCCGCAAAAAGGCACGTTCAATTGGAATCTCGTGGAGTTTCAGGCAAGACCGTTCGTCACCGCCGGCCTGCGCGTCAACTTGCTGTTCGTCGACGCCGCCGAAACGCTGAACGGCGACGCCACACCCGATTGGGTATACACCGACGGCGTCGAGAAAATCGCGTGCCAGAACCAACCCGTGTATCCGAATTTCGTCAACCCGGTGTTCGAAACGGATTGGGAATCGTTTATCGCGCAGGCGGTGCAGTATTTCAGCGGCAGCGGCGCGGGCCATTCGCCGATCGCGCCCAACGTGGGCTACTTGCGCTTCGGCATTGGTATGGGCACGGAATCACTGCCGGGACACATCGACAAGCCGGATTGCTACAACGAATGGGTCAGCGCCGCCGGGTGGACGTATCAGAAATGGCAGCAGCATAGTCTGAACATCATCGATTTTCTCGGGAAACAATCATCCGACAAGCAATTGATGGTCGCAATGAATCACATTCCCTACAATCCCGATACGTCGCTAACCAATTTTTACGACTACTCGAATGCGCTCGCGCGAGAAGCCGCACCGCTGCACGTCGGATTCGGTACCGAAAATCTGGGCATCGGCGGCGTTGCCGAAGCCGGCTCAACGCCCGCTGCGTGTAATCCGCAGGCGGCGAACGTGAATCTGTACTGGTGCCAAGCGTACACGCGCCATATCGGCCAGGTGCCGCTCGAGTTTCAACCGATTGCCGCAACGACGCCGGACTCGACGGCGCTCAACGGCTCCGGAAAACCGTACGATCTGGACATCAGCAAACTCTTGCAGTACGCATTGGACAACAACGCGCAGATTCTGGAGCTCTATCCGCAGGAATGGGTGGCTGCGGACGATCCGTCGTTCATCAAAGGAGTCGGCGGAACGACGGTTTCGGCGCAAGAGTCTGCGCAGAATCGCGCCGCGCTCGATACCGCTTCGCTCGTACTCGGCCGCAGTCAGTGAGCGGGTAAGCGCAGATACTGCGCCGCTTCAACCGTCACGAGGCCCTGCCCAATCATCGTTCGCAGCTCGGGCAAGAGCGGTTCGATGGCGCTCCAGTCGTCGACGACTTCGATGAGCACCGGCAAATTGGGCAGCCACGAGAACACCTTTGCGACGTGAATTTCGTGCGCGCTGCCAAAGCCTTCGATACCGCGGAACACCGTCGCGCCGGCGACGCCGTTCTTGCGCAAGAATTCAACGATGGCGGTATAGAGCGGCTGCGCGCCCGCGCGGTCCTTTTCGTCGACGAAGATGCGCAGCAGTTTGCCGTCGCGAAAGTCTGCGGTAGCATCCACAGGACGAGTATAGCACGGCCAAAGAAGGGAGCGGCATGAAGAACGCCACGAGCGCTGAGTCGCCGTCGAAACTCATCGACGGGCGAATCAAGGAACTGCATGACTGGCGCGGCGAGACGCTGGCGACGGTGCGCAAACTCATCAAACAAGCGGATCCGCAGGTCGTCGAAGAGTGGAAGTGGCACGGCGTGCCTACGTGGTCGCACGACGGCATCATCTGCACAGGCGAGACGTACAAGAACGTAGTGAAACTCACGTTTCTCAAAGGCGCGTCTTTACGCGATCCGAAACGCCTTTTCAATTCGAGTCTCGAAGGCAACGCACGCCGCGCCATCGACATTCACGAAGGCGAAACGATCGATGCGGAAGCATTTAAAGAGTTGATTCGCACAGCGGTGACGCTCAACACGTCCGGAGCGAAGGCCAAGAAGCGTTGAGGCGTCGTAGCCGGCGGACAAAAGCGAAGCGCTCGCATTGATGCGAGCGCTTTCTTCTAAATGGTAGCCCCAGCGGGATTCGAACCCGCGTTACCGCCGTGAGAGGGCGGCGTCCTAGGCCTCTAGACGATAGGGCCGTGGCTCCGGGTGATGGATTCGAACCACCGAAATGCCTGATTCAGAGTCAGGTGCCTTACCAGACTTGGCTAACCCGGATTGCAGCGACGGTTATATTACACCGGTCCGCCATTTTCATGCAAGCGCCTACGGCGCTTCATATTGCGCCCCCCATACGTTTCCGTCTGACTATGGCAGTTAGGGCACAGCATCCTCAGATTTTCGAGGCGATGGTCGTCCCTCACGCCGTTGATATGATCGATGTGCATGGAGAGCGGCTTACCTTGCCATTCAGAAAGTTTGCAAATCGTGCAAACATTTTGCAACACGCCCTCGCTGAGCAATCGCCGTCGTACCGCCGAGCGGCATCGTGCGCTCTGGAGCAGCACGCTCAGCGGTTGGCTTCTTGCACGCGCCTTTAACTCTCCGCGTTTTACCGCTTTCGTCCAAGCTTCAGCGCAAAAGCCGAAGTGAGCTTTGCATTGTCGATATGAGTGGCCGGCGTCGTAGTAAGCCTGGATTGCGGCCCAGTCATACCGACGCCGTCGATCGCGGAATGACGCCTCACGACTGAGGAGTGCGCCGCGCTTGATCGCTTTGACCCACGCCGTATGGCTGAAGCCGAAGTGCCGCTGGCACTCCACAAAGCCGTGGCCCTCATCGTGATAGCGTTGAATCGCTGACCAGTCCCACACCCGCTTTCCCATGCGAACATATGTTCGATAACATGGGCAGCATTTCCTTGCTTCGATTGAAAGGCGGGCGGGCAGACGCTGCGCAAATTCGAGCGAGCTGTTTTTTTGTGGGGGGACGCCTTGAAGACGTTTCGTGTGGTCGCACTTCTTATTGCCTTCGCTGCTACGCTCGCAGCATGCGGCGGTGGCGGCAGCTCGAGCGCGGTGCCGCCTGCACCGAAACCGCAGACGCAAAAGAACGGCAGCGCACGATTCACGATTACCGTTCCGCAGCAGATGCGGTCCGCGTCGGCGCGCGCACCGCACTATGTTTCGTCGAACACGCAATCCACAACCATCGCCGTAAACGGTGGAACGCCAAAGACTATTTCGCTCACGCCAAGCTCATCGGCGTGCAGCACCGGAAGCAACGGTTTACAGTGCAGTTTGAACGTTACTGCGCCCGTGGGCAGTGACACGTTCACCATCTCGCTCTTCGCGAGCACCGATGGAAGTGGAACGCCGCTGTCCACGCAATCGATGTCGGCGACGATTTCGCAAGATCAGACGACGCCGCTAGACGTCACGCTGAATGGAGTCGTGGCAAGCATCTCGCTTGGGCTTTCCAACGCGGCGCCAACTGAAGGAAGCGCGTCCGACATCACGCTCACGGTGAATGCAAAGGACGCATCGGGTGCCACGATTATTGGGCCGGGAACATACAACTCCGCTATAACCGTTGCCGACGACGACACGACGGGAGCGACAACGCTCGCCGCAACGCAAGTTACGTCCCCGAGCGCAAACACCGTCACGGTACATTACACCGGCGCGCACGTCGTCGCGCACTTCACCGCTACCTCGGGCAGCGTGTCCCCCGCAACCATAACGCTGCAATCGGTTCCCGCGCCGACAGCTACGCCGTCGCCGACTCCAACGCCGACGCCCACCGCCACGCCAAGCCCAACACCTACGCCAACGGCTACACCGACGCCCACGCCAACGGCTACGCCGACGCCGACGCCCACACCCACACCCACACCAACACCAACAGCCGCCCCGGCCAGCGAACTGCTGTGGATTGCAAATACCGGCGCGCAAAGCGTGATCGCGCTCGACACGGCAAGTATCTTGACCGGCGGCAGCCCGACGCCCACCGTCGCGATCGGTGGAAGCAGTACGCAATTCTCCACGTATGTGCCGCGATGCGTACAAGAAGATTCACAAGGCCGCCTCTACGTCGTGGGTAGCCCAGGAAAGAACCATGCCGGCGCGGTCATATACTATTCATCCGGCGGATTTGCACCGGGCGGCAATCTCACGTCTGATGCCGTCATTGCCGGCAGTAAAGCGCTGCTGACAAATCCAGCTGGTTGCGCATTGGATAGCTCCGGCAATCTCTGGATAGCGAACGTCGACGATTTCACTAACAGTGTCGTCATGTTCTCAAACGCACAGCTCAGCAGCGGCGGAAATGTGGCGCCGGCGCGCATCATTCACCCGGTCACGTGCTGCGGCAACAGTTCGCTCTGCAACACGATCAGCATGGCATTCGATCCAGGCGGCAATTTATGGACGGGCAGCCTCTGCGCGCCAACCGCTGAATTTCGTGCAAGCGACCTTACCACCAGCGGCAGTCCGTTCCCGATTGCGTCGTTCGGGCAAGCGACCGGCGTGCAAGCATTGACGTTTGATTCGGGCGGAAACTTATGGACCTCCCTCGGATCGCCGGTAGCCCAGATTACGGAGTTTTATGCCTCCTCGCTACCGAAGGCCTCGAGCGGTTCGCTGACCGCGGATGCGACGTTCACGAGCGGCATGATGTTCAATCCCTACGGCGTGTCGTTCGATTCCAGCGGCAATTTGTGGGTGGCGGATCAGTTCGCGAGCATGCTGTTCGAATTTTCGAAGGCGAACCTCGGATCGGGCGGCGCGCTCGTTCCGTCCGCGATCATTTCAGGCCCCTCGACAACGCTGAACGCGCCCACGAATATGCAGTTCTTCGATCTGCCGCGCATCGGTACGTCGGCACGCAGGCGCTGACGCGCGTTGGGCGTTTCAGCACGCTCGTTGGGAGGGAATACCCAAGGTGTGAGGCGCAAGACGCTTCCTTGCTTCATTCTGTTTCAGTAGAGGAGAGGGTGGTTGCAGGCAATCGTATTGGTCGGCGGTGAGGGGACGCGGCTTCGGCCGCTGACGTTCGGTACGCCCAAGCCGATGGTGCCGATTATGAACGTGCCGTTCCTCGCGCGTACGCTCGAACGGCTGTACGACGCCGGTATTTGCGACGTGATTCTGCCGGCGGGCTACATGCCGCAGGCCATCACGGAATACTTCGGCGACGGCAGCGATTTCGGTATGAACATCACGTACGTCATCGAGGATGAACCGCTCGGTACCGCCGGCGCCATCAAAAACGTGGAGCAGCACATTCACGGGCCGTTCTTCGTGCTCAACGGCGACGTGCTGACCAGCCTCGATCTGCAGGCGATGATCGCCTATCACAAAGCCAAGGGCGGCCTCGGCGCGCTTCATCTTATCAAAGTTGAAGACCCGTCCGCGTTCGGCTGCGTCGTGCACGACCAGGGCGGGCGCATTTCGCAGTTCGTCGAGAAGCCGCCCAAGGGCACGGAACCAACGAACGAAGTCAACGCGGGCACGTATTTGCTGGACAAAGCCGTGCTGGGCCTCATACCGCCGGGGCGCAACGTGTCGATCGAGCGCGAAACGTTTCCGAAGATTCTCTCCGACGGCCACGCACTCTACGCGTACACGACCTCCGATTATTGGATCGACCTCGGGCGCCCGGAGCATTATCTGAGCGCGCACCGCGACATTCTCTCGGGCATCATGCCGCTGAAGCTGGAGCCGGGCATAAATGGCCGCGGATCGCACAACGTGCACCCCGAGAACATCATCGCACCCGTGCACATCGGCGCCGGCGTGCAGATCGATCCGTCCGCGAAGGTGGGGCCGAACGTCGTGCTTGGCGATGGATGCACCATAGGGCCGAAGGCGCACCTGACGGAGTGTGTCCTGTGGGATGCCGTCGTCGTCGAAGAAGGCGCAGTCGTAGAAGAGGCCATCATCGCGAGCGGTGCGCGAGTCGGCGCGGGTGCGGTCGTTAGCCGCGGCAGCGTGATTGGCCATGACGCGGTTATCGAACCAGGCACGGTGCTGCCCGAGGGCGCACGCGTGGGGCCAACCGCTCCAATCGCCGCGCGATAAATCGTGTTCCGGTCGATGCTGCACACGCCATTCGGTGACATGCAGCTCGCGGTGGACGACGATGGCGTGCTCGTTGAAGCGTGGCTGCCAAATCGCGCGCGGCCGATGTCTGTGCAGCCCCCTCCGTCGGAAGACGCGCTTGCCGGCATGCGGCGCGCGCAGTTGCAGTTCGCGGAATATTTTTCCGGCAAACGGCGAGACTTCGATTTGCCGTTCGAGCCTCGAATCGGGTCCGACTTCGAGCGAACCGTTTGGAAGCGGCTTTGCGGCATACCCTATGGCAAAACGACGTCCTACGGCGCGATCGCCACGGAGCTCGGCCTGATCAACGGTGCCCGAGCGGTGGGCCGCGCCAACGGCGCCAACCCCATTCCCATCATCATCCCGTGCCACCGCGTGATCGGCAGCGACGGCGCGCTTGTGGGATACGGTGGCGGCATGACCCTCAAGCGGCAGCTCCTCGAGTTGGAAGGCGCGCTCGCGCCGCTTCCGCCGCGCCTTTTTTGAAAATTCGACGCCAGAGCAAGCAAGCGGGTGCAACCCTGGCGTGACCCGAAGGTTTATCCTTTAAGGACGCACGGGTATAAAATTCGCGTCCGCCGCAGGGGGGTAGCCGCCAGCTTTGCCTACCTGCTTGAGCGAGTTTTTCTTCCCAGCTGGCGTTTGGAGATCTTGGTGATAGGCAGACCCTCAGACACGCTCGCCGTGGTCTCTGTTCCGCGCACCCTCTTCATGGGGTCTTTCCCCCCGCGGGAGTGCGGAATCGCGACATTTACGAAGGACGTGGTCGACTCGTTCGATCGCGCTTTTGCCACGAGCAGCGAGATTATCGCGATCGATGAGCCGGGGGGCGAGGTGCGCTCCTATGGGCCCGAAGTCGTGGCGCGCCTGAGGCAAGAATCGCGCGAATCGTATTCTGACGTTGCGGCTATGGTCAACGCGCATCCCGCGCAAGTTTTGAATATTCAGCACGAGTACGGGCTGTTCGGCGGAGAGCGCGGCGAATGGCTCATCGATCTGCTGCGAGCGGTCGAAAAGCCGGTTGTTTTGACGCTGCACACCGTGCTGCCCGAGCCCGACGACGTGATGCTGCGCGTTACGCGCGAGCTCTGCCGCTACGCGAACAGCGTCGTGGTGCTCTCCGAAACCGGCCGCGATTTGCTCAGCCGCGTCTACCGTATCGATCCGGCGCGCGTGCGCGTGATTCATCACGGCGTTCCGGACGTTGCCTTCCGCGACACCGGGCCGTTCAAAGCGTCGTTCGGCATCGGCCAGCGCATGGTCATTTCCACGTTCGGCCTGATCAACCGCGGCAAAGGCCTCGAATACGCGATCGAAGCGATGCGCGACGTCGTGCGACGCCATCCCGAAACGCTGTACTTGATTCTGGGCGAAACGCATCCGGTGGTGCGCCGCCAGGAGGGCGAGTCGTACCGCGAGTCGCTGCAGCAGATGGTGCGCGACTACGGGTTGCAGCACAACGTACAGCTCATCGACAAGTATCTCGATTTCGACGAATTGGTCAGCTATCTCGAAGCGACCGACATTTATCTCACGCCGTACCTGAATCCGACGCAGATTGTCAGCGGCACGCTCGCCTACGCGGTGGGCTGCGGCAAGGCGATCGTGTCCACGCCGTACCTATACGCGCAGGAAGTGCTTGCGAACCATCGCGGGTTCTTATGCAGTTTCCGCGACGCCAAATCGATCTCGCAGCTCGTCAACGCGCTGCTCGACGATTCCGCGTTACGCCGCGCCACCGAGCGTCGTGCGTACCGGTTCGGACGCCAGATGACGTGGCCGCACGTGGCTGCGGAATACGGCAAACTGTTTGCGGAACTGGCGCCGCAAGAACTGGAGCTCATCCATTCTGCATAGAGTTGGCCCCGAAGCGGGCGCCGGCAAACCGCTGCCGGATCTCGATCATCTGATCGCGCTGACGGACGACGTCGGTGTGATTCAGCACGCCGTCGAGGATGTGCCGAACCGCTCGACGGGATACTGTACCGACGACGTGTCGCGTGCGTACATGGTCGTGCTGGCGAAATTGGAGATCGATCCGAACGACGCGATGGCGCAGCGCATGGCCGGCGTGTACCTGGCGTTCTTGCACGATGCGCAGCTCGATGACGGGCGTTTCCACAATTTCATGGGTTACGATCGCACGTGGCTCGACGCCGTCGGCACGCATGATTCCGTCGGCCGCGCGCTGTGGTCGCTGGGTTACGGCATGCGGTACGCGCAGCGCGGTTCGTGGCGACGCGTTTCCAAGAAACTGTTCGGCAAAGGGTTGCAGGCGTTGGAATGGCTGCAATGGCCGCGCGCGCAGGCGTACGCGGCGATTGGGCTCTCGCACGCTTGCGAAGCGACCGTTGCCGACGGTGATGCCGCGCAGTACCGTTCGATGCTGCGCATCCTCGCGGATCAGCTCAAGGAGCGATATCTCGAAGTGCGCGACGCGGACTGGCAGTGGTTCGAGAATGTGATGACGTACGACAACGCTCGCTTACCGGAAGCGTTGCTGCGGGCGGGACTCACGCTCGAGGACGACAGTCTTGTTGCGATCGGTCTGCGGACGTTCGAGTTCTACAGCAACGTCACAGTCGAAAACGGCGTGTTCGTGCCAATCGGCAACGAAGGCTGGTATCATCGCGGGGGCAATCGTCCGCGCTATTGCCAGCAGCCGCTCGAAGCGGTGTCGCTGGTTGATGCCGCGCTCGTGGCACATGATGCGACCGGCGATCCCGCGTATCGCGCGACCGCGCAAATCGGCCTCGATTGGTATCACGGACGCAATACACGTGGAATCGTCATGGCGCGCAACGGCGGTTGCCTGGACGGCCTGAACGAAACTTCGGTGAACATGAACATGGGCGCAGAATCGACGCTTGCGTATTTGGCCAGTGCGTACGCGCTGGCGGCGCGGCCCGCGAAAGCCCTCACGATCGCGCGCTGAACTTCGCGCCGATCCATGGCTACGACAAAAGTTGCCCTCTGGTGGTGCGGTGATTTCCGCGCTTAGGGGGCGATTTTTGTGCTCGCGGCGAAGATAGATGCGATGATCTTGGAGACCGAAGCCCTTAACGACGTACAAGCTGCAGCCGTTCGCCATGCGAACGGTCCCTGCCTCATTTTCGCGGGAGCCGGCAGTGGCAAGACGCGCGTGCTCACGCACCGCATCGCGTATTTGCTCGGCGAACTCGACGTCGCGCCGGATCGCATCCTGGCTGTGACGTTCACCAACAAAGCCGCGGGAGAAATGAAAACGCGCCTGGAGCGCATGGTGGGATCGCAAGCTCGCGATCTGTGGGTCGGCACGTTCCATTCGATGTGCGTGCGCATGCTGCGCCGTGACGGCGGCCGCGCGGGCATATCTTCGAACTTCGCGATTATCGACGACGCCGATCAGCGTTCGCTCGTCAAAGAGATCATCGCCGATCTCGATTACGACGAGCGTCAACTGACGCCCGGCGCATGTCTTGCCGAGATCAGCAAGGCGAAAAACGGTCTGCTGTGGCCCGAACAGTATCACGAAAAGAATACGTCGTTTATCGGCGAGCGCTTCGGCAACGTGTACGCCGAGTATCAGCGCCGCTTGGCCGAATCCAACAGCCTGGACTTCGACGATTTGATCGTGCGCACGATCGATCTGTTCGAAAAGGACGAGCCGACGCGCACCAAGTGGCAGAAAAAGTTCCAATATATTCTGGTCGACGAGTACCAGGACGTGAACTTCGCGCAGTATCGCCTGATCGCGCTGCTGGGCGACAAGCACAAGAACGTCACCGTCGTCGGCGATGACGATCAATCGATCTATTCGTGGCGCGGCAGCGACTACCGCATGATCCTGCGCTTCGAACAGGATTTCCCCGGCGCGAAGGTCTTTACGCTGGAAGAGAACTACCGCAGCACGCAGACGATTCTGGATGCCGCAAACGCGCTGGTAGCCAACAATAAGCACCGCCAGACCAAAAAACTCTTTACCAGTCGCGCGGAAGGCGAGAAAATCACCGCATTCGGCGCCGATACCGAGCGTTCGGAAGCGCGCTACGTGGTCGAGAAAATTAAGGAACTGGTGCGCGAAGGTGCGGCCTACCGCGATTTTCTGGTGCTCTACCGCACCAACGCGCAGTCGCGCGTTTTCGAAGAAGCGCTCATCGCCGAAGGCATTCCCTACCGCGTCGTCGGTGGCGTCGGCTTCTATGCGCGCGCCGAAATCAAAGACGTCATCGCGTATTTGCGCTACATCGAAAACCCGTCCGATGCGATTGCGTTCAAGCGCATCGTCAACGTGCCGCGTCGCAGCATCGGCCAGCAGACGCTCGCGAGCCTGGTGACGGCCGCAAATCAAGCGCACGTCTCGGTCGGCGAGGCGATCTTCGACAAGGAATTGCTCAAACGCGCGGTCCCGAAGAAAACGAAAGAACTCGAACGCTTCGCGGAACTCATCGAAAATCTGCGCGCACGCGCCAAGGAATATTCGATCGCCGATCTGCTGGTCGCCGTGATGGAAGAATCCGGATACGTGCGCGAACTGCGCAACGAGGATACCGCCGATTCGCGTACGCGCCTGGAGAACTTGCAAGAACTGGTCGGCGTTGCGCGCGAGTATGAGAACAACGAACCGGATGCGACGCTTTCGTCGTTTCTGGCGAACATCGCGCTGATCAGCGATCTCGACGCGCTCGACGCGGAATCGTCGTACGTGACGCTGATGACGCTGCACGGCGCCAAGGGCCTGGAATTCTCGAACGTGTTCCTCACCGGCTTGGAAGAAGGCGTGTTCCCGCATTCGCGTGCGCTCGTCGACATGACCGAACTCGAAGAGGAGCGGCGTCTGGCGTACGTCGGCGTGACGCGCGCCATGGATCGCTTGTATCTCTCTTATGCAGAGCGGCGCACGCTGTTCGGCAATACGTTCGCGCACCCCAAGTCGCGCTTCTTGGAAGAGATGCCCGAGATCGAGATGCTGGGCGGCGTGGTGCTGCCGCGCCCCGCGGGCGGCCGCTGGCGCGAGGTGTCCATCCACGAGACGGCCGGCGCGGGCATGAGCATGAACCTGAAGAAAGGCGACCGCGTGCGCCATCCCAAGTGGGGCGAGGGCACCATCGGCGACGTCGTCGGTGCCGGCGGGGACGGCCTGGTGACCATCGACTTTCCGAACGTCGGTCAGAAGATGGTGATGCTCAAATACGCACCTTTGGAAAAAGTCTAACCCTAGCGCGTCATCGTGAGGTTTCGAGCGACCCCGAGCGAAGTCGAGGGGCATGATTAAGGTCGCCGTTTCCGGAGCGCTGGGCCGCATGGGACGGCTGGCGTGCGAAACGGTGAAGTCGGCACCGGACTTGCAATACGCCGGCGGTTTCGCGCGCACGCGCGCTGCAGAAGAACAGATCGACGATGACCTCGAGCATCTCCTGGCGGAGCAGAAGCCCGACGTGCTCGTCGATTTCACGACGCGTCCGGCAACGCAAGAGGCGGCGGCACTGGCCCTGCGGCAGGGCGTTGTTCCAATCATCGGTTCGAGCGAATGGAACGATTCCGAACGCGAGGAGCTTCGCGCGATGTGCGATTCGTCGTCGGCCGGCGCGCTGATCGTTCCGAATTTTGCCATCGGCGCAGTACTGATGATGCGCTTTGCGCAGATGGCCGCGCCGTATTTCCCTACCATCGAAATCGTCGAGCTGCACCGCGCGGACAAGCGCGACAAACCCAGCGGCACGGCGGCAGCAACCGCGGCGCGCATTGTGGCGGCCGGCGGACCGCCACACGTTCCGATTCATAGCGTGCGCCTCGCGGGGCTGCTCGCGCACCAAGAAGTCCTGTGCGGCAACGCCGGCGAGGTGCTGACGATTCGCCATGATTCGCTCTCGCGCGAATCCTTCGCGGCCGGTATACTGTTTGCAATTCGCAACGTTCGCGGATTGAAGGGCTTGCACGTGGGACTAGACTCCATACTGGGAGGCATTTCGTGAATCTGTCGCGAGGAGCAAATTGCTCCGTCGTAACGGAGCGATTTGTTTTCCGCCTGCCGAGCTTTCTGGGGGCCCCATCTTCGATGGGGGGCGCGGAGGGTCGGCCGGAGCGCCATTTCAAATGAAAGTTGCGGTCGTCGGGGCCACCGGTGTCGTCGGAGAAACGATTCTGCGTGTTTTGGAAGAGCGCCGCGTGCCGGTCGAAAGCATTGGCCGGTTCGCGTCGCGCACGCGCGGCGACGTGCATGAAACCACGCCCGAAGCGCTCGCGCAGTATGACGCCGTGTTTTTCGCCAGTTCCGAAGACGCGAGCGAGAAGTATGCGCCGCCGCTGCTCGAACGCGGAGCCGTCGTCATCGACAACAGTTCCACGTTTCGCATGCGCGAGGGCGTGCCGCTCATCGTTCCCGAGGTCAACGCGCACGCGCTGCGGGCCGAGCACCGGCTCTTTCCCGTCGGCAATTGCACGGCGATCATTCTGTGCGTTGCGCTCGCGCCGGTGCGCGATACCGCGGGGCTTACGTCCGTTCAGGTTGCGACGTACCAGGCAATCAGCGGCGCGGGGCGCGCGGCACTGGAAGAATTCGATCGCGGCGAAGGCAACGTGGCGCGTAACGTCATTCCGCAAATTGGCGAGTTCGGCGCCGACGGATACACAGGCGAAGAATTGAAAGTCGCCGCCGAAACGCGAAAGATTCTGGAGCTGCCGGACTTGCCCGTGTTCGCGACAGCCGTACGCGTACCAGTGCGCACGGCGCACTCGGAGGCGGTATTTTTCCAAACGCAGCGCGATACGAGCGTCAAGGAGTTGTACGCGGCGTTCGAACGCGCGCCGGGAATCGTCGTGCATCGCGACGGCATCGTAACGCCGCGCGAAGTGGAAGGCACGGATCTCGTCCACCTCGCCCGCCTTCGTGCATGTGGGGAACGCGCGTTCGCCATGTGGATCGTGGGTGACCAACTGCGAAAGGGCGCGGCGACGAACGGCGTGCAGATTTTGGAACTGTTGTTGCAGCGCGGTTCGACTGGCTCACCATGACCAGGAGCGTTGTCGTTTTGAAATTTGGCGGCACCTCCGTCGCCACGCCGGAGCAGCGCAACCTTGCCATTCTGCGTTTGCGCGACGAAATCGAACGCGGCAATGCGCCCGTTGCGGTAATCTCCGCCATGGGGCGCGCGCCGGAGCCGTACGCCACCGACACGCTGCTCTCACTCGTTGACGGGCGGAGCGGCACACGCAATAGCGACGTGCTGCTTGCGTGCGCAGAACTGATTTCCGCCGCGGTGTTCGCCGACGCGCTGGAACAGCAGCAGTTACCCGCCGTTGTCCTGAGCGGTGCCCAAGCCGGCATCATCACCAGCGGCAAGCACGGTGATGCGAAAATCGTACGTGTCGAACCAGCGCGGGTCCGCGAGATTCTCGACGCGGGCGCGATTGCGGTCGTCGCGGGATTTCAAGGCATTACCGAGGATGGCGACGTTACCACGCTCGGACGCGGCGGCAGCGATTTAACGGCAATCGCGCTTGGCCACGCGCTCGACGCGGAGCGCGTCGACATTTATACCGACGTGAGCGGCGCCATGACCGGCGATCCGCGCCGCATCGAGGGCGCGCATACCATCGAACGCGCGAGCCTCGAAGAAATGACCGAACTGGCCGAGCACGGCGCGAAGGTGATGCATCATAAGGCCGCAGATCTCGCGCAGCGCACCAACACGCGGTACGCGATCAAAGGGCTGCGTACGGGGACCGGGACGATCGTCGACGAGAACGTCGAGTATGAAAAACCCGTCACCGGCGTCACCGCCTCCGGTCGGGTAACCTGGATCCGCGTGATTCGCGGCGACATCGAAGACCAGAAACGGCGCATGGCGGTGGAACTCCAGATGTTCCAGCGCATCGCCGATGCGAACATCTCGATCGATCAGGTGACGATCAATCAAGCGGGCGTGATGTTCGTCGTCGAAGGCGATCGCGGCAGCGAGATTCGGCAGTTGCTCGGCGATCTCAATCTGGCCGTGCGCGTGCGCGAAGCCTGCTCGAAGCTCTCGGTGGTGGGCGCGGCCATGCGCTACACGCCGGGTGTCATCAACGGCATCGTCCAAGC
Source organism: Vulcanimicrobiota bacterium (assembly GCA_046732415.1). Lineage (GTDB taxonomy): Bacteria > Vulcanimicrobiota > Vulcanimicrobiia > Vulcanimicrobiales > Vulcanimicrobiaceae > DATGJX01. Next base: position 17,354 of record JBKPMZ010000300.1, read on the forward strand.
GCTCTCGGAAGCGAACGTCGAAATCATCCACTGCACCGACAGCAACATCACCGTTTCCGTACTCGTGCCGTCGGCCGACGCGCGCCGCGCCGAACAAGCCGTGCACGACAAGTTTCACTTGGAAGAATCGCGTTCCGGAGAGGTCACCGTATGAACTTTGGCAGCATCGTCACCGCGATGATCACGCCGTTCGACCAGAGCGGCGCACTCGATACGCACGAAGCCGCGCGTATTGCTCGCTGGCTGGTCGATCGCGGCAACGATGGACTGGTTTTGGCAGGCTCGACCGGTGAGGGGCAAACGCTCTCGCGCGACGAGCGCTCCGCGCTGATCGCCGCCGTGAAAGAAGCCGTCTCCGGACGCGCGTGCGTGATTGCCAATGCGGGAACCAACGATACGCGCGATTCCGTTGCGTCGGTCGAAGAGGCGCAGCGCGCTGGTGCGGACGCAATTCTCGCGGTCGTGCCGTATTACAACAAGCCGACACAGCGCGGCATGGCGGCGCATTTTGGAGAAATCGCTCGAGCGACGGCGCTTCCGGTGATGATTTACAACATCCCGGGGCGCACGAACGCCAACATGCTGCCCGATACGCTGCTCGAACTTGCCGACCGTCATGCGAACATCGCCGGCGTCAAAGAGTCCAGCGGCGATCTGATGCAGATTGGAACGATCCTTGCGCGCCGCAAACCCGGTTTCACCGTGCTTTCCGGCGACGACCATTTGTTTCTGCCGACGCTTTCGATCGGCGCCGACGGCGTCGTGGGCGTTGCCTCGCATTTGTGTTCGCCGCAGTATCGTGCGATGTTCGATGCGTATAGAAGCGGGAACGTTGCGGAAGCCGCGCGCATCCATCTGTCGCTGCTGCCCCTGATGCAGGCGCTCTTTGCAACCACCAGCCCAATTCCGGTGAAGTGGGCGATGCGCGAACTGGGCTTCCGTACGGGTGAGTGCCGTTTGCCGCTCGACACGCTGCCTGACGCGCTCGCGCAGCGGCTCGCTCCGCTGGTCGAACCATACCGGGAACGTGCGCTCTCTTGAAGCAGATCGAAATTTTGGGCTGCCGTCTCGACGCCATCGATGCCCGCGCGGCTACCGATGCGATCGTACGCTTCGCGCGTGAAGGCAGCGGCGCACAGATCGTCACGCTCGGAACCGAAATGGTCGTGCACGCCCGGAAAGACAGCCGCTATCGACAGGTTGTCAACGCATGCGCGCTCTCTCTGTGCGACACGGTGGGGCTGCTGGCCGTCGCGCGATCTCGCGGCGCAGAGTTGCGCGACCGCGTCACCGGCGTCGAACTCATCGAACACTTGTGCGCACGCGCGGCGCAAGAAGATATCGGTGTGTATTTGTTCGGCGGCGCTCCGGGCGTTGCCGAGCGCGCCGCACACGAATTACAGCAGCGCTACCGCGGGCTTCGCATTTGCGGAACGCGCAACGGGTATTTCAACGCCGCCGAATCGCCGCACATCGCGCAACAGATTCGCGCATCCGGCGCGCAGTTGCTGTTCGCCGGCCTGGGCTTTCCGAAGCAAGAGTATTGGCTCGCCGACTACTTGCGCGAGACGGGATGCGGCGCGGGCATCGGCGTCGGCGGATCGTTCGACGTCATCAGCGGCAACGTCGAACGCGCGCCGGAACGCTGGCGCAAAATCGGCCTGGAGTGGCTCTACCGGCTGCTCAAGGAACCGCACCGGTGGCGCCGGCAACTCGCGCTGCCGCACTTCGTGCTGCTCGTGGCGGGCGAAAGCGTGCGATCGCGTTTCGCCGCGGGAAAGAGGTAGTTCATGAAAGCGATGATCCTGGCGGGCGGGTTGAGCACGCGTCTCTATCCGCTTACCAAACAGGTGCCAAAACCGCTGGTTCCGGTCGCGGGCGAGCCGAACGCGGTGCATCTCATTCGCTATCTGAAGTCCTATGGCATCACCGAGATCGGCATCAACGTACACTACCTCGCGGACATGATCGTCGATACGCTCGGTGACGGCTCGAAGTTTGGCGTGCATCTGGAGTATTTGCACGAAAGCGTGCTGCTGGGCAGCGCGGGCGCAGTCGAGCAGATGAAGTACTTTTTGGGGGACGCGCCGTTCGTCGTGGTCGGCTGCGACGATTTGACCGACATCCCGCTCGACGATTTGCTGGCGTTCCACAAAAAGAAGAACGCGGTCGCGACGATTGGACTGGTCGAACGCCAGGAAGTCGATCAGTACGGCGTCGTGGTGACGCAGGACGACGGAAAAATCGTCGGTTTTCAGGAGAAGCCGCCCAAGGGCACCGAACACAGCAATCGCGTGAACACCGGCATCTACGCGTTCACGCCGGAGATTTTCAACTACATCCCGGCTGGTGTGTTTTACGACTTCGGCAAGAATGTATTTCCGCAATTGCAGGAAACGGGCGCGGCATTCTACGGATTCGATGCGCGCGGCGCGTACTGGTGCGACATCGGCACGCCGGGCGAATATCGTCGCGCCACGGACGACGTGCTCACCGGGCGCTTCCGCATTCCCGGCCACGCGCCGGTTACCAGCGACGTATGGCTTGGTTCGGGCGCGCGCGTCGCACCCGACGCCGTCGTGACCGGGCCGTCGGTTATCGGCGACGGCGTGGAGATCGCCGCAGGTGCACGCGTGGAGCGTTCCATTATCTGGGAAGGTTCGCGCATCGGCGAACGTGCGGTGCTTCGCGATTGCATCGTCGGTATGAATTACCGCGTCGAGCCCGGCGCAGAGCTCGAGAACGCCATCGTCGCTAACGAGCCGAGCATCGCGCCCGCCACACCCTGACGCAGCGACGGGTCGTCGTGAATGCGCAGTGTGAAACTGCAGCACCTCATCGACGTGTTCTTCCCGCCGCAGTGCGGTGCGTGCAATGCCCCGGGTTCGGGCGCGTGCGAGCGGTGTTTGCCGAACGGCACGCTGGCGAAGGTTGCGTTACCCACGCTGGACGTCACGGCTTTGGCTGCGTACGAAGGATCCGTACGGCGAACGGTGCTCGCGCTCAAAAACGGACGCCGCGACGTTGCTCGCGCCTTCGCGCAGCGCATGCGTGCCATGCTCGTCGGGCATGAGGTGCTCGTTCCCGTTCCGACGACCGCGGCGCGCAGGCGTCAGCGCGGATTCGACGGCTGCGAATTCATCGCGCACTGCATCGCCGCGGATTTGCCGGTACGCGTCCACGCGCATTTGGTGCAAACCGCGGGCGACAAGCAGCGCGGCCGTGACCGCGATGCGCGTTTGCAGGCGCGGGGCCGTTTTGCTTGGCGTGGCCCCGCCCTCGATGGGACATGCGTCACGCTGCTCGACGACGTCGTGACGACCGGCGCAACGCTGGAAGATTGCGCGCGAACGCTGCGTGCGCACGGCGCCGTGGTCCGGCGTGCGATCGTGGTCGCGCGTGCGTGACTATCGGTCGTGACTGTCGCGAATCTGCTTGAGTGGAAGCGCAATGATCGTGCCGGTGTTCGTTCCGACGATGAGCGTATCACCCGCTATGAGCGGCGATCCGACGTTGAAAATGCTGTGCATGTTTTTGCTGCCGATGACCGCACCGCTGCGCGCGTCGACCGCCCACAAGTAACCGGCGTAATCGCCGAAATACAGCACGCCGTCCTTGCCGCACAACCCGCCCTTCACCACGCCGTTGACGTGCCGCTGCCACAAAACGCGTCCGTTCTTCGGGTCCAATGCTTGCACTTGCGGCGCAACGGAACTGCCGAGGTACAAGATGCGGCGGTATACCAGCGGAATAGAAGATTCGTTCCATTGCGGCAGCGTGCCGGTGGCATACGGTACGTCCCAGAGCAGCGATCCGTTACGCGTGTCGATAGCGAACGCGTGCTGCACTGCGAGCGCGCCGACATGCGCGCGCGGCACGCCGGCGGGCGGCATGGTGTAATCGCAAAAGACGCGTTGCCGCTCGCGGTCGCCCGCGGGCGGACAGTCGGACATGCCTGAGGCCTGATCGGAAAACTCGTGTTGCCAGATCACCGCGCCGTTGCGACCGTTAACTTCCCAAACGCTGTTCGGAGAAACGCTTGCGGTGACGAAGCGATCGCCGGTGATCGGCAGCATCGAAACCATCGAAGCGCCGCCGCTGATATGCGTGCGGTAAAGAATCTTTCCCGTGCGCGCGTCGATGCCCGTTACGTCGCCGCTGCCGTCATGTTCGACGAGCACGCTGCCGATGAGCGCCGGTGTCGGCATGCCGGTTCCCGCCAGCGCGACGCGCCAGCGCTCGCGCCCGGTCTTCGGATCCACGGCGATGAGCGCATTTTCCGACGTACCGACTTTGGTAACGCCCGCGGCAACGTACGAAACTTGGTTGCCCTCGCCGACGATCACGCTGCCGTCCAAGATTAGGGGATTAGTCATGAGGGGCGAGGTGGCATGGAACGTCCACAGCACGCGTCCGTTCGTGATGTCGATGGCGTACAGGCTTCCGCTGTTGTTCGCGGCATAGAGCGTGCCGTTCACTTCGCTCGGGGTCGACGAAAACGGCCCGTCGGTCTGCACTTGCCACGATGTGGAAAGCGAACCGCGGACGACCGCGTTGTTGCCGACGTTGTGGCGGAACTGGACCCACGTCGAAACCGGCCAAAGCGGCAACGTCGCCGCCAGCAACGCAAGTACCCAGCGCATAGCCGTACGCTACCCATGCAGGCTGGGAATTTGCTGGTTTTTGTTGCAGTAAGGCGTCATGGACGCCCTCGACCGGCTTTTCTTGGCACGCGCGAACGAACTTGCGCGGCGCGGCACCGGAAATACCGCTCCGAACCCGGCCGTGGGCGCGGTCGTCTCGCGCGACGGAAGCGTGGTGGGCGAGGGCTATCATCATCGCGCCGGCGAGCCGCATGCCGAAGTGCTCGCGTTGCGCCAAGCAGGCGAGCTCGCAAACGGTGCGACGTTGTACGTCTCGCTCGAACCGTGCAATCATTTCGGACGGACGCCGCCGTGCACTCACGCCGTAACGCAAGCCGGGATCGCTCGTGCCGTGATCGGCGCAGCCGATCCAAATCCCAAAACCGCAGGCGGCGGCATTGCCTATCTGCGCGAACAGGGGTTGGCCGTCGAGGTTGCCGACGATCCGGAATCGCTCGCAATCATCGAACCGTTCGCGCGCGCGATTCGATCCGATCGCCCGTTCGTGACGCTGAAGATGGCGATGTCGCTGGACGGTTTCGTTACGTCTGCCAGAGGCGTGCAGCAGTGGCTTACCGGCCCGCAGGCGCGCGAGTTCGTGCGCGAACTTCGCATCGCGCACGACGCCGTCGGCGTGGGCGCCGGCACGATACGCGTGGACAATCCGCGCCTGACCGTGCGCCCCGAACATCACCGGTTTATTCCGTATCGGCGCGTGGTGTTGTGTGAAACCGATGCCGTCGATCCGAAGAGTCTGGTGTTCTCGCCGCGGGAGGGCTACGGTCAAACCATCGTTGCCGCGCCGGCCGGCGCGCGCGCGCGTTTTGCGGCGTTGGAGCGCGTCGCACAGGTGCTGTACGTGGGCGAAGCCTGTTCGACGGAACTCGACATCGCCCAAACGATGCGGGACTTGCGCGCATGCGGTATCACCTCGCTGCTCTGCGAAGGCGGCCCGACGCTTGCGGGGCGTCTTTTCCATCTCGGTTTGGTGGACCGCTTTTATGGTTTGGTGGCTCCGCTGCTGCTGCGCTCGGCGCAAGCCGTACCGGTCCTAACCGAAGGAACGCTGCCGCAAGTGCGGGGCCTTCGCTTCGATCGCGTCGAACGTGTCGGGCCGGATTTGCTCGTGGCGGGAATCGTGAATGTTTAGCGGACTGATTGCATATAGCGGAACGGTGCAGCACGTGCAGCCTCTGCCCGAAGGCGGCTTGCGCTTGCGCATCCGGTGCGAGAACGCATCGGATGAAGAGGTCGAGCCGAAAGATTCGATCGCGATCAACGGCGTGTGCCTCACGGCAACGTCGGTCGATCACAATGTCATCGACTTCGACGTCATTCCCGAAACGATCGCGCGAACCAACCTGGGCGGCTTGGGCGAGGGCGATATGGTGAACGTGGAATATTCGCTTCGCCTGGGCGATCGCTTGGGCGGGCACTTCGTCTACGGGCACGTAGATGCAGCGGTGCAGGTGCTTTCGCGAACGCCGGAGGGTCAAGGCGAGCGCATGCGCATCGCGCTGCCGCCCGCTCTTGCGCGCTACGTGTGCGAGAAAGCTTTCATCAGTGTCGACGGTGTGAGCCTCACGGTTGCGCGCGCGGATGCGGAGTGGTTCGAACTCGCGCTCATTCCGGAGACGCTGCGCCGCACGACGCTCGGCGCGCGCCGTGCGGGCGACGCCGTCAATCTGGAAATCGATCCGCTTGCGCGGTACGCGGTGCATGGCGCAATTTAAAGACACGAAGCCTATGGATGCGCGGGTATTCGAAACGCGCGTCATGGTGCAGTGGGCGGACGTGGATATCGCGGGCATCATGTATTTTGCGGCGTATCAGCGCGCATCCGAGCGCGCCGAGATGGATTTCTTCCAGGAGATCGGCTTTCCGTATAACCGCGTATTCGAAGAATACGACATCTGGCTGCCGCGCGTGCACGTGGAAGCCGACTATCATAAGCCCGCGCTCATGGGCGACTGGCTGCGCCTGCGCACGCACATCACGCACGTCGGCGCCTCGTCTATCAAATGGGAAACGGTCGTGTTCAACGAGCGCACGAATGAAGCGGGCGCCGTCATCCGTTTGGCCGTCGCGTGCATGGACCGGCGCACGCTCAAGAGCCGGCCGCTGCCGCAGGAGATTCGCAGCGCGCTGCGCGCGTGCTTGGGAGAACCGGCATGATCGTGCAGCGCACGACGATGCGTTCAGCAATTCTCGTCGAACCCAAACGCATCGAATTGCGCAGCGTGCCGATGCCGCAGCCCGCAGCCGGATCCATCGTCGTACGCGTGCGCGCGGCACTCACGGACGGCACCGATTTGAAAGCGTATCGCCGCGGGCATCCGCAGATGCCGATGCCCACGCCGTTCGGTCACGAATTTTCCGGCGACGTCGCGGCCATCGGCGAGGGCGTCACGAAATTCTCCGTGGGCGAACCGGTGATGAGCGTGCATTCCGCACCGTGCACGACGTGTTATTGGTGTAAGCGCGGCGAAGAAGAACTGTGCGAATCCGTGATGGCCACGAAAATCCTTGGCGCGTACGCCGAGTACATCGTGATTCCGCAGCACATCGTCGAGCAGAACTGCTATCGCAAGCCCGGCGATCTCTCGTATGCGTGCGCGGCGTTTCTCGAGCCGCTCTCCTGCGTCGTGCACTCGCTGGATTTCACGAAGATTCCCGCAGATTCGACGGTGCTGGTGATGGGTGACGGCGGCTTTGGTCTGCTGCACGTCGCGCTGCTCGCACGCGCGGGCATGAAACCGATTCTCGCGGGACGCCGGGACGAGCGGCTGCGCATCGGCAGATCGTTCGGTGCGCACGAAACGATCGATGCGCGCAGCGAAGACGTGACGCAGCGGGTGCGCGAGCTCACGCAAGGCCGCGGCGCGGACGCGCTCATCGAATGCACGGGGCGCGAAGAGGTTTGGGAAGCCGCGCCGATGATGGTGCGCCGCGGCGGCATCGTGTCGTTTTTCGGCGGATTGCCGTCGAACGTGCGCGTGTCGTTCTTGGCGGCGCGCATGCATTACGACGAAGTGCGGCTGCTCAGCCCGTTCCACTTCACGCCGCGCGCCGTGCGGCGCGCGTACGACTTACTCTGCTCGCGGGCCGTCGATCCCGCACCGCTCGTGAGCGGCAGCGTTCCGCTCGAACACATCGCGGATGTGTTTGCCCGCTTGGATGCCGGCGAAGGCATTAAATTCGCGGTGCAGCCGTGAAGGCAGCGGTTCTCTACGACGTCGACGACATCCGCATCGAGGAGCGCGCCGTGCCGGAGATTGGCCCGGGTGAACTGCTCGTGCATACGCGCGCGAGCGGCATTTGCACGGGCGACGTCATGGGCTGGTACGTTCGCCGCAAAGCACCGCTCGTACTTGGGCACGAGCCCGCCGGGGTGGTCGCGGCCGTAGGTGACGGCGTGCACGATTTTGTACCGGGCGATCGGGTGTTCGTGCACCACCACGCGCCGTGCTTTGCGTGCCGCGCGTGCGAACGCGGCGACTACGTGCAGTGTCCGACGTGGCGCAAGACGTCGATCGACCCGGGCGGCTTGGCGGAATATTTTCGCGTGCCGCGGGAAAACGCGCGCGATACGCTGCGTTTGCCGCAAAGCATCCCCTTCGTCGACGGGTCGCTGGTCGAGCCGCTTGCATGTGTGGTGAAATCGGTCCGGCGCAGCGGGCTGCGCGCGGGCGATAGCGTGCACATCATCGGCTTAGGCGTAATGGGGTTGATGCACGCGCTGGCGGCGCAAGCGATTGGCGCGGCCGTTTCGGGCAGCGATTTTCTCGAGCCGCGCCGAGCGCATGCGGCCTCGCTAGGCGTGCGTGCGCTGCGTCCGGACGAATCGGTCGACAGCGCCGACGTCGTTATCTGCGGGCCGGGGTCTCCGGAGGCACTGCGCGATGCGTTTGCGGCAGTCGCACCGGGAGGAACGGTCGTGATGTTCACGCCGCTCGAGCCCGGTGTGCCGTTTACGTTCGATCCGAACGATCTCTATTTTCGCGACGTGAAACTCGTGACGAGTTATTCGTGCGGGCCGAACGATACGCGCGAGGCGCTCGACCTGATCGCGCGCGGAATCGTCACGGCCGATCGCCTGGGCGCAACGCTGTACCCGCTCGAAGAAGCATCGGCGGCGTACGAGGCGTTGCGCGGCTCGCGTATTATCAAACCGATCGTGACGTTCGAACCGACACTGTTTCGCTAAGCGCGATCAGATCGTCGGATACGTCGGGTTCTGCGTCCGGTTGATCGTCGCTTCGGTTTCGATGACTCCGGTCGTCGTCGTTGCGGGATGGGCGCCTTCACCGGTTCGCCATGCATCGCGAACCTGGCCCTGCGAAGTAGCCACGACGCCTTCGTCCACCGGCATATCGATTTGCTTCAGATCCTCTACCACAACCCCCGGAAGCGCATCACTAATTTCCATGAGTGCTTGCGCGTAGTCTTCCAGATGGCGTTTCGCGAGTTGCGCTACTTGCGTGTTGCGGAAGGCGTTCGCGGTTGTAAGCAGCATCGCGTAACCTGCGGTACATAGAGCCAACGCGGTGTAGTCGTCGCGCAATCCTTTTGCCACCTTGGTTTTGCGCATCTTGTCTATTGCGCTGGCGACCCAGCCTTCGATATTGGTTAGGGCGGACTTCGCCGCATGCGCGGGATGGCCGCCGAGGGAGTCGAGCGCGCTTTGCAGTGTTTGAATGTGCGTCTCGGAAAGCGCGGTGATGCGGCTCACGAGCGGTCCCGCGAGCGGGGAACTGGTAAAATCGTTATCGTCGCGTTGCGTCTTGAACGGAACGCAAACGTGCTCTTCAACTGCCAGCATATCGCTGACGTACGTTGCTAAACTGTGCTCTACGTCTGCCATGATGCGACGATGTACCCAGCCGCTACGTACATGCTCGCCGGGTCAAGGTGCGGGCAAGCCTGCGATGGAGACTAGTTCGGTACTTGACAATTGTTAAGTCACGGGCGTACCGTCGATGGGTGAGTGCTTTTGCGGATGAATTGAACAGCGCCATGGATGCGGCCGGGCTCACCGCGTCCGAACTGGCGCAGCGTAGCGGCCTGACCGAGGCTGCCATCTCGTACCTTCGCTCGGGCCAGCGGGAGCCGTCGTACCGCTCGCTCCAGCGCTTGACGCACGTGCTGCCCGAACTGGCGAGCACGCTCGAAAAGGCTTCGCCCTTCGACTCCATCGAGGAGGCCATCAAAGACATCCGCGCCGGCAAGATGGTCATCGTGCTCGACGACGAGGATCGGGAGAACGAAGGCGATCTCGTCATGGCCGCGCAGATGGTCACGCCCGAAGCGATCAACTTCATGCGCAAGCACGCGGGCGGCCTGATCTGCGTGCCGATGATCGGGCGCCGGCTCGACGAGCTGCATCTACCGCAGATGGTCTCGGAAAACAGCGCCGTGCATGAAACGGCGTTCACCGTTTCCATCGAAGCGCGCGGACGCACGACCACCGGCATCTCGGCGCACGATCGCTCTGCGACAATTCAGGCGCTGCTCGATCCCGCCACAAAACCCTCGGACTTGCTGCGCCCGGGGCATACGTTTCCGCTGCGCGCGCGCGACGGCGGCGTGCTGGTACGCGCGGGGCAAACCGAAGCCGCGGTCGATCTCGCACGTCTTGCGGGCCTCTATCCCGCCGGGGTCATCTGCGAAATCATGGCCGAGGACGGCACCATGGAACGCCTCGACGGATTGGTCGAATTCGCGAAGCGCCACAGTCTGAAACTCATCACGGTGAAAGATCTGATTGCACACCGATGGCGTACGGAAAAATTGCTGCACCGCATCGCGCAATTCAAGCTGCCCACCGAAGTAGGTACGTGGACGGGCTACGCCTATGAAAATTCGATCGATTCGAATACGCACGTAGCGCTCGTAATGGGCGAAATCGGTGATGGCCGCGATTTGGTGGTGCGCGTGCATTCCGAATGTCTGACCGGCGACGCGCTGCATTCACTGCGGTGCGATTGCGCTGCCCAGCGCGACGGCGCGATGCAGATTATCGCCAAAGAAGGGCGCGGTATTTTGCTGTACCTGCGGCAGGAAGGCCGCGGCATCGGTCTTGCCAATAAACTGCGCGCCTACGAATTACAAGACAACGGCGCCGACACTGTTGAGGCGAACATCGCGCTCGGACTGCCGGTCGACAAGCGCGATTACGGCATCGGTTCGCAGATTTTGGCGGACCTCGGCGTCAAAGAAATGCGCGTCATCACGAACAACCCGCGCAAAATCTTCGGTTTGGAAGGCTACGGCATGAAGATCGTCGGGCGGGTGCCGCTGCAAACCGAACCCACGCAATACAACAAGCGCTATATCGCCACGAAGCGGAGCAAATTGGGGCACATGTTCACCGATAGCGCGACCGCGCCGAACGGATCGCTGCCGCACGGGGATCACGCGTGAAGAAGGCCTCCTTCGACAAACTGGGCATGACCGGCGCGGATTGTGCGGGGAAGCGTTTTGCGATCGTCGTGGCGCGGTTTTACGAGCGTCTCGCGGAGTGGCTGGAAGACGGCGCGCGCCGCGCGCTGGCGGATTGCGGCGTCGGCGAGGATCATGTGAGCGTTTATCACGTGCCGGGGTGCTTCGAATTGCCGCTCGCCGCGAAGCGTTTGATTGCGGCGGACGACCGGCTCGATGCGATCGTGGCGCTCGGCGTCGTCATCCGCGGTGATACGCCCCACTTCGACTACGTCGCCGGGGAGTGCGCCCGCGGCATCATGGCCGTCCAACTGGCCACCGGCGTTCCCATCGGCTTCGGCGTGCTGACTACGGAAACGCTCGAACAGGCGGAGGAGCGCGCGGACCCCGAGCGCGGCGACAAGGGGTATGAAGCGGCCCTTGCCGCGGCCTCGCTGCTCCACGTGCCGCGCGAAGCCGCAAAGGAAACCCTGGGCTTCCGCCGCTAGGGGCTTGGGCTGGCGGCCTCGGCGGCCAGCCAAGCGAGGATTCTCTACGACACAAGTCGGATAGAATCGCCTGCTACTTTTGTGGAGGCCCGAGACCCTTGGAAGACAAGACCATAACCTGTAAAGACTGTAGCCAGCCTTTTATATTCACTGTCCGAGACCAGCAGTTTTACGCCGAAAAAGGCTTTCAGAACGAGCCGCAGCGGTGCCGGGATTGCCGTCAGGCACGCAAAGGCCAGTCAAACGGCGGAAGTTCGAGCGGCGCCTCGCGCCAGAGCTACGAGGCCGTCTGTGCGGAGTGTGGCACGAACACGACCGTCCCGTTCCGCCCTCGCGGCGATCGTCCGGTGTATTGTCGCGCCTGTTATACGGCGCATCAGCCGGCGGCCGTCTAGCCTCCACACCCAGACGTTTCTCTGACCACAAAGCCGCGCGTCAACGCGCGGCTTTTTCATAGTTCCGGCGAAGATGCGCCGCGATGGAAGAGCAGTCTCTGGAAGCAGTGCGCTGGGCGGGCGACGCCGTGGAGTACGTCGATCAACGCTTGCTGCCGCATGAAACGCGCGTGTGCCGCGCGTGCACGCCGGAAGAATTGGAAGAGGCGATTCGCACGCTCGCGGTACGCGGCGCGCCGTGCATCGGTGTGTTCGGCGCGTACGGCGTGGCACTGCTGCGGGATCGCATTGCCGCTGAAGACGCGTTTCAAGCGGCGGCGGCGCGCGTGCGCGCCGCGCGTCCGACGGCGGTCAACCTGATGTGGGCTGTCGATCGCGTGCTCGCCGCGGAAAACATGCTTGCCGAAGCGCAGGCCATTCACGACGAGCAGCGCTCGATGGATAAACGTATCGCAACCGCGGGCGCCGAGCTCGTGCCATCCGGAGCCCGGATCCTGACGCACTGCAATACGGGTCCCATTGCAACGGCCGGCGGCGGAACGGCACTCGGCGTTGTGATCGCGGCACATCATGCCGGAAAGCGTCCGCACGTGTTCGTCGATGAAACGCGCCCGCTGTTGCAAGGCGCGCGCCTGACGTACTTCGAGTTGCGCCGGGAAGGCGTGGATGCCACGCTGCTGGTCGATGCGGCTGCGGCGATTGCGATGCAGCGCAAGGCGATCGATCTCGTCATAGTCGGCGCCGACCGCATTGCGCGCAACGGCGATACCGCGAACAAAATTGGTACGTACGGTTTAGCAATCGCGGCGGCACATCACCGCATTCCGTTCTATGTCGCGGCGCCTCGCTCCACGTTCGATTTCTCAATCGAGAGCGGAGCGCAGATTCCCATCGAGGAGCGGCCCGCCGACGAGGTCGCGGGGTTCGGCGGCGTGCGGGTCGCGCAAGAAGGCGCGAACGCGTATAACCCCGCGTTCGACGTTACGCCCGGCCACCTGATTACCGCATTCATAACGGAATACGGCGTGCTGCGCCCGCCGTATTCCGAATCCATCTCCGATTTGGAGATGCGCCCCAATCTGCGCGGGCTTCCTATTTCGCGATGAACCCGGCGGCCTTTTACGTTATCGCGCGCATGCGGCCGGCGGCTTCATCTGCCGTGAGCTGGGCACCGGCGTCGAGCAGCGTTTGCAGGCGCTGCGCTTCGATTTTTTCGTGAAGTGTCGCCGTGATTCGCTTGCTGAGATTGCGTTCGGTTAGTTCCAGTTCGCGGTCGGGGCCGTACGCCGCGCGAAACGCATGAAGAAAGTGTCCGACGAGCACGGCGGCTTCTTCGAAACGTTCCCGTTCGACCGCGATTGCGGCGAAGTACACCGCGAGCAGAGAAAGGCCGATGCTGCTTTGCGGCGCGAGTTCGAGCGCGATGCGGGCGCGATCGCTTGCATCGTCGACCATGCGTAGGTGGAGTAGATACGCGACCATATTCGCATACGTCACCCGGATCATTTTCTCGTTTCGCCCCGTCATTGCGTATTCGAGCGCCTCGCCCGCGTACCGCAATGCGAGTTCGGGTTGGTCCGTGTTGAACGCCGTCTCGGCAAGATTATTCAATACCTGCGAGCATGTCCGGTCGTCGCCGGCACTGCGGCCAATGGAGAGGGCGCGCTCGTATAACGGCATGGCCTCGTCCAACCGGCCGCGCACGCCCAAGCTGCGCGCACGCCTGCCAAGCGCGATCCCAATCATCCGCTGGTTGCCGAGCTCGGTAAATATCTCCAGTGCTGTTGTAAATGCCGCCTCGCTGTCGTAATCGAAATCCATGAATGCGGCTGACGCTTCGCATACAAGCGCGTGCGCTTCCGAAGCGCGATCGCCTTCGCGTTTTGCGATCGCCAGCGCGCTTGCGGCAGCCGCTCTGGCGCGGTTCTCGTCCGCAGCCAAGTCCAACAGGTAGGAAAAGACGTACCAGCACCGTGCAAGCTCGCGCGGTGCAATCGCATCACCGACGCCGACGATTCTCTCCAAGATTGCGATCGGCGCCGCAATCTGCTTGCTGTGGATCCAATACCAAACGAATGCGCCGGCGAGCGCCGCGGCATCTTGCCATTCATTGCGTTCGATGAGCCATTGGAGTGCCGCACGGACGTTGTCGGCCTCCGGGTCGACGGAAGCGAACCACAACCTGAGGGGCGTCGTAAAATAGCGCCGCTCCGCTTCAATGCTGAAATCGCGATAATACTGCGCGTGCCGGCTGCGTACGTTCTGCTCCTCGCCGGATGCGAGAAGGCGTTCGAGCGCGTACTGCCGCGCCGACTCGAGCAAACGGTAGCGTTGTTCCGAGCCCGCGAGTTCGCACGTGATCATGGACTTTTCAACCAGACTCGCCAACACGTCGAACGGATCCCAAGCGTCGCTGCTCTCGTTCGAGCAAACGCCGGCGACTGCCTCAAGCGTAAAACTCCCTGCGAAGACGGCGCTGCGGCGGAACAGCGTACGCTCGGCGTCGCTGAGCAGATCGTAGCTCCAATCGATGAGGGCACGCATCGTCTGCTGCCTGGGAAGAGCATTGCGGCTGCCGCCCGTGAGCACGCGAAAACGTTCGTTCAATCGCGACGCGAGCTGCGGCAGCGAGAGCACTTTCAGTCGCGCTGCTGCGAGTTCAATCGCGAGCGCAATGCCGTCCAAACGGCGGCACACGTCGACGACCAACTCCCAATTATCGTCCGTCAGCGAGAACGCGGCATTCGCGGCTTGCGCGCGATCTGCGAAGAGCGCAACCGCGCCGTAGCGCATTGCGGTCGCGGCGGAGAGCACGGTTCCTGGCTGCGGAATCTCTAATGAGGGAACGCGGATGACGCGCTCACCCGGAATCCCGAGCCCCTCGCGCGAGGTCGCCAAGACGCGAAGTGCGCGGCATTCTCGCAGGATCGCCTCGGCAGCCGCGGCCGCGGCAGAAATTACGTGTTCGCAGTTATCCAAGACGAGCAGCAGTTGCTTGGAGCGAACCGCGGCGACAATCGCGGCCAGCGACTCATTACCGGGATCGAGTTCGACCCCGAGCACTTCTGCGATAGCGCGCGGTGTTGCAGCGCCGTCACGCAGGACAGCTAAGTCGACAAACCACACGCCGTCGTGAAACGCCTCCATGACGTCCGCACCCGCCTGTAGCGCGAGGCGCGTCTTGCCCACGCCTCCCGAACCGACAAGCGTTACAAGCCGTGCCTGGTCGAGCGCTCGTTCGATCTTCTCGATTTCCGTTTCGCGCCCGAAGAACGGCGTGAGTTGTAAGGGAAGATTGTTGGGCAGTGCCTCAAGCGATCGGAGAGGCGGAAATGTTGCCGGCAAAGACGCCGCGACGACTTGGTAGACCTGTTCGGGGTGCGCGAGATCGCGCAAGCGATGCGCACCCAAATCGCGCAGCGTGAGTTCGGGTGAGAGCGTTCCTTCGCACAATTCCTTGGCGACACCCGAAACCAGAATCTGTCCGCCGTGCGCAAGCGATAGCAGCCGCGCCACGCGGTTGACGCTTTGTCCGAAGTAATCGCCGTCGCGCAGTTCGGCGGCACCGCTATGTACTGCCATGCGCACGTGCAAACCGCCAACCGTGGACCAATCTTCCTTTTGCAGTACGAGTTGTGCGCGCGCTGCGGCGCTCACGGCGGCGTCGGCGGTTGCAAATGCGGCGCACACGGCGTCTCCAACCGTCTTGAATACATATCCGCCGTCGGCTTCAATCGCCGCGCAAAGCAGCGTATCGTGCCGTTCAATCGCCTGGCGCATGGCGTCGCGATATTTTTCCCATCGCGCCACGCTCGATTCCACGTCGGTAAAGAGAAAGGCGATTGTTCCCGAGGGGACATCCCGTTCGCGTACGGCGCTCGACACCATACCTTACTATTTCGGCGGCCAGGAGAAGAATCTCCAGAGCGTGTCGGTCGCATTCATGGCATCGCTCACCGGGTCGGCCGGCGCGATGTGCAGCAGCCGCCCGAGGAATGCGCCGCGAGGTCCCCGGTGCGAGCCGGGCCATTCGTGACCGGCGTTCGCAATGGTAATGAGTTCCACGTCATCGCCTCGCGCACACGTCCAGCGCGTGCGCGTTACGACGCCGATCGTACTGCGCCTCGGATCGCTCGCGCATCCGTTCGCGTTCTGCCACACCGCCAGGGAACTCCCGACCGGCGGAAACGGCTGCGGTTGCGAATGATTGATGCCGATGCCGCCGCCGAACGGCACGTGCTGGTCGGTGAGCCCGTGTATTTCCATGATACGCGTGCGCTGCGGATGCGCGCATGACGGCATATCGAACGTTCCGGCCACCGAACCGACTGCGGCGATTGGGAACGTCGCCTCGCATGCCAGCCGGTAGGCCATCATTGCCCCGTTCGACATGCCCGTGATGTACACGCGCTGCGGATCGGCGTTCTGCGTGCGTTCTATCTCGTTCACCAGCGCGCCGATGAACGCCACGTCGTCTATGTGTTGATCGCGAGCCGGACCGCAGCACATGCCGGCGTTCCAACTGCGGCGCACACCGTCCGGATACGCGACGATAAACTGCTGGCGGTCGGCCAGTTTGTCCCATCCGTAATCTTTCTCGGCTTGCGCGCCGGTGCCGAATCCGCCGTGCAGCATCACGACGAGCGGCGCGCGTTCTCCTTGACTGAGCGACGCGGGGCGATAGAGATGGTACGTGCGGTCGATGCCGCCCGACATGAGATGAAGCGTGAGTGAGAGCGCTGCGGCAAGTATCATGGCGTACTATGTAGCACAGCCGAACAAGCAATCCAAGATACTTGCCCGCGATCTCACCCGATTTTCACGATTGCCGGCGTTTGAACCGCATGCGCTCCTGCGCTTGGACTTTTCGTTCGAGAAATGCCTGTTCGCGCCGAAGTTTTTGGTAGTTGCGAAACCGGGATTCGTCCAGTGTGTCGCCCAGCGCCGCGCGTATTGCGCAGCCCGGCTCGCTTCCGTGCGCGCAGTCTGTGAACCGGCATTGACGCGCCAGTTGATCGATATCCGCAAACGCGTCGTCAATCGAATCGGCGTCCGCCCAGAGATGCAGTTCCCGCATACCGGGCGTATCGATCAGCAGCGCGCCGCAGGGAAGTTCGAACAAACGACGGGCTGTGGTCGTATGTCGTCCGCGATCGTCGCCTGCGCGCACGGAGTTTGTCGCTTGCGCAGCGTTCTGCATGAGCGCATTTGCGATCGTCGATTTCCCCACGCCGGACGAACCGGCGAGCGCGATAATGGTTTGCGGCGTGAGGTATTGCGCGAGCGAATCGAGGCCTTCGCCATTCGTCGCTGACAACACATGGATGGGCATCGCCACGCCGGCATCCGTGATTTCAAGCAACTTCACCTCGAGATCGGGGCAGAGATCCGCTTTGTTTAGCACCAGCACGGGCCGCACACCACCGCTTGCGGCAAGCGCGGCGTAGCGTTCGATGCGGCGGACGTTGAAGTCGCCGTTCAGCCCGCTCACAACGAGCAGATAGTCGACATTTGAGGCGATCGCTTGCTCATCGTAGGCGCCGCCGGCCGCTTTACGCACGATGCAACTGCGACGCGGCAAAACTTGGTGAATGATCGCCGGTCCTCCGGCGGATTGTTCGAAGTAGACTTCATCGCCGACCGCGGGATAGTCGAGTGGTGATGTGACGGAGTGGCGGAAGCGCCCGCTGACGCGAGCTTCCAAAGCAGTTCCGCAATAGAGAATACCGTACCGTTCGCGCTGCTGCGCGCAAATGCGTCCTTGAAACAAGTCCGAATTTCCTCATCAAAAACAGTATTGAAAAGGGAGAAAGAGCGTATGCGCGCTTCGGACTCGCTGCTAAAAGCGTTTCGGCGGTTATGCCGTGGCGTGAGGCGAGAAAGGCGCGCGCGGATTTGCGTGCAGAGCAGACATACGGCGGACCCTCCTTTCTCGACGGTTGTGCTTCAGCCGGAACTTGCCGAACACCTCTGGAATACGCGTTCCTTGTGAAGTTTTACGACTTCGTCGATAAGGCGCCGTCCATCGGCAAACTGGTCATCATCGAGGGCACCGAACGCGTGCTGGCGGATCGTGCGCTGGAACTGGTGATCGATCGCGTGTTGCCGCCCGACATGCGCGACATGAACCTGGAACGGTTTCCCGCCTCGCAACTCGACGGCGCGGGGCGCGTGCGCGAGGCGGTGCAGGCGATGCCGTTTTTAGCGAGTTCTCGCGTGATTGCCGTAACCGACACGCAAACGCTCAAAGCAGCGATGCGTCGCGAACTATGGGACGCGGCGCAGAACGTGCCGGACGGCAATACGCTGGTCCTTTGCGATCTGCTCTCGCCGCGCTCGAAACGTCCGGAACCGTTCGGTGCGCTCGCGGGACGCTCGGCGCTGCGCATCGACACGACGTCGGGTGAAGACGCCCGCGCGCGTTTCATCGACGAAACGCTGCACGCGCTGGGCGCCAGCGCCGATGCGCGCGTCGTCGACACGCTGGCGCGCAGCGAAGCCGATCTCGCGTCGGTCCGCAACGACCTCCAAAAACTTGCGATCGCCGGCAAGAAGATCACCTACAAGGATTTGGAAACCGAATCGCTGAGCGTCGAGGACCCCAAAGCCTACCAATATGCCGGAGCGCTCGTCGAAGGCCGCGTGGGCGAGGCGCTCGGCATCGCGCGGGAGCTCTTCGGCAGCGACCGCGGCGCCGCCGTGCCGCTCATCTACGCGCTCGCCACCGAGTGCCAGATGCTGTGGGAACTCGCACGCCCGGGAGGCGAGATTCCGGCGCGCATACGCTGGCGCGAACGCGCTTTACGGCCCATCGCATCCCGCATCGGCGAGGCCCGCGCGCGGCGCGCGTACGAACGCGCCGTGGCGGCCTTCGACTCCGTGGTAACCGGCAAAGTCGAGGACCCGGAACTGGCCGTCGAGCTGCTGACTGCCGAAGTGTCGACACTAACGGCGCCGCGCCGCTAGGCTCTCGGCCCGGCGGCCGGCTCCAGACAAAAGCCGACCAGGGTGGCCGAACCTGAGGGCGAAAGGCCCCCTACCCCATGAGTTATGCCACCTACGCCTCTCCGTTTTCGTGGAGATACGGCCGCGCTGAATTGCGTTCACTCTTTTCGGAAGAGCAGCGGCGCAAACTGTGGCGCCAGGTGTGGGTCGCGCTCGCGCAAGCGCAGTTCTCGCGCGGCCTGGTGACGCAGGCTGAACTCGACGACATTCAAGCGCACGCGCATGAAGTCGATATCGACGCGGCGCTCGAGATCGAACGCGAGATTCATCACGATCTGATGGCCGAGATTCGCGTCTTCGCCTCGCAAGCCACGGTGGGCGGCGGCAAACTGCATTTGGGCTCTACCTCGATGGACATCGAAGACACGGTGGAGACGTACCGGCTTCGCTTGGCGCTCTCGATGGTGGGCGCGGCGGTCGACGACGTACTGCGTGCACTTGCGGAGAAGATTCGCGAGCACGCGGACGTCGTGTGCATGGCGTTCACGCATCTTCAGCCTGCGGAACCGACAACGCTCGGTTATCGCTTTGCCGTGTACGCGCAAGATTTGCTTATTGACGAGGGCACGCTGCGCTTCGTGTTTTCCAACTTGACGGCGAAGGGTTTGCGCGGCGCGGTCGGCACGTCGGCATCGTACGAGCAGTTGCTGAACGACGACGGCGCTTCAGCGCAGATGGAAGCGGCGGTACTCGAGCGCTTCGGTTTGGAAGCGCGCGAGATCAGCACGCAAACCTATCCGCGCAAACTCGATTATCTGCTGCTCTCCGCGCTTGCGGGCGTCGGCGCGTCGCTCTCGAAATTCGCCGCCGACATCCGCATTTTGAGTTCGCCCGAGTTCGGCGAGGTGTTCGAGCCGTTCGGCAAGTCGCAGGTCGGCAGTTCCGCGATGCCGTTCAAACGCAATCCGATTTTGTGTGAACGCATAAATTCGCTGGCGAGATTGCTCCCCTCGTTCGCCGATGTCGCGTGGCAGAACGCGGCGACGAATTATTTGGAGCGCACGTTGGACGACAGCGCCAATCGCCGCACGATTCTTCCCGAAGCGATGCTCTGCGCCGACGAGATCGTGCAGATCGCCAAACGCGTCGTCACCGGGCTGCGGATCGATCAGCAGCGTATCGCCGAAAACCTGCGCACGTACGGGCCGTTCGCGGGCACCGAATCGGTGCTCATGGAGGCCGTGCGTGCGGGCGGCAATCGCCAGGAACTGCACGAAGTGCTGCGCGCGGCCGCGATGGAATCGTGGAACGCCATCGCTCAGGGCAAAGTGAATCCGCTCGGCCATTTGCTCACCGAAGAACACGAACTGACCAGCCGTATCGATCCCGCCGAGATTCGGCGCATGCTCGATCCGGGCAAGCATATCGGCACCGCGGCGCAACGTGCACGCGCGCTTGCGGCCCGCATCGACGCCTTAGAACCCTTTCCCCAACAAAAAGAAATTACTGTGCAAGCGTCCACGGGGAGCGATAATGTCAGCAACAGCTAATCAGGCGCCCGAGGCCGGGGGCCCCGCGGTTCACCGCGGGGGGCGCGCAGCAGAGCGGAGCGCCTTTTCAACCAAGGCTCGGCCGGAGCGCCGTTCAAAATGAACAAAGGCATTGAGATAACGCGCGGCAAGACCAAGGTGCTCTTTGAAGCCGCGGGACAGCCGGATATGCTCGTCGTCAAACAGACCGATTCCATCTCCGCGGGCGACGGCGCACGCCGTAACGAGATCTCCGGAAAGGGCCGGCTCGCCGCGCAGACGACCGCGCGCGTATTTCGCCTGCTGAATTTGTGTGGGCTTCCCACGCACTATCTGAACGGCGGCGAGGACGACGACGACAACGAGATGCTCGTGCGCCGCTGCAACATGATTCCGCTCGAAGTAGTGGTGCGCGGGGTTGCCGCCGGGTCGCTGGTAAAGCGCAATCCCGGGCTGCAGCGCGGTTCCCTGCTGGTGCCGCGCATGGTCGAATTCTTTTTAAAGGACGACGCGCGCCACGATCCGCTCATCACGCCAGATGCGATTATGGGCGAGAACATCGCGAACGCTGCCGAAATCTCCGCGATGACGGAGATCGCGCGCCTCACGTTCGAGATTCTGGCGCACGCATGGCGTAAGCGCGACGTGCTGCTCGTCGATTTGAAGATCGAATTCGGACGGCTCGCAGGCGGTGAAAATAAAGGGCAACTCGTTATCGCGGACGTCATCGACAACGATTCGTGGCGCATTTGGCCGCAGGGCCGCGAAGATCGCATGCTCGACAAACAGATGTACCGCAATCTCGAAACCGTCGACGATGCCGCGCTGGCGCGCGTGAAGAGCGCGTACGAAGAGGTTGCGGATATGGTCGGCGCATTTCCCGTCATGCGCCCGGGCATGATCGCGCTGTTCGCG
>JBKPMZ010000301.1:0-3874 GCA_046732415.1 Vulcanimicrobiota bacterium
ATGCCGGGAAGCACGACGCGTTCGAAGTCGGCCATCAGCGCTTCGAACGGCTCGCCGTTTTCCGGTGCGCTTCCGGGCAACTGTGCCGTGATCTCGCCAGGCTGCACTTGAGAAAGTACCGGATACTCGCGCTCGCCGGAAAGATACGCGTCGATCCATTCGGCGACGGCAGCAAACTCGCTTTGAAACGTCTTCACCAAGCGGATTGTATCAGCTGAGGCTTGAATCGGCCACGCCATGATACGCACGGATAAAGCGCCCGCGCCGATGGGGCCGTACAGTCAAGCGATTCTCGCGGGCAACGAACTGTTTTGCTCGGGGCAAATTGCCATCGATCCGGCCACCGGCGAACTGACCGGCGCGGATGCCGCCGCGCAAGCCGAACAGGTCCTCAAAAACTTGGGCGCGGTGCTGGAAGCGGCGCAAATGACCTACGGCAACGTCGTGAAAACGACGATCTTTTTAGTCGACATGAACGACTTCGCGCCCGTCAACGAAGTCTATGGGAAATACTTCGACGCTGCAAAACCCGCTCGCTCAACCATCGCGGTCGCCGCTTTACCCAAAGGCGCACGCGTAGAAATCGAAGCAATCGCCAAAAAGTCGTAAACCAGAGCAATACAGCGCAACGCAGCCCATCACCGTTCAGGCGCGTGTGAATTGCGCGCGTAGCCATGGATGGCGATGCTTAGCGCGCAAGAGGCGAACGAGCGCTTTTGCCGGGATGGCAAAAGGCGAGTGGCGACGGAACGGTGATGGGCTGCGTCGCTGCACAGGATTACGGCGTTTGCTTCGGTTTCTTCACGTGCAACGCAGCCACGCGCTGCTGCGCCAACCGCTGTACGTCCGGATCGAGATCGTCGGAACTCGCGGCGAGTTTATACTGCTGCTCCGCCATTGCTTCGTTGCCCTGATGCTGGTACGCGTCGCCCAGCAAGAAGTGCAATCTGCCGTCGAGCGGCGCAACCGCAAGTCCCTTGACGAGTGCCGCTTGCGCCAGTTGGTAGAGGCCGTGCATATTGTACGTGTACCCGAGATCGATATACGCATCCGGTGAATACGGATACACGGTCATCGCCTGAACGTACAGCGAAATCGCTTTCTTCCAATCGCCGTTCACGTCGGCCAGATACCCGAGATTGACGAGCGCTTCCGATCGCTCCGGCTGCAGCGCATGTGCGCGGTCGAGGATGGCACCGGCCATCGGAAAACGCGCGCTCTCCAAATACGTGGCGCCGAGATTGTCCTCGCAGGCGTAGTTGAACTGATCCAGCCGCAAGCACGTGTTGAATTGCGCGACGGCTTCGTCGTACCGGTTTTCGTCCATGTACGCAAGGCCCAACCCGTTGAGCGCGAGCAGCGAATTGGGATCGTTGTCCAGCGCGCGTTGGAAGTAGAGCCTCGCGAGCTCCGGCTGATGCAGCGCCTCGTAGACCTGCGCGAGTTCCAGTTGCGCTTCGGAGTCGGTCGGAAAATCACGCGCGGCTTTCTCGCGCTCTTGCCGGTACTGCTTGAAGTCGCCCTTGCGCAGATGGAGTTGAACGAGATCGGGAACGGAGTCGGTGCCGGGCAAACTGCGGTTGAATTCGGCAATGGCCGCGTCGATGTGATTTTCGGTCGCGTACACCGAGCCCAGGCGCGCGTGCGTTTCTTTGTCGAGCGGCGCGTAGACCAGAACGTGCGCGTACGTTTCTTCCGCTTTGCGCATGTCGCCGCGCCGGTAATACAGATCGCCCAGCAGACGCTCCGGGCCGACTTCGCCGTAATGCCCGGCGACGTACGTCGCGAGCATCGCGATCGCACCGTTCAAGTCGCCCGCAGCAACGCGCTCTCGCGCGCGGTCCATGGCGCCTTGCGGATCGGAGGGAAGTTGAACGCGGACCTGCGGATTGAGCTCTATGTTCGCCGTCCCCGGCGGTGCGGCGCTTGCAACAGCGGCACCGAAACACGACAATGCAGCGGCAATCGCAATCAGCCTAGCTAATCGGCGCATAGGTACCATCCTCCGGCTCCGGACTCCATCTTAGCGCGAAAACGCATCCAGCGTAAGGACTGTGACGGACGGCGCTCGCTTGCCTTACTTGACCTGCACCGCGAACGTTACGGTGCCGCTCGAAGTTTGGCCGGTAAAGCCCGAGGGATAGAGTTGAAAACTGCCGCCGCCGATCGTGCACGTGAAACTCGTAGCGCCTATGCCGCTCGGATGCGAAGCGTCGTACGTGCACGTCGTTCCTGCTGTCGTATCGCCGCACGCGCCCCAGCCGCTGCTGTACACGCCACAGCTCGTGCCCGTCGTGCCCGCACTCAGCGCGTTTACCAAACCGCCGGTGTACGTGCCCCAATTCGTGCCGTTCAATCCGCCCAAACCGTCGTCGCTGACCACGAGCGAACCCGCTTGCGTCTGCGGAAACGCAGCGGCGATTTGCCCCTCCGTCCCCTTGCCGCCGCCGGAAACGATGTTCGCATACTGCACGGAGTACCGGATCACACCGCTCGGGCAGACGCCGGACGGCGGACTGACGCCCGAGGGGCACCCGGTCGTTACGACGGTGCTCGACTTGGCAATCGGCACGAAGCCCGCGTACAGTTCGTTGTGCGTCACGTTTTCAGCCGGCGTAGCGGGACTGATTTGATCGTCTTGCGCGTCTATTGTCGCGTCGTAACGCGAAAACGCCGTGTACGTTCCGGTCGGTCCGGTGTAGACCGCCCAGTACGCGAGAATCTGCGGATTGCTCGCGCCGCTCGTGCCGTTGCGGTAACAAAATTGCGCGGTAGCGGTCGATCCCGCCGCGCTAATGTTCATCCACTGATTGGCATTGGTACTTTTGCACGTCGTAGATTGCGTCCCGTACCCGCAGTTGGGCGTTCCGCCGTTGTCGGGACAGAGTTGCACGCTCCACTGCGAGGGTAAGACCGGCGCGGTCGCGGTGAGCGTGACAGTGTGGTTCGCCTTTGCCGTATTGACGTAGTACAGCGCGTTCTCGACGTTCACGCTCGGCGAAGAGCTCACGGAAAACGAGTTGCCGATGGGCGAGAGCGCACTGGTTCCGGTGTTCTGCGGAACCGGTGATGGTGTCGGAAGCGGAATCTCGCGGGCGGTAAAATCGTTGTTGTTCGTCACGCTCTGCACGCCGTCGTACGAGCCGGTGTACGCGGCACCGTTGTACGTTGCATCGCCGGAATCGTACGGACCCGTGTACATCGTTGCACTGCCCGAACCGGTGGAACTGTAGCAATCCGCACCCGAACCGATTCCGGGAATCGTCGTCGGATCGATCACGGACGACGAATAGCCGCTCGAACCCGCGCTCGCACCGTACGATGTGAGGTTCGGCGTCGTCGTTCCATTGGCACCGCCCGTAACGGAAGCGCTTACCGAACTGGAACTGAGCACGATGCCGCCGCCTCCGCCGCCGCCCGGCCCGTGCTGATTTCCCGGAAAGGATCCCGCGGCGTCCGCCGTCGTTCCGGCCGCGCCGTTCGCGTAGACGGTGATGCCGCTAAACGCGTTCGGCGAGGTGATGATCACCGTACCGCCCGCGCCGCCGCCTCCGCCGCCGTCGTTGTTGGGTGCAAGTCCGGTCGTGCCGTTCGCGTAAATCGTCGCCGCAGAACCGCTCGTGTTTGCGATGCGCAGCAGCACGATGCCGCCGCCCGTGCCGCCGGAGCTGCCGTAGTTGTTGTACGTGTTGTTGTTGGAAGCGTTGTTGTTCGCGCCCGCGCCGCCGCCGCCGCCCATGAACGCGCGCCCGATGGAAGCGCTCACCGATGCGCCGCCGCGTCCGCCGATATCGCCGCTGTTGGACGAACTGTAGCTCGCCGCCGTGTGCACGCCGAGTATGGAGTAAAGCGAGGTGTTGCTGAGATACTGCGG
>JBKPMZ010000302.1:0-3675 GCA_046732415.1 Vulcanimicrobiota bacterium
GCTTCAACGATGCCGATTTGCGTATCGACTACAAATTGCTCGAAGGCGACCTCGACAAATTCGAAGGCAGTTGGACCTTTTCCGAAAACGGCGGCCAAACGCACGTGGTGCTCGGTGTCGATTACGATTTCGGCGTTCCGACGCTGGCCGAACTCATCGGCCCGACGCTGGAACGCAAAGTGCGTGAGAACAGCGACATGATGCTCGCCGCACTAAAACGTGAAGCCGAGTCGCAATGATCAATACACCGAAATTTTGTTTCGTCGTGCATCCGCTCTCGCTCGAAGACATCGAGCGGTACGAACCGAGCGCGAAAGGCAAAGGGCCGGCGATCATCCGCAAGATCATGGAATGGATGCCGCCGTGGGCGGCGGTGCACGTTACCGGTGTGCGCACGCCTGACGGCCGCGAAACCGAAGGCTGGTTCGTTTCGGCGGCGCTCTTCCCGGAGCAAATGATCGAATTTCCACGCGAAGAGGTCTATAAACGCATCGTTCGCGCCATTGAGATTGGCGCGGAACTCGGCGCCGAAGTTGCCGGTTTGGGTGCCTTTACCGGCGTTGTCGGCGACGGCGGCGTCACCGTTGCGGAGCGCTCGCCGATTCCGGTCACGACCGGTAATTCGCTCACGATTGCGGCGGGGATTCAGAGCCTCTTCCGCGGCGCCGATGAGATGGGCATCGACGCCGCCGGCTCCACGGCGATCGTGGTTGGCGCAACGGGATCGATTGGCTCCGCGTGCGTGCATCTCATCGCACCAAAAGTCAAGCACGTCGTACTCGTCGCGCGCAACAACACGCGCCTCTCCAAGTTCCACGAGTCAATCAAAGACGAGTTGCCGTGCACGTCGTCATACACGACGGACATTTCCGAGGCGGTACGGCAAGGTCAACTCATTCTTACTGCGACGAGCTCTACGCAAGACGTCATCCAGCCGGAAGACCTGCAAACCGGAGCGGTCGTGTGCGAACTCTCGCTTCCGCACGACGTGAGCCGCCGCGTGGCCGAGCTGCGGCCGGACGTTCTCGTCACCGAAGGCGGCAATATGCTCGTTCCGGGCAACGTCCGATTCGAACGCGTGCGCGAGCCGGGCTTGGATTGGGATACGAATTTGCCGCCGCGGACGGCGCTCGCGTGCATGAGTGAAACAATGGTGCTCGCACTCGAGAGCCGTTTGGAGTCGTACACGCTGGGCCGAGGCATCGAATTGCAGAAAGTCGTCGAGATCGAAGAGATGGCTAAGCGCTGTGGTTTCACGCTTGCCGACATGCGCGCATTCGACACGGCGATCACGCCTGAGAAGATCGCCGCGACGCGCGCCGCCGCGGAAGAACGCCGGAAAAGCGTGGTCGCGTGAAAACAGTCGTTTCGGTTTCACTCGGAAGCAGCACGCGCGATCATCGCGCCGTGGTGAATCTGCTTGGTGAAGAATTCGATATCTCACGCGTCGGCACCGACGGCAAACTGGACGCCGCGATCGCGAAGGTGCATGAACTCGACGGCAAGGTCGACGCCATAGGCCTTGGCGGTATCGACGTATATTTGTACGCAGGCAAGCACCGCTACGCTTTGCGCGACGGGTTGCGGCTGCTCGAGGCCGCGAAACTTACGCCGGTCGTCGATGGCAGCGGCCTGAAAAACACTTTGGAACGTGAGGCCGTGCGCTTCATGCAGGAAGATCTCGGCATCAGCCTGCGCGGCAAACACGTGCTCATGGTGAGCGCACTCGATCGCTTCGGCATGGCGCAAGCACTCGTCGACGCGGGCGCGGACGTCCTTTTCGGCGACTTCATTTTCGCGCTCGACCTCGACAAGCCGGTCAAAGGCTTGCACGAATTCGAAGAGATGGCGGAAAAATATCTGCCCGACGCGTGTAAGCTGCCGTTCCAGTTTTTCTATCCGACCGGGAAGAAACAAGAGAAACCGCCCGAGCCCAAGTACCCGCAGTACTATCACGACGCCGACATTATCGCGGGCGATTTTCACTTCATGCGTCAGTTCATGCCCGACGACTTGAACGGCAAGATCGTGCTCACGAACACGGTGACGGAAAAGGACGTCGACGAACTGCGCAAGCGCGGCGTGAAGATGCTCATCACCACGACGCCCGATTTCCAGGGGCGTTCCTTCGGCACCAACGTTGTGGAAGCCGCGCTTCTGGCGCTGCTCGGTAAGAAGTGGGATGAAGTCACTCCCGGCGATTACGAGCGCGTGCTGCACGAATTGCACTTGCGCCCGCGGGTGATCGCGCTGCATTAGGAGAGCGTATGAAGCGTGTGCTCTTTGCCGTTGCGGCGGCGCTTTTTTTCCTCGCTGCGGCGCCCGGCGCATTCAAACCCGGCCAGCACGTTGAAGTCGAATATATCCCCGATAGCGGTAAGTGGCTTCCGGCGACGATTGTCGAGGTGCTGAACGACGGCTATTCCTACAAGGTCAAAGTTGCGCCGTACGGTGACGGCAAAACCATAGTGGCCGACATCCATTACAAGCGTGTGCGCGCCGCGGCCAACGTTCCTAAGCGGAAAAACGCCGTCACCGCGCCGACAGTTGGTTCGCTCGTATTCGGAAAGTACGGCTGCACCGCGTCGACATACGCCGGCACCGCCGTAGAATATCAGCCGCGCGGCTTTTTCACGTTGTCGAAAAATCATACGTACACGTACAGCGGTTTTCGAAAACCGAGCGCCGGTTCGTTCCGCGTGGACTCGCACGGAAATCTTGTCTTCCAAGGCGGTTATTTCGGGGGCGGGCTCGCAACGAAGATCGACCGTCCGAACAAATTCTTTGTGACGTTTCCATCGAATCCCGACAACCGCTGGACGTGCGGTCTGGTCCAACCATAATCATACGAAGGAGCGCTAAAATCGGCGCGGGGCGCTCTTCCGAGCGCGCGAGGCACCTACCGCGTGTTCTGAGACTCTTCGATCTCTCGGTGCTTTCGTCGGCGTCTATGGGGCCGGCATACAGCATTGCGTCGACGATGGGGCCGATCGTCGCGGCAGCCGGTGCGTTCGCTCCGCTCTCACTTCTGTCCGTCAGTGCAATAATGCTGTGCATCGCGTTCGGCTTTGCGCAGCTCACGCGCATCGCGCCGAATGCCGGCTCATCCTACTCGTGGATTCGCCTCGCGTTCGGATCGCACGCGGGCGCGTACGGCGCGTGGCTGCTGCTGCTCTCGAATTTTTTCGCGACGATGGCGACCGCCGTGCCCGCGGGTATCTATACGCTCGATCTGCTTGCGCCCGGACGTGCGCAGGATCCGATGTGGGACGCAGCCGTCGGCGCGTTGTGGATCGTCGCGAGCAGCGTGCTGTTATACGTCGGCATTCGTCCGACGGCACTGGTGACGACGCTCGCGCTCGCACTTGAGATTGGCGTGCTTGCGGCGTCGGCCATCGCGTCGCTGCTGCTGCCGCATCATCACGTAGCCGCGCATACCATCGCGCCGCACGACGCGCGCGCATTCAATCTCACGCTCTTCGGTTTCGTGAGCGCAATGACGCTGGGCGTGTGGATGAGCGACGGATGGGAAGTCTCCGCGTCCGCATCGGAAGAAGTGAACGATGACGCGCGCGCCGCGGGCCGCGGCGGGATTGCCGGATTGCTGATCACGACCGTCGTACTGGCGTGCGCGATGACCGCGTACGTACACGCCGGCACCATTGCCGGCTTTGC
>JBKPMZ010000303.1:0-1774 GCA_046732415.1 Vulcanimicrobiota bacterium
GTGCTCTTCGTGCAACGCTGATTGCAGCGGTTAGTGCGGCTGCGGAAAAGAGCGCTCGCCTCTCGTCAGCGCGCGAGATGCCACGCGCCGACGTTCCACCATGTGCCGTCTAGTGAAACGCTCTGTCCGCGCAGCCGGTCCGTGAAGACGTCGACTTCGTTGCGGCTGTAGAGCAGCACGATGGGCAGCTCTTGCTGCAGCACTCGCTGCAGCCGCGCGTAGATCGCTTTGCGTTTGCCGATGTCGAACGTCTGCTGACCTTGGCGGAGCAGCGCGTCGATGCGGGGATCGCAGATGCGCGACTTGTTGTAGCCGTGCGGCGGAACGTTCGAGCAGGCGAATTGGTCCGTCGTGTCCGGATCGTCGCCGTTGACGAACGGATACAAGGCCAGATTAAACTTTCCGCCGTACACCGGGCCGCCTTCACCCGCCGGTGCGACGAATTGCGTAACGTTGAACTGCTTGAGCGTAACGTCTGCGCCGACCGCGCGTTCGTATTGCGTGACGGAATTGCCGACGACCGCCTCGGCCGGCGTGCCGGCCTGAATGATCATCTGCAGATTGAGCGGCATGCCGTCTTTGTGGCGAATACCGTCCGCTCCCATCTTCCAGCCCGCTGCATCGAGCAGCCGGTTTGCCTGCGCCGGATCGTACGGAATGTCGGGATACGCTTTGGGATCGTAGGCCCAAAAGAATAAGCCGCGCGCCGCCTGCGAACCGCTCACCGCTCCGCGATACGCTTTCGTGACGATGCTTTTGATATCGATCGCTTGCGCAAGCGCATGACGTACGCGAGGATCCGCCGTTGCCGGATCCTGCGTGTTGAAGATGATCGCTCCAACACCGGCCACGGGGCGTGCCGCCGTTCGATACCCTTTGAGCGGGACCAACTGCGGATACTGCGAGTAATCCTGCTCGTTGTAGTAGCCTTGAATTTCGTGCGCCTGCAGCATGTTCAGCGCCGCTTGTGAATCCGGCACGAAGCGGATGGTAATGTGCTCGATGCTGGGTTTGCCGCGAAAATAGAGCGGGTTGGCGTGCATGACGACGCGATCGCCGTGTATCCACCGATCTACGACGTACGGACCCGAGCCCACGGGCTTCTGGTCGAACGGAATGTGGTTGAAGTCGGGATACTTCGCGAGCAGATGTCGC
The DNA here is from genome assembly GCA_046732415.1 of Vulcanimicrobiota bacterium. Classification (GTDB taxonomy): domain Bacteria; phylum Vulcanimicrobiota; class Vulcanimicrobiia; order Vulcanimicrobiales; family Vulcanimicrobiaceae; genus DATGJX01. The sequence goes on from JBKPMZ010000303.1 coordinate 1,156, forward strand.
GGAAGGATTGGGAAGCCTTGCGGCGCGAGTACCAGCGTAAGCAGCGGCGCAAACGGGTGCTTGAGGTGCAGCACCAGGCTGTAATCGTTCGGCGCTTCCGCTTTTGCAATGCGGTCGTAACCGTAGCGCGACTGCACGTTGTTTGCCGGGCTATTGATCGCGTTAATGGTCCATACGCAGTCGCGCGCCGTGAGCGGCACGCCGTCCGCGAAGCGCACGCCTTTGCGCAGATGGTACGTCACGGTCAAACCGTCCCGGCTGATGCCGCCGTTTTGCAAGGTGGGAACCTGCGTTGCCACGTCGGAGATCAGCGTGCCGTTCTGGTCGTACTTCACCAAGTACGAAAAGAGCAGAAATCCCCACTCCGTCGACGACGCCCCGTTTTCCAAAGCGGGGTTGAGCGAAAGCGGTTCGCGCTGCTGCGCGATCTGAAAGCGCGCGGGCGCATTGCCGGCATGGCGGGTCGAAGTACATCCCGCAACGGCGACGAGCGCCGCGAGCGCAGTGATTGCTATCGTCTTGTTCAGCACGGCAACACGTCGAACGGCAGGTTCGGATCGGCGGACAGCGCCATCGGATCCACACGCACGGCTTCGCCTTGGTAGTCGGCCGCGGCGGC
>JBKPMZ010000304.1:0-6508 GCA_046732415.1 Vulcanimicrobiota bacterium
GTAATACGCCGCAAAATCCGCGACGCTTCGCTTGACCAGGCGCGTCTGCAGACGGCTCTGCAGCAAAAACTGCTTGGTGTCGTCATAATAGATGCCGAAGCGGTCCCGGATGAGATCGCGCAATTGCCGGAATTCGGCATCGCTGATTGTTACGAGCAACGACTACTCGCCGCTAAAATGCGCTCGCGCGGCAAACCGCAGCGCCTGTCCGTATAGATATAACCGATCCAGCATCGTGCGTTCGTGATCTTCTCGCTGGAGAATATCGGCAAACCGCGGCGCCTTCGCCAGTTGCTCGAAGAGCAGCGCATAGCGGGACGGCTTGCGCTCCAAATAGCGCATCAGCCTGGCGCGATGGCGCAGGCGCCGGTAAAATCGCTGTTTGACCGCGCGCTCGTACTCCTCGAATGCGGGCGTACGGCTGCGGCGGGCCGCCGCGACGGCTTGCGCGGCAACGCGTCCGCTCATCGCCGCTTCGAAAATGCCCTCGCCGTTGGTCGCGTCGACCAGTCCCGCTGCGGTTCCGCCGACCATGGCGCCGGGAGCGGCAATGGCTCCTCGAGGCTCGCTGCCGTACAGCAGATGCCCTTCCGTTTTTATAGTATGCGCGATGCCGGGATAGAGCCGATCGCGCACGCGGTCGGTAAAGCGGTCGAGTTCCTCACGAAGCTGCGCGCCCGGCATCTTGCCCATCACGCCCAGGCCAATCGCCAAATGATCGCGTTTGGGAAACATCCACGCGACGGTCATGCGCCCGTCTTGCGTCGGAAAATAGTGCATTTCGAGCGTTTGGTAGGCGATGGCGGCCGCCGGCCGGTCCAAATACACGCGATATTGCAGCGTGGTGACCAGGCCGTCTTGCCAGCCGTCGTATGCGAACTCGGTTTGCTCCAGCTTCGCGGTCGAACCTTGAGCCAAAAACACGTTCTTCGCGGCAATCGTGCGACGCTCGCCGCTGCGAAGGTCCGCGTAATCGACGACTATCTGCGAGCCCTCGCGCCGCAACGTCTTGAACAGCGACGCCGTGCGAACGTCGGCACCTTCACTCCGCGCAAGCCGCGCGATGGTGCCGTCGAGTTCTTCGCGCGTCGTCGTATGGCCGGGGCCGAAAAATACCTCGTATTCCCGCAGCTGCGTGTCGAACAGCGCCAGGCGCGGAGTATCGCAGTGCACGAGGCTGCGCGGCAAGTCGAACGTCGCGCAAAATCCCGGACGCAAGCCCGCGGCGCAAACGCGCTTCGCGCCGATCTCGCTGTCCTTGTCGAGCACGACGGTGTGGACGCCCGCCCGCGCCGCTTCTCGCGCCGCGGTGCCGCCTGCGGGTCCGCAGCCCACGATCACAAATTCGGCCTGCTCTACCATTGAGCCGGAGGGGTTCGACGCTGACTAGGCCATGCTTTCCAGCAGTTGCATCCACTCGTTCGCGGGCGAGGGCTTTCCGAAGAAGTAGCCTTGCATGGCATCGCAGCCAAGTTTATGGAGAATGGCCGCCTGCTGCACGTCTTCCACGCCTTCGGCGATGACGCGAACACCGAGCGTACGCCCCAGCAGAATGATCGTTCGCGCGATCGCCTCGTCGTACGATTTGCTCGTGATGTCGCTCACGAACGAACGATCGATCTTGAGCGCGTCCAGCGGGAACGTGCGCAAATACGCGAGCGAACTATATCCGGTGCCGAAATCGTCAATAGCGACGCGCACACCCAAGCGTTTGAGCTCGCCCAGCGCGTTTTGCGCGCGCGGACGATCGGTGAGCAATAGGCTCTCCGTCAATTCCAGTTCGAGCTGACGCGCCGGAAAATCCGTGGACGCGAGCGCGCCTTCGACCACACCGAGCACGTCGCCGCGGAACTGCCGCATCGACACGTTCACCGAGATGCCGACGTCGTGCCCGCTCTGGTGCCAGCTGCGGCCCTGCGCGCATGCCGTCTGCAGTACCCACGTGCCGAGCGCTTCGATCGCACCGGTGTCTTCCGCAACGTCGATGAACGACGCCGGCTCCAGCAAACCGAAACGCGGATGACGCCAGCGCAGCAAAGCTTCGAATGCGTCGATGTGGCGCGTGGCGACGTTAACGATCGGCTGATAGTGGACCTCGAACTCTTTGGCGGCGATCGCGCGTTTGAGATCGGATTCCAGCGTCACGCGTTCCAGCGACTGCGAACGCAGACTCGGTCTATAGAGAGCAACCTCGCCGCTTCCCGATGTTTTCGCGTAGGACATCGCCGTGGTCGCGTTTCGCAGCAGTTCGTCCGCATCGCGCCCGTCGCGCGGGTACATGCTCAGGCCTGCGCTCACGCTGACGACCAGTTCGCGGCCGTCCAAATTGAACGGACCAGAAAGACGCGTAATCAGCTCGCGCGTGCGGGTCATCGCGTCATCGCGTCCGTCCACCGGATCGAGCGCGGCGATGAACTCGCCGTCGCCGCCGCCCCGGGCGGGGATATCGGTCGGCCGAAGCGCGTCTTTGAGGCGTTCGGCCGTGAGCTTGAGCGCGCGCTCGGCAAATGGGCGGCCGAAGCTGTCCTGGATCTTGTCCAGGCCGATCACCCCGAAATACGCGATGGCGATAGGGCCGGTCAGCAAGGTGTGCGCGTGAATGGCGCGATCGAGTTCGGCTTGCAGCAGATGCCGGTTCGGCATGCCGGTAACGTCGTCGTACTCCTGCAGATACTGCAAACGCTGTTCGACTTCGAGTCTGCGGCGCGCGTCGAGCACGGACTCGTCGATGCGCTGCGAAAGATCGCGCAGCCCTTCGATGAGCCGGTTGTAACTTGCGGCGAGCAGCGCCAACTCGTCACCGCCGCGATCGTCGATGGACGGCCGCACGCACACATAACGCGGCGCTGACAGATTGCCTTCGGCGATGTTGCGAAAACTCTCGTCCAGTTGCACGAGGTCTGAACCGACGACGTCCGCCAGCGCATTGGAAACTTTGCCCAAACGGCGCCGCAGCATGCCGCCCGTACGTACGCCGACGGTCACCGCGAGCGCGACGGAACCGATTCCGATGGCGGCAGCAAACGCATCGGCAAAACGGCGTACGCGGAAACGCTGCTCTTCCACGCCGCGGATTTGCGCTTGGACCGCCACAGCCTCGTACTGGTTGAGCGCGTGCATCATCGGCACGTAGCCGACGTTGACGTACGCACGGCGCGCCTGCTCTGCTTTGCCCGCCCGCGCCAGCGCGAACGCCTTTTCGTTTCCTTGTTGGTACGCATCGAACCGCGCCTTGAAAGCGGCGAGCAACGCTTCATCGCTGCTCGAGCGCAGCGTCCTTTGCGCGCTGCCGAGCCATGCGGAGATTTGCGTGAGGTCGGAGCGGTAGCCGCGCAGGTAGCCGCGCCCTGCGGTGGACTCTCCGGAAAGCAAATACCATGCGCCATCGTCGTCCGCGGCCAGAATCAGCCGTTTCGCACTGCGCAGATCCGTGCGCGCGGGAAGCAAGCGCAGAATCAGATCGTCGGAAAGTCGCCGATCCGTAATGCGCGCGAACGCGTCGACGACGACGGCGGCAAGCATGAGCAGCACGATCACCGCAAGACTGGCGAGGATTTTTTTCTGGATTCCCAGGCGGGACCAGATAGTGACCATGGTCACTAAGCAGTTGGCAAAGTCAGAGGATACACCTGCCGCTTCCCGCAGGCTCAGCACCTCAAAACGCGCAATACCCCGCCGCTATGCCGATCCCAACCCCGAAGAACTACCTGCACCTGCCGCTGGGCGAGAACGCGCCCGAGGAAATCAACGTCGTCGTAGAGATTCCGGAGCGCTCGCGCAACAAGTACGAGTACGACAAGACGCTCGACATTTTCCGGCTCGACCGCGCGCTGCACTCGCCGATCCACTATCCCGGCGACTATGGCTTCGCGCCGCAGACGCTGGCGCTGGACGGCGATCCGCTCGACGTGCTGATTCTCACCATCGAGCCGACGTTTGCGGGATGCCTGGTGGTAGCGCGCCCGATCGGTCTGCTCAAGATGATCGACGAGGGCAAGGAAGACGACAAGATTCTCGCGGTTCCCGTTGGCGAGCCATCCTTCGACGGCATTCACAACTACACGCAGATCTTTCCGCACGTGATTCGGAAGATCTCGCATTTCTTCGAAACCTACAAACTGCTCGAAGGCAAGAAAACGGCGACGCACGGCTGGGAAGATGCTGCGGCCGCGCGGCAGATCGTCAAAGAATCGTACGAGCGTTTCATGGCGCACGAAAGCGAACGCACGACACCGTAGTTCGCACGCGGACGAAACATCCGCGTGCTATGGTAAGCGGCATGGACCACCAGTTGAGGCCGCTCACCGCGCCGACCGCTCCGGATCCGTATCCGTATTACGCGCACCTGGTCGCGGAGCGGCCGTTCTACCGCGACGACGATCTGGGAATGTGGATCGCTTCGAGCGCGCGAGCGGTCGAAGCAGTGTTCGCGAATGCGACGCTGCTGGTGCGTCCGCCTCATGAGCCGGTTCCCGCGCAGATCGCCGGTACGCCGTCCGGAGATCTTTTCGGCCGCTTCATGCGCATGCGCGACGATGAGCAGCACGCGCACCTCAAACGCGCCGCACTGCAAGCGCTGAATGATTTTGCCTCGACCGGCATCGATATCTGGGCGCACGAGCGCGCGCAGGAATTCTTCACCCGTGAAAGCCGTCAGCTGCTATCGCTGTTTCCCGCATTCGCGATTGCGCGCGCACTAGGGCTGGGCGTGGAGAACTCGCTGGAGGCCGCGCGCTGCGCACGCGAGTTTGCCGCAACGTTTTCATTGGAATCGGCACGCGCACTGCTCGAAGGGACCCGCGGCGCGCGAGGACTGCTCGCTCAAACGTTCAAGCACGCCGCCCGGGATCTTGACGATGCAGCGATACTCGCGAACCTCGCAGGGTTGCTGTTTCAAAGCTGCGATGCGACGGCGGGTCTCATCGGCAACGCGCTGCTCGCGTGCCGCGACGAATCGACGGCGGACCTGCACAGGCTTATCGAACGTGTCGCACGTTATGATTCACCCGTGCAGAACACGCGCCGCTTCGCCGTGCGAGAAACCGAAATTCTCGAGAATTGCGTGCGAGCCGGTGAGGTCGTGCTGGTCGTTATCGCAGCCGCAAACCGGGATCCCGCAGCGCGCAGATCCTACACGTTCGGCTCGGGTCCGCACGCGTGCCCGGGCGAACGGATCTCGGCGGCGCTTGCTGTGGCGGCGACTCAAACGCTTCTGCGCGATCGGACGCCCGCGCTGCGCTTTACGGGATACCGTCCGTCGGAAAATCTGCGCATCGCGCAGTTCGACGTCTAGCAAGCAGGCGAGCAGTGCGCATCAACTTCGCGCAGAATAGCGTGCGGCATGGCAGTGGAGCGGCTGCGGATCCACCTGTTCGGCGAACCGCGCTTCGAAATGCACGGGCAAGCGCTGCGTTTTGCCGCGCCGCCGAAGACGCTGCCGCTGCTCGCGTATCTGCTCGTCAATAGGCGTGGACCCGTCGCGCGTGAGACCCTCGCCTCGATCTTGTGGCCCGACGCCGACGCGGCCTCCGCATCGGCGAACGTACGCCGGCATCTGCACTACCTGAGCAAAGCGCTGCCCGCGCCGCCGAACGGTGCGCCGTGGCTGGTTACGACGAACGCGCTCGTTGCATGGAATTTGCAGAGCCCGTATTGGTTGGACGTGGAAGCGTTCGAAACGCAGATCCAGGAACGCCACTTGCGCGCGCACGCCGTGCGTCTGTATGCCGGCGACTTGTACGAGCGATGCGCGGAAGAGTGGATTGAGTTCGAACGCGAGCGGCTGCGAACGCTGCAACTTTCAAATCTGTCCTCGCTATGCGCCGACGCGCAGAAACGTTCGTCGTTCGTGGAAGCGCTGCAGTACGCGCAACTGATGCTCGCCGCCGACCCCTGGCGCGAAGACGCCGTTCGCACCATCATGGAAACGCGCATGCTCCTGGGCGATCGCGCCGGCGCGCTTGCCGAATACGATCGCTTTGCCGCACGCCTGAGCGAAGAACTGGACACGCGCCCGCTGGATGAAACGACGGCACTCTTCGAGCGCATCCATCGTTCAACCGCAAGGTCGATCGCCAACGGATCGGCAGCCGGCGCAACGCGCACGACGCTCATCGGGCGTAAGAACGAACTCGCGACGCTGCGCGCGCAGTGGGAGCGCGCGCGCCGAGGCGAAGGCCGGGCCGTGTTCTTGGGCGGCGAGGCCGGCATCGGTAAAACGGCGCTGCTCGACGCGCTCGGTGAAGCCGTCGCCGAAAGCGGCGGCGCGATCGTGAGCGCGGCGGCCAGCCACGACGAAGACACGGCGTACGCAGCGCTCTTGGGGGCCGCTCACAGCGTCGGCGTCGATTTGAGCGCTCCGGCGTCCAACGAAGACGAGCGGCTTCGAACGTTTGAAACATTCGCGTGCGCGCTGGAGGAACTGGCGCGCAAACAGCCGCTGCTGGTTGCTGTGGAAGATTTGCACTGGGCGGCGACCGCGACACTGGAAGCGCTTCGGTATTTGGTG